>JAQAZZ010000240.1:0-29571 GCA_032127075.1 Micrococcales bacterium | reverse complement strand
GCTGATTCGCCCGAGCAGCTCCGACTCGGCGCCGTCGGCGCCCTCCAGCCGCTCCAACTCCCCGCGCGCGGAATCTGCCCAGGCGATCACATCGGCGACCGTCGGCCCGAAGGCCCGCTGCAGGTTAGCCAGCGCCGACTTGCGCTGCTGCAGCACATCCAGTTCACGGGGGTCGGCGCGCAGCGTGTCGGCGTAGCGCCGCAGATCGGAGTCGATGTCCCGCAGCAGGATCTCCACCTCGGCCAACCGATCCGCGTGCTGACCGATACCCGGGTCGATCCCGGTCGCACGCTGCAACTCCTTCAGCCCGTCGGTCAGATCGGGCAGGACTCCCCCATCGCCCCGATCCAGCGCCCCCAGCGCGTGTGCCAGGCTCTGGCCGAGCGACTCTGCGTTGGCCAGCCGGGCGATCGACTCGGACAGATGGTCATCGTCGGGACCGGGGTTGACCTCCTCGATGCGGCGCAGCCCGTCGCCCAGTTCGGCGATGCGCCGCTGCCGGTGCGAGCGCTCCTCCTGCAAGTGGCGCAGGCGTTCGGACTCGGCGAGGAAGTCGCTGTACTTGCGGCGGTAGTCCGCTGCGGCGGCGGCCAGTTCGGGGCCGCCGAAGGCGTCGAGGGACTCCCGCTGCCGCCGCGGCGAGCGCAGCCTGATCTGATCGCTCTGCGAGTGGCGCTGTGCGACACGCTGCCCCAACTCCGCCAGCGCGGAGACAGGTACCGCCGCCCCGCCGAGGGCCGCTCGGCCCCGGCCGCTCGCGGAAACGGTGCGCGTCACGGTGGCGGTGCCGTCCGCCTCGACATAGCCGCCCGCCGACGCGATCCGCTCGGCCTCCGCTCCCCTGGCGTCCACGAGTATCCGGGCTGAGACGTCCGCCCGATCACCCATCACCACGCTCGTATCCGCCCGGTCGCCCAGGACGAGTCCGAGCGCGCCCACCAGCACCGTCTTGCCCGCGCCCGTTTCGCCGGTGAACACAACCATGCCGGGGCTGAGTTCCACGTCAGCCTCGGCGATGACCCCGAGGTTGCGAATGTGCAGATCGGCGATCACGTCGGGGGCCTCCCACCCCGCCAGCCGCTGACGGGCAGATGGAACTTCGCGACCAACCGGTCGGTGAACTCCGTCGGATGCAGGCGCGCGAAGCACACCGGCTCGGGCAAGGCGGTGGCCTCGATCCTGGCACCCGGCGACAGCCCGACAACGCGGCGGCCGTCGGCCCACAGCACCCCCTCGGGCGACGCCTCCTGCACGATCACCGAGACGGTGGTGTTCGGGGCCACCACCAGGGAGCGGGCGAAGAGGGCGTGGGCGCTGATGGGCGATACCAGCAGCGCCTGCACGGTGGGCCACACGACGGGGCCGCCGACCGACCACGCATAGGCAGTGGAGCCGGTCGGGGTGGCGACGATGACCCCGTCGCACCCCCAGCGCGACAGCGGTTTGCCCCCGATCTCCAGCAGGACGTCGATCATCCGCTCCCGAGAGTTCTTCTCGATGCTGGCCTCGTTCAGCGCCCATGTCGACCAGACCGGCTCCCCTTCCTGAAGCACCGAGACCGACAGCGCCATTCGCTGCTCAACGACGTAGCTGCGCTGGACCACGCTGCGGACGACATGGGGCACGTCCTCCGACTCCGCCTCGGCGAGGAAACCGACATGCCCCAAGTTGACTCCCATCAGCGGGATGCCCGCGGGAACGGCGTATTCGGCCGCCCGCAGAATCGTCCCGTCACCGCCCACCACGACCACCAGCTCGCACTCGGCAGGCAGGCGCGCCCCTTCTTGCACGGCGACTGCGTCGCGGAACCCGGGCGCCGCCGCCTGCAGCCCTGGAAGTTCCTCGGCCGGTACCCGAACCACCAGACCCGCCTCCTGCAACCCGGACAGCAGGTCGCAGGCAACCGCAACCGCGCCCGGGCGGCCGGCGTGGGTGACGAGGAGCACCTCGCGTGTCGTGGTCACCGGACCACGCTAACCGCAATCCCCGCCGCAACGCGGCGCGCCACCCGGGTTGCGAGAACTGCGCGGCGTGGGCCGCTAGCCTTTGCCCTGCGCAGCCCGTGCCGTGCGGGCGGAGGGAGGGTCGGTTTGACACCCCTACGCGAGCAGCGCCGATTGGCGGTCATGGCGCTGCTCGGCGTCATCGCCGCAGGCTTGCTGCTGCTGCTGTCACCCGCGGCGCAGGCCGCCGGCGGAACCATCAACGGCACCATGTTGGACCCGGAAGGCGAACCGATCGCGGGTGTCGTGTTCCAGGTCAGCGACGAAGCGGGCTTCGCCGAGACCGCCGAGTCCGGCCCCGACGGGAAGTGGTCCGTCGAGGTGCCCGGCTCCGGACCGTACACCGTAGTCATCGACACGGGCACGCTGCCGGAAGGTGTCACGCTCACCGACCCGGAGAAGACGACCCTGACCATCAGCCTGTTGTCGGCGAAGCGAACCGTGTCGTTCCCCACCGGTGAGGACACCGGCAGCAGCGAGTCGACGCTGGACCGTTTCCTGCAGTTGTCGGTGGACGGTCTGGTCTTCGGCCTGGTGATCGCACTTGCCGGCGTCGGGCTCTCCATGATCTTCGGCACAACAGGCCTCACGAACTTCTCCCACGGCGAACTGGTCACGCTCGGGGCGCTGTCGACCCTGGTGTTCAACAACTTCCTCGGGCTGCCGTTCATCGTCGCCGCGGCCCTGGCCCTGGTCGTGTCCGCGGTGTTCGGGTCGCTGCAGGACCGGGCGCTGTGGCGGCAGCTGCGCAAGCGCGGAGTGAGCCTGATCGCCATGCTGGTCGTCTCCATCGGCTTCGGCATCCTCTTGCGCTACGTCTACCTGTTCTTCTTCGGCGGTTCCACCCAGCAGTACGCGTCCTACAGCGGGCAGGCCGGCATCGCGATCGGACCGGTGGACATCACCCCCAAGGTCCTCGTCGGCTCATCTGTGGCGATAACAGCCATCATCGTGACGCTGCTGTGGTTGGGCTTCTCCCGTACCGGCAAGGCCAGTCGGGCTATCGCCGACAATCCGGCCCTGGCTTCGGCTTCGGGCATCAATGTCGAACGGGTCATCAACGTGGTGTGGACCGTAGGTGCGACTCTGGCGGGCCTGGCGGGGATCCTCTACTCGCTCAGTGTGGGAGTCAATTGGTACGAGGGCTTCCAGATCCTGCTGCTGGTGTTCGCAAGCGTCATCCTCGGCGGGCTGGGGACAACCGTCGGGGCGCTGGTGGGCGCACTCGTCGTCGGTGTGCTGATCCAGGTGTCCACCCTCGTGGTGCCCACCGAGTTGAAGACGGTGGGCGCGCTGTTCATCATGATCATCATCCTTCTGGTCCGACCCCAGGGCCTGCTCGGCCGGGCGGAACGGGTGGGCTGATCCATGGACTTCAACCTCATCATCAACCAGGCCGTCACACAGGGTTTGGGTGTGCAGGCCGTCATCTTCGCCCTGGCCGCCATCGGCCTGAACGTACATTTCGGGTACACCGGGCTGCTCAACTTCGGCCAAGCCGGGTTCCTCGCCGTTGCCGCCTACGGCCTGGGCGTCACCGTGGCAACGCTGGGGCTGTCCTTCTGGCTCGGAATAGCGGTGGGCCTGCTGGCCGCGGTCGTCTTCGCGCTCCTGCTCGGGATCCCGACCCTGCGGCTTCGCGCCGACTATCTGGCGATTGTCACCATCGCGGCGGCGGAGATCATCCGGCTGACTGCCCGCTCCGTCACCCTGCGGGACATCTTCGGCGGGTCGGACGGACTCAACCGGTTCGCCAACGACTTCTACGCGCTGAACCCGTTCGGCTCGGGTCTGGCCGCCGGTCCGCTGACCTTCAGCCGCAACGACCTCTTCGTCGTTGTGGTGGGTTGGGTCCTCGTGGCCCTGTCCTGCGTGCTGGTCTTCCTGGCGATGCGCTCGCCGTGGGGCAGGGTGCTGAAGGGGATACGCGAGGATGAGGACGCCGTGCGCAGCCTCGGCAAGAACGTGTACTCCTACAAACTGCAGGCGTTGGTCCTCGGCGGCGTGCTCGGCTGTCTGGGAGGGTTCATCTTCTCGGTGTCGTCGCAGTCGGTGCAGCCCGACAACTACAGCACCGACCTGACGTTCTTCGCCTGGGCGGCGCTGATCCTCGGCGGCGCGGCCCGCGTGTTGGGCCCGGTGGTGGGGGCGATCGTCTTCTGGTTCCTCCTCGTCCTGTTCGATGTCGCGCTCAGCGAGGCGGTCCGCAGCGGGCTGATCACGTTCATCGACGGTACCCAGGTGGGCCAGATCCGCTTCTGGATCCTGGGGGCCTCCCTGATGCTGTTGATGATCTTCCGGCCACAGGGGATCCTGGGTGACAAACGGGAGTTGGCCTTCGATGTCAAGTGAACTGGGAATGCGTACAGCGGCGCGAGCCGCGCTGGAGTCGGTCGCCCGTGAGGCCGGCGTCGCAAAGCCCGACCCGATCCTGATCGTGGACACGGTGAAGCGCACCTTCGGCGGGCTGACCGCGGTCGATGTGGACCATCTCGAGGTTCAGCGGGGGGCGATCACGGCACTCATCGGTCCCAACGGTGCGGGCAAGACGACGCTGTTCAACCTGTTGACCGGGTTCGACTCGCCCGACACCGGTCAATGGAGTTTCGCCGGCGAGTCCGTGGCCGGCCTCTCCGCTTACAAGGTTGCTCGGCTGGGCATGGTCCGGACATTCCAGCTCACCAAGGCGCTGGCGAAGATGACGGTCTTGGACAACATGCGACTCGGTGCGACGAAGCAGAAGGGTGAGAGGTTCTGGGCCAGCGTCATCCCTGCGCTGTGGCGGAACCAGGAGACTGAGATCACCGCCAAGGCGCGCGCCCTGCTGGCGCACTTCAACCTGGACGCGAAGGAGGACGATTTCGCCGGGAGCTTGTCCGGCGGACAACGGAAACTGCTGGAGATGGCACGATCGCTGATGGTGGATCCGACTCTGGTGATGCTGGACGAGCCCATGGCGGGGGTCAACCCCGCGCTCAAACAGTCCCTCCTCGACCATATCCGCGAGTTGCGCGAAGACGGCCTCACCGTCTTGTTCGTGGAACACGACATGGACATGGTCCGCGACGTGTCCGACTGGGTCGTCGTGATGGCACAGGGCCAGGTCATCGCGGAAGGACCGCCATTGGAGGTCATGAAGACCCAGGCGGTGATCGACGCCTACCTCGGCGAGCACCACGAAACTTCGCTGGACGAACGGGGAGGGCAACAGCCGTGACGTTGGAACCCGGATCCGAGGAATTCATCCATGAGCTCCATGTCGATGCCGAGCAGTGGAACAAGTCCAGGGAACTCACCGACCGCAGCCATCATCTGGAATCGGCCGTCAACGCTCTGCTGCGGGCCGACGAAGTCGTCGCCGGCTACGTGCCCGGGGTGGACATCCTCACCTCCTGCGACTTCTACGTGGACCGCAGCGAACTGGTGGGCATCATCGGCCCCAACGGCGCGGGCAAGTCCACGCTGCTCAAAGCCCTCTTCGGCCTTGTCCGCATCCGCTCCGGGGCAGTTGTGCTGGACGGCAAGGACATCACCAATCTGCGGGCCGACCGCCTCGTGCGGCAGGGATTGGGGTTCGTGCCGCAGACGAACAACGTGTTCCCCTCCCTGACCGTCGAGGAGAACCTGCAGATGGGCGCCTATCTCGCTCCCAAGCAGTTCACCGCGAGGTTCGACTACGTGGCCGGCATCTTCCCGAGACTGGCGGAGCGCCGCAAACAACGCGCGTCCGCACTGTCCGGCGGCGAGCGGCAGATGCTTGCGATGGGACGGGCGCTGATGATGGAGCCGTCGGTGCTGCTGCTGGACGAGCCGAGTGCGGGGTTGTCCCCCGCACTGCAGGACGAGGTGTTCGTCCGGGTGCGCGACATCAACGCCACCGGCGTCACGGTGATCATGGTCGAGCAGAACGCCCGGCGCTGCCTGCAGATCGTGGACCGCGGCTATGTGCTGGACGCCGGCCGCAATGCCTACACCGGGTCCGGTCGCGACCTGATCCACGACTCCAAGGTGGTGCAGTTGTACCTCGGCACGCTGGGTGCGGAGCGCGACGAGCGTTGAAGCCGCTGTCGGGTCTGCGGGTCATCGACGCTGCCACGTTCGTGGCCGCACCGTTCACCGCCACCATCCTCGGCGAGTTCGGCGCCGAAGTCATCAAGGTGGAGAACCCGCGGGGCGGGGATCCCTGGCGCCACTACGGCACCCCGACGCCGCGGGACGGCGACACGCTGGCCTGGCTGTCAGAAGCACGGAACAAGAAGTCCCTGCCGTTGGACCTGCGCGACCCGCGCGGTGCCGAGCTGTTCAGACGGCTGGTCGCGCACTCCGACGTCGTATGCGAGAACTTCCGCCCCGGCACCATGGAGCGCTGGGGTCTGGGCTGGGACGAGCTCAGTGCCGTCAATCCGGCGTTGATCATGCTGCGGGTGTCGGGCTACGGCCAGACAGGACCTTACGCGGATCGACCGGGCTTCGCGCGCATCGCCCAGGCGTTCGGCGGCCTCACCTACCTGGCCGGCATGCCGGACGGCCCCCCGGTGACACCAGGTTCCACCTCGCTGGCCGACTACGCCACCGGGCTCTACGGCGCCATCGGCGTGCTCATCGCACTGAAGGGCCGGGAACAGACCGGGCGGGGCCAGGTGGTCGATGTCGCGCTGTACGAATCGGTGTTCCGGCTGCTCGACGAGCTCGCACCCGCCTACGCCGCGCACGGCACGGTCCGACAGCGGGAAGGGGTGGGCACCCTGCTGGCGTGCCCGCACGGACACTTCGAGACCGCCGATGGCCGCTGGGTCGCCATCGCCTGTACGTCCGACCGCATGTTCGCCCGCCTCAGCGCAGTGATGGGGCAACCGGAACTGTTGGATCGGTTCAGCCGGTCCCCCGATCGGCTGGCGCATCGCGACGAAGTCAACGGCATAGTGTCGGACTTCACCCGGTCCCGCTCCCAGGCGGCGGTTCTGGCCGAGTGCGAGGCCGGTGAGGTCCCCTGCGGTCCCATCAACTCCATCGCCGACATCTTCGCCGACCCGCAGTTCGCCGCCCGGGGCAACCTGTTGCGGCTCGTGGACCAGGCGGCCGGAGAGGTTGTGGTTCCCGGTGTCGTCCCACACCTCTCCGACACTCCGGGCAGTGTGGAGTCACTTGGACCGGCGCTGGGCGCCGGGTCAGAAGAAGTCCTCGCCGACCTGCTCGGCCTCACCGGTGGCGAGATCGCGCAACTGCGCCGCGACGGTGTCGTCGGTCCCTCGCGCTGACCTGGCGCGACGCTCACGGTTGAGCGAGCTGGCAGCGCGAGGGGTGCCTGGAACAGACTGAGGGGCCGACCATCTCGGCCGGCCCCTCAGTGGTAGTGCGTTGTCGATCAGCCTTCCGACGATTCGCCACCATCGACCGGCGGCACGGCGCCCTCGACGAACCGGTCGGACACATAGGTGTTGTCCTGGCCGAACTCGTAGACACCCATGACCGCTTGGCCCGGGTCGCCGTTGTCCTGGAAGTCGATGGGACCGGACTGACCGTCGTAGTCGATGTCCTTGCCCTCCTCGAGGAACTTGGCGCACTCCTCGAAGGTGTCGCACTTCTCACCGCCGCTGGTGACATCCACCAGCTGGCTGGCGATATCGGGGCCGCTGTCGCTGTTCGCTGCGATTGCGGCCAACGCGGAGACGACCACGGCGTCGTAGGACTCAGGACCGTAGCTGAAGTCCTCCAGTTTGGGGTCAACTTCCTTCATCCGGTCTTTGAACTCGGTCGGGGCGTCGGCGCCCGGCAGGGTCCCGAGGGTTCCCGCCATGATCCCCTTCGGCAGTCCCTTGGCCAGCGAGTTCGACAGGTTGCCGTCCACGAGGAAGAGGCTGGTCTTGTCGGGTCCGATTCCCTGCTTGATCAGTTCCTGGATGATCTTCTTCGACTCCTCGAAGCCGATCAGCACGATGGCATCTGGATCCAACGCCTTCGCCTGACCCACCTCGGCGTCGAATGTGGCCGCCTTGGGGTCGTAGAAGATCGGATCGCCCGCGAGGGTGCCGCCGGCACTTTCGAAGTTGGACTGGAAGTTGGTTGCGAGGCCTTCGCCGTAGGAGTCCTGCAGCACCATGACGGCTGGCTTCGTCTTGTTGGCGCTGGTCACCACCTCGGCGAGAACCTGACCCTGGAACGTATCCGGCGGAGACGTGCGCCAGTAGAGCCCATTGTCGTCATAGGTGCTCAGTTCCGGGGAGGTGTTGGCCGGGGAGAACTGGATCACGCCGGCGCTGGTGATCTTGTCGATGATCGACAGCGAAACCGACGACGACGCGGCACCGATGATGACATCGCTGCCGCGCGAGATCATCTGATCGGAAGTCGTCGAGGCGATGTTGGTGGATGTGTCGCTGGAGTCGCCCTCGAAGACCTCGACCGGCTTGCCCAGAACACCGCCGGCGTCGTTGATCTCCGACACTGCGAGGTTCACGCCGGCGAACTCCGGCGGCCCGAGGAATGCCAGCGAACCCGTCTGCGGCAGCACCGTGCCGATCTTCAACACGCCGTCCTTCGGCGAGGCGGCGGATGAGCCGTCCTCTTCTGCCCCTGAATCACTGCTGCAGCCGCCCAGCGCCAAGGCGAACGCCCCGGCCAGCGCTGCGGCCTGCAAGGATTTCTTCTTGCGCAAAGCCATGATGTCCCTTCTTAGCCGCCGCGGCCGATCCACGGTGAACGCCAAGATATCGGACATACCGCCGCGCGCCCAGGACCCCCTGCGCCAGGCCACCGTCTGTTGCGGATTTGTAGCCACCGGCGTCGGCCTGCTACTGCGGCGCACAGGCGCGGATCACATCGGCCCGGTCCGTCGAAGCCGGACCCCGCCGCAGCCAGAGGAAGAACTCCACGTTCCCCGAAGGCCCCGGCAGCCGGCTGCGGGCGATGCCGACCGACCCCCAGCCAAGATCGGCGGCGGCCGCCGCCACCGACCACACCGCATCGGCCCGGTCGGCGGGATCAGTGACAACCCCGCCCTTGCCGAGGAGATCGCGGCCCACCTCGAACTGTGGTTTCACCATGACCACCAGGTCGCCCGCGGGGTCGCAGACCGCGACGAGCGCGGGCAGGACCAGTCGCAACGAGATGAATGACAAGTCGGCGACGACAAGCGTCGGGACGTGCGGCAAGTCCGCTGGCTCGAGGTACCGCACGTTGGTCCGGTCCATCACGGCAACACGCGGGTCGGACTGCAACCGCCACACCATCTGCCCGTATCCGACGTCGACGGCGATGACCTGCGCGGCCCCCTCGCGGAGCAGGACATCGGTGAACCCTCCGGTCGAAGCACCGGCATCCAGGCAAGTCCGGCCCGACACGGGCGCCAGACCTGCGGCCGTGAACTCCGCCAGCGCACCGGCAAGTTTGTGGCCGCCCCGCGAGGCATACTCGCCGCCGGCCGCCGGCCGCACCACAACCGCGGCGCTGGCCAAGACCATCCGGGCCGGCTTGTCGGCCGCTTGGCCGTCCACTGTGACCCGACCGGCGACTATGAGGCGGCGGGCCTCCTCGCCGGACGACGCCAGGCCGCGACGGGTCAGTTCCCGGTCCAACCGGCGGCGTGTTGCGGCCACGCCTCAGTTGTCCGTGCCCTCGCCCATCGCTGCTTCCAGCCGGTGCAGCACATCGGCCAGCACGTCGGCCGATCCGCCCAAGTCGGCAGGGTCGAGGTCCCCGAGGCGTTCCATGGCGGCATCAACGGCCGGGTTGCCGGTCTTGGCCGTCCCGGCGAGTTCACCCTGCAGACCGGCGATCATCGCCGACAACTGTTCCGGTGCCAGACCCACGACCTCCGCAGAACCTTCGCCGTCGGGCAGTACCGACATCACAGCAGGGTCGGCCGTGGCGGAGCCGTCGGCCGGTTCCTGGCCTGTCGGGCGGGACTGCAGCTCGTCATCGGGCGTCATGTGGTCTCCTTGTCGCTGCCGATTCCGGCAATCGGCGCATCCGGTGGCGTGGTCGCCTCGGCCGTCGCCTTCTTGGCCGTCGCCTTCTTGGCGGTGGTCTTCTTGGCCGTCGCCTTCTTGGCGGTGGCCTTCTTGGCGGTGGTCTTCTGCGCGCCTGTGGCCTTCTTCGGCGTGGCACCCTTGGCTGCGGCCCGCGGAACAGCGCGTCGCGCGCCGCCGCTGGCTGCCTTGGCGGTGTCGGTCGCGGCCTTCTCCGCGACATCGGCGAGACCCTTCACCTTGCCGGCCGCATCGGACACGGTCTTGGAGGCGCTGGACACAGCCGACTTCGCGGCCATGGTCGAAGCATCGGCGGCGCCGAGTACCACGCCGGTCGCCCGATCTGCAGCCCGCTGCTGCTCCTTGTGGATCTGCTCCTCGAGCCGGTGGACGTGTTGGCGGACCGCGGCCAGTTCCTCCTCACGCACGAAGCCCATCCGGCCGACGGCACGCTCCACCTCCGTGCGCACAACGCCGGTCAGCAGGTCGCGATTGGTCTGCGCCGACTCCAGCAGTTCGTCGGTCAGCGTTTGGACCTGCTCCTGGCTGCGGGAACTCAACTGCATTCCCTGGGATGCCAGTACCTCGGCAAGTTCACGGGCGCGCTGCACCGTGATCTCGCCCAGCCCGTTGGCCACCTGCAGGTAGCCCCGTAGAACGTCGAGCATGCTCTCCACCTTCCGCTTCTTGGGCGCCCGTTCGGGTTGAGCCACCTCCCAACGGTAGCGCGCCCCCGCCGCCACAGTATCGTTACGGTCGTCGGCGCCATGGGTATCGGCCGTCGGCGCTGGGAGGCTCGGTATGGCGACGGAGGCCGAGGCCCGGGCGGCCATCGACTCACTGATCGCGCGCCTCAGCGAGGTCGATCCGCACAAACTGCGGCGTCTGCCGGACCGCAGCATCGGTGTGATGCTGCTCGATCTCGATATCAGCTACGTGGGCGACATGAAGGGGGGCCGGCTCCACAACGTCCGAGTCGAGCAGGGCGACTGCCGCACCGACGTGCGACTCGTCTGCGACAGCGACGAACTTGTCGCCCTCGATGACGGCAGCCTGCATTTCGCCCACGCCTGGGCGACGGGTCGGGTCCGCCTCGATGCGAGCCTGCGCGATCTGCTACGGCTGCGCGCCCTCGCCTGACGTCTGGAGCACCGCTTCGGCCACCGCCAGCATCGTCGTACGACGGTCCATGGCGGCCTTCTGCAACCAGCGGAAGGCATCCTCCTCTGTCAGCCCGTAGGCCGCCATGAGCTTGGACTTCGCGCGTTCGACGTTCTTGCGCACCACCAGCGAGTGGGACAGCTCGTCCACCCTGGCGCCCAGTTCCCGCATCTCGGCGAAACGCCTGCGCGCCAACTCCAACGCCGGCAGCAGCTCGGTGGGCGACCACGGCTTCACCAAGTAGGTCATCGCGCCCGCCGCAACGGCCTGCTCCACCAACTCCCGCTGGCTGTAGGCGGTGAGCATGACCACGGCGGTCAAGCCCATGGCAGCGATCTCCCCCGCCGCGGTCAAACCGTCCATGCCGGGCATGCTGATATCGAGCAGAGCCAGGTCCGGGGCGAGCGTGCGGCACAGCTGGACCGCGGCTGCGCCGTCGCCGCACTGGCCGACGACGTCGAAACCAAGTTCCTGCAACTGCTCCACGAGGTCCATGCGGATCACCGCCTCGTCCTCGGCCACAACGATGGTGGCGCGAGCCGGTTGCCCGGCCACGGGCACCGTCATGCTCATCACCTGCCTCCTGTTCCCAACCGGACCGGTTGTACGCTGCCTACTGCGCCCCGGTATCCCAACCGGTAGAGGAAGCGGTCTCAAACACCGTCCAGTGTGGGTTCGAATCCCACCCGGGGCACACCGCCGCCCTCATCGGCCCTCGTCAGTGCGACGGGTGGCGATCTTCGCCAAGACGCCGTTGACGAATTGGGGCGAATCGTCGGTTGACAGTTCCTTCGCGGCGTTGACGGCCTCGGCGATCGCGACGCCTGCGGGGACGTCGTGCGACCAGCGCAACTCCCAGACGCCGACGCGCAGTGCCGCGCGGTCCACCGAGGGCATGCGCCCCACCGCCCAGCCGACGGAGGTGGTGTTGATGATCTCGTCGATCTGCGCAAGATGCGCAGCAACGCCCGCCACGATGTCCCCGGTGTAGGTGTTCAACGCCGGGTTTCCCATGGCGCTGCGCCGCTGCTGGTGCTGTTCCAGGACCACAAGGGGATCCTCCTCGCGGGCGTCGGCCTCGAACAGGATGTCCAGCGCCCGTCGGCGAGCCTTGGAGCGCGCGGCCACTTAGTTGACGCGCCCGAGGTAGGAACCGTCCCTGGTGTCCACCTTCACCTTGGTGCCCTCCCCCACGAAGAGTGGGACCTGGATGTTCGCACCCGTCTCCAGCTGCGCGGGTTTTGTGCCGCCGCTGGAACGGTCCCCCTGCAGACCGGGCTCGGTGAAGGTGATCACAAGTTCCACCGACGCCGGCAGTTCGATGTACAGGGGATTGCCGTCGTGCAGCGCGACTGTGGCGTTCTGATTCTCCAGCAGGTAGTTGGCCGCGGAGCCCACGACTGCTTCGGGCACCGGGATCTGGTCGTAGGACGAGGTGTCCATGAACACGTAGGAGTCGCCGTCGTGGTACAGGTACTGCATCTCGCGCTTGTCCACGTTGGCGGTCTCCACCTTGACACCGGCGTTGAATGTCCTGTCCACGACCTTGCCGGACAGCACGTTCTTCAGCTTCGTGCGCACGAAGGCGCCGCCCTTGCCCGGCTTCACATGCTGGAATTCGGTCACGGTCCACAACTGGCCGTCCAGATTGAGGACCAGCCCGTTCTTCAGATCGTTGGTCGTCGCCACTTGTCTCTCCTGTTCCGCCCGAGGTCAGCCGACCCGGACAAGTTCGCGCTGAGTCGTCGTCAGGCTGCGCGCCCCGGTTTCGGTGACCAGCAGGGTGTCTTCGATCCTCACACCGCCGAAGCCGGACAGGTAGACGCCGGGCTCTACGGTGAGGACATCTGCTCGCCCTATGGTATCCGCGCTCCTCGCCGCCAGGAGCGGAGCCTCATGGATCTGCAAGCCGACCCCGTGGCCCAGCCCGTGGGTGAAGTACTGCCCCAGTCCGCCGAGTTCCCGGCGGGCGGCGGCGTCGGGCGCCTTCGCGGGCACCGCGGGGGCGAGAAGCCCGCGCGCCGACGCGGCGGCCGCGGACACGGCGGAGTGGAGTTCCCGCTGCCGCGGCGTGGGTTCGGCCCCCACCACGAAGGTCCTGGTCATGTCGGAGTGGTAGCGGCGGTAGCGTGCTCCGGCGTCGATCTTGAGTAGGTCGCCCCGCCGCAGGACAGCATCGGTCGGGGCATGGTGCGGCACAGCACTGTTGGCACCCGCGGCGACGATGGAGTCGAAGCCGACCGCGTCGGCGCCGAGATCGACCATCAGCCGCTCCAGCCGGATGGCCACCTCCCGCTCGGTCTGCCCCACGGCGATGGTGGTGACGAGCGCATCGACGGCCGCGCTGACAAGCCGGCAGGCTTCGGCGATGCAGCGACGCTCGTAGGCGTCTTTGCATCGGCGCAGACCTGCGATCACCCCCTGGGTGACGAGCAGGTTCGCGTCGCCGGCGATGCCCGTGAGCGTCGTGTACTCGTTGATGGTCACTTGGTCGCCGGCCACGGCAGTGGGCAATGCCGCGGTGTCCCGGGCACGGCGCAGGGCCGCGCCGGCGGTGTCCCGGTCGATCACCACCGTGATGTCCCGACACTGCTGCTCGGCCTGTTCGGCATAACGTGCATCGGTGATCAGCACGCTTTCGCCGGGTGCGAGCAGGGTGCTGCCGTTGGAACCGGTGAAGCCGGTGAGGTAGAAGACATCGACTGGATCGCTGACCAGCAGCGAGGAGGCGCCCTGGGCCGCTGCGGCGGCAAGACCTCGGCGGCGGCGGGCAGCGTGGTCCGGACCTTCGGTCACCCGTCGCTCCGGCCGGCCAGCGCCAGCAGCGCCAGCCGATCGGAGTCCAGCCCGAACCCGGCGATGGTGCCGGTCGCGACCGATGACACCACACTTGTGTGGCGGAACTCCTCGCGGGCCGCCGGGTTGCTGATGTGCACCTCGATGAGCGGGGCTCGCAGTTGGGCGCAAGCGTCGTGCAGGGCGTAGGAGTAGTGCGTGAAAGCGGCGGGGTTCAGCACCACGGGCGCCTGGGCGTCGGCGGCCTCATGCAACCAGCGCACCATTTCGGCCTCGTCGTCGGTCTGCCGGACGTCCACGGCCAGACCCGCCTCAGCGGCCCACCCGCGGCACGCGGCCACCAGGTCGTCGAAGTTGCGGTGCCCGTAGATGTCCGGCTCCCGGTATCCGAGCCGACCCAGGTTGGGGCCGTTGAGGACGAGCACGGGCGGTGTCATGAGACCTCCTGGAAAGCTGTCCGGAGCAGCTCCTCGTCGGGGCCGACCAGCAGTCCGGGGTGGCCGATGCCGTCCAAGACGATGAAGCGCAGCGTCGCGCCGCGCGCCTTCTTGTCCAGGTGCATCGCGGCCAGCAGCGTGGCGAAGTCGCCGCCCGGGTAGCGGGTCGGCAAGCCCACCGATTCCAGGATCGCCCGGTGCCGCAATGCGTCGGAGGGGCTCAACCGCCCCGTCGCGACGCCGAGGGCAGCCGCGTAGCACATGCCGACCGCGACCGCGTCGCCGTGGCGCCACCGGTAGTCCTGCGCCTTCTCGATCGCGTGGGCCAGGGTGTGGCCGTAGTTCAGCACCTCCCGGCCCAGTTCCCGATCCACCGATTCGGTGAGATCGTCGGCCACGACGCCAGCCTTCACCTCGACTGCTCGCCGGGCCACTTCGGCCAGCGCATCGGACTCGGGGTCCATCACGGCGGCGGGATCGTCTTCGACGAGGTCGAGGATCCCGGTGTCGGCGATGAACCCGGCCTTGATCACTTCAGCCAGGCCCGCTGCGAGGTCCGACTTGGGCAGCGTCCGCAACCAGTCGAGATCGCAGATCACGGCGCGGGGCGGGTGGATCGATCCCACGAGGTTCTTCCCGGCGGCCGTGTTGATGCCGGTCTTGCCACCTACGGCTGCGTCGACCATGCCCAGGAGGGTGGTGGGTATCTGGATCACCGGTACCCCGCGAAGCCAGGTGGCGGCGACGAAACCGGCCAGATCAGTCGTCGCGCCGCCACCGAGGCCGACCACACAATCGGTGCGGGTGAACCCGCCGGCCCCCAGCAGTTCCCAGCACCGTGCCGCGGACTCGCTGGTCTTGGCGGCTTCCCCGTCGGGCAGTTCGATCACCAGCGGAGTGCGTCCCGCGTCAGCCACGGCCCGGGCCAGAGCGTCAGCAGCCTCGATCAGGGCCGGGGCGGCCAGCACGGCCACCCGGTCGGCCGCCGGCAGCAACGCGGCGACGGCGGCCGGGGTCACCGAGTGTCCGATGACAACGTCGTAGGGGGCAGGGCCGCCCACCCGGACTGTGGTCGTCATTGTGCGTCCTGTCCCCGCAGCAGGACCACGATCTCGTCGGCGATCTGCTCCGGCGTGCGGCCGTCGGTGGCCACGACGTGGTCTGCGACCTCGGCGTACAGCGGCTCCCGCCGGCGCAGCAGACCCAGCCACTGCGTCCGGACGTTGCCCAGCAACAAGGGGCGGGGCCCGCTGATGCCGGTGCGCTTGGCTGCCTCGTTGGCACTGACCTGCAGCCAGACGACCTTGCAGCCGAGCAACGCCTGCCTGGTGTGGGCTTCTTCGACGGCGCCGCCGCCGAGGGCGAGCACCCCGGTGTGTTCCGCAAGGGCGAGTGAGACGGCAGCCCGCTCCCGTTGCCGGAAGCCCTCCTCCCCCTCGTCCACGAAGATCTCGGTGATCGTGGCGCCCGCTGCCCGCTCGGCGTCCGCGTCGGTGTCGCGCAGCGCCACCCCCAGCCTTTCGGCCAGAGCCGCGCCGACAGTGGTCTTGCCCGAGCCCGGTGCGCCGACAAGCACCACATCCGGCGGCATCAGCGGATCGCCATCGACTCGAGGTAGGCGTCGATGTTGCGCCGGGTCTCCGGCACGGAATCCCCGCCGAACTTCTCCAGCACCGCATCGGCGAGGGTCAGGGCCACCATGGCCTCGGCCACCACTCCGGCCGCGGGCACCGCGCAGACGTCGGAACGCTGGTTGATCGCCACCGCTTCGTCCCCGGTGGACACATCCACGGTCCGCAATGCTCGGGGGACCGTCGATATGGGCTTCATCGCGGCGCGCACGCGCAGGATCTCCCCCGTCGACATCCCGCCCTCCACTCCACCGCTCTTGCCGGAGGTGCGCCGCAACTCGCCGGAGTCGTTGACGATCTCGTCCTGTGCCGCTGAGCCCCTGGTGCGGGCGAGTTCGAACCCGGCGCCGAGCTCGACACCTTTGATCGCCTGTATCCCCATCAAAGCCCCCGCCAGGCGGGAGTCCAGGCGACGGTCCCAGTGCACGTGCGACCCGAGACCGGGCGGCAACCCGCGCACGACCACCTCGACCACACCCCCCAGGGTGTCGCCGTCTTTGAACGCCGCGGTGATCTCCGCCTGCATCGCTTCGCTCGCGCCCGGGTCGAAACACCGCACCGGATCGGCATCGAGCGCCGCGACATCCTCTGGCCCGGGCAGTTGCGACGCACCGCTGGCGGCTGCGCCGATGGCGACCACGTGGCTGACGACGCTGATCCCCGCCACTTGGTCCAGGAACGCTCGTGCGACCGCCCCGAGCGCCACCCGCGCGGCGGTTTCCCGCGCGCTGGCACGCTCCAGCACCGGGCGGATGTCGTCGAATCCGTACTTCTGCATCCCGGCGAGATCGGCGTGCCCGGGGCGGGGCCGGGTGAGGGGGGCGTTGCGCGCCAACCCCTCGAGGTCGGCGGCGGCCACCGGGTCGGCCGACATCACCGTCTGCCACTTGGGCCATTCGCTGTTGCCGACCGTCAGTGCGACCGGGCCGCCCATGGTGACGCCGTGGCGCACGCCGCCGAGGAAGGTGACCTCGTCGGCTTCGAACTTCATCCGTGCCCCGCGGCCGGCCCCCAGACGGCGGCGGGCCAGGTGGTCGGCGACGTTCGACGTGGTGATCTCCACCCCTGTGGGCAGCCCCTCCACCGTCGCGACAAGGGCGGGTCCGTGGGATTCCCCGGCGGTCAACCAGCGCAGCATGATGGCAATTGTTGCATCGACTGACCTGTGCTGCTGCCAGGCGGCATCAGCGTGGTCCCCGCGCACTGCCTTTCTTCTGGGATTTCGCACTGCCTTTCTTCTGGGATTTCTTCGTGTCCCGCTTGGCGGTCTTGGCTGCCGCCTGGCCGGACGGCTCCGTCCCGGAGTCCGGCGCCACCCCGGCCGGGGGCAGGTTCTGCGGCGCCTGTGCCCCGTAGCCCTGCAGCGAGTAGAAGGTGCCGTCGAGGTTCATAGTGAGGTCGCCGAACGATCCTTTGCCGCTGCCGATCTCGAAGTCGGTGATCAGGAACACCCGCTGCAGCCGCTCGAGTTCGCTGACGTAGGTCTTCAACGCGGCGTAGCTGCCGGTGGCCGTGATGCTGTAGGGCAGGGCGACCAGCTCCGTGTCTCCCGGCGAACCCTCTACCGCCCGGGGGGTGTCGGCGCTGATCCTCTTCACGTCAACTCCCGAGGTGGCGGCTGCGGCCTCCAGCGCGCGCACCAGGGAGGGCTGCTCCATATCGGCGGGCATCTTGGTCCTGACCTGCTCCACTTCGGCCACCGTGGCGGGGATGTCGGCAACCTGCGCCTTCCGCCTCTCCACCTCCACCGCCATGCGCTCGTTCTCGGCGTACTGCTCCGCCACCGCGGCGTTGACGGCGTCCAGGTGCTCCCTCGCCGGATTGATGATCAGCAGGAAGCCCAGCAGCAGGATCAGCAGGCTGCCCGCTGCCCCGCCCACCAGCCACCGCGTGCGCAACGTCATTGCCCACCTCCCTCGGCAGGCGCCGGCTCTGGTGGCAGCGCCTGCCCGTAGCGGCCCGACAGCGCGTTGGGGCCCAGGCCCGCGCGGGAGTCCCACGTGACGCCGCCGGAACTGTTCCCACCGGACTCTTTCGCGGTGTCGGTGAGCAAGGGGTACGTGTACTCGTTGAGGTCGCCGAGGCTGTCCAGCCAATCCGCCACACCCGCGAAGCTGGCGGCGCTGCCGGTGAAGGTCATTTCGCCCACCGTGGGTTGTGGGGTCAGTGCCTCCCCCGGACTGGTCTCGACGGTGCCGTCGGTGGAGATGGCCCCGCCCACGCCCACGAGTTCCACGCCGCCGGGGGTGGCGAAGGACAACTGGTTGAGCAGGAAGGACCAGCGCACCTCCGAGCCCATGGCGAGGGTGAGGGCCTCCTGCCCCTGTTCGGCGGCGTCGAGGAGCAGGGGGATCTCGCCGTATTGGGCGAGCTCCGCGGCGGGGGCGGCACCGGCGGCCTGGGCCGCCAGCAGTTCGTCCTCCGCCGCCTGGATCTGCAGTTGCAGGTACAGCCGCCACCCGAGGATGACGAACATGGCCATCAGGATCAGTGTTATGGCGACGAGCTTGGCGCGGCGCGCGGCGACGCGGTCCAGTTGGGTCTCGGGCAGCAGGTTGACCCGGACGAATCCCGGTATCGGCTTGTCTTCGAAGGCGGCTTCCTGCCGCTCCCGGACCGTCGCGCCGCGTGCCATCACGTGCTCCTGATGGCCAGTCCGACAGCGACGGCGGACATCGGGTCGGCGAAGAGCAGGTGGTCCTCGGAAAGCCCGCTGCGACCGGACCCCAATCGCAGCAGGCAGCGGCCCCGCTCGACCGGCAGCCCCGTCGCCCGCCGCAGCCGCGAGGCGAGTCCGGCGACCAGTGAGCCGCCGCCGGTGAGGGCGATGCGGCCCAGGGAGGCCCGGGGGTAGGCGTCGAGATAGTGCTGCACCGAAGTGCGGATCTCAGCCACGAGGGTGTCCACCCCCTCGGAGATCACACCGTTGGGCGAATCGGCGGCATGGCGGGTGTAGGGGTCGTCCAGCAGCGCCTCGCGCTTGAGCGACTCCGCCGTCGGCAGGTTGACCCCCAGTTCAGCCATGAGCCGCGCGGTGATGTCCTGACCGCCGATCATCAGCATGTCGGCGGACAACGGGATTCCGTTGCGGTGGACCGCCACACATGTGGTGCTGGCCCCGACATCGACGATGACCTCGGTACGCATGTCGATGCCGATGGGGTCCGCATCGCACAGCGACCGCACCGCGGCGAAGGGTGTGACATCGACATCGGTCACACCCAGGCCCGCGAGTTCGACGGCGGCGATCGCCGAGGTGACCGGTTGTTCCGCAGCGGCGGCCAGCAGCCCCGAGGATCTGGGCGGTACGCCGGGCTCCTGCAGGGTGTCCAGGGCGACGAAGTCCATCACCGCGCCTTCGGCCGCCAGCGGGACCTGGTCGGCGGTCAACCGCGGCAGATATCTGCGCCGGTCCTGTTCGGCGACGAAGGGGATCTCGATTCGGCGCACCAGCACCTGAGGCCCGGCCACGCCGATGGAAACGGCCCTGTTCTTGAACCGGCCGCGTTTCCACAGCATCTTGATGGCGGTGGCAACCGCCTGCGGATCCGCGACTTCGCCCTGCACGACCGCACCGACCGGCAGCGGCATCTGCGCGAAGCGCTCCAGCACGAACCGGTCCTTCGCGTACAGCAACTCGGCGCCGCGCACACAGGTGGTGGCGATGTCGAGTCCGGTCATGCGGGTGGCCACACGCATCACCTCCGGAGCCGAACGGACATTCTGATCCAGCATGACCCGAAGCCGAACTCTGCACAGCCAGTTGTGATTGTCTGGTTGCAATCAGTGACGGTTTGTCCGGTTAGGGCAGCTCAGCCGAAGGCCGCACCGGTGTAGAGGTCGGCCAGGTACTGGCCCCAGACCACGGCTACGAGTGCTCCCGCCAGCATGAAGGGCCCGAAGGGGAACGTCGACTTCACCTTCGCCTTCCTGACAAGCAGCAGCGCCGCCCCGACGACGGCGCCGAACACGAAGCCGAGGAAAGCCCCCACAACCAGCGGCCCCCAGCCCAGCCAGCCGAGGTACAGGCCGAGGACCCCGGCGAGTTTCACATCGCCGAAGCCCATCCCGGCGGGGTAGATCAGCGCCAACAGGAAGTACAGCCCGAACAGCACCAGCGCGGCCAGCCAAGCCCGCAGGTAGGCGCCCCAGTCCGGCGCCGCGGCGGCCGGTGCCAGCAGCAGCAGCCCCGCGACGACATACGACGGCAGCACGATGGCATTGGGCAGCCGTTTCACGGCCAAGTCGATCACGGCCAGCGGCACGCTGATCGCGGCGAGGTAGAGGTAGGCGGGCAGCACCCAGGTCGCGCCGAACACCGCCGCCATCACGCCGAACAGCCCGGCGGTCGTCAGCGTGACCAGCAGCAGCCGGCGATCGGGGGCCGGCCAGCCCTGCCTACGGTCGAGAAGCGCCGCGCCGCGCGGCAGCCGGTCGATCACCACGTTGAGCAGCGGTCCGAGCAGCATGCCCAGGGCTACCGCGGCCAGCACTGCAGGAGTCATCACCGTGGCAGTGTTCCTCGGCTGCGGCCTTCCAAACCCGCCGGGCGGTCAGCCCCGGCTGCGGTAGAGGCAGGCCCACGATGTGAGCAACCACCACGCCGCGACCCCGCCGACCAGGTTGGCGATAGCTGCCGCCTGCCAGCCTCCCACGAGGAACGTGTTGGCCCCCGCGGCCAGCCAGCCGAGCAGAGCCAGCATCGATACGACGATCCACGTGACCAGCCAACGCAGCGGATGTGCGCCGATCGCGCGGAAGTTGGCGCCGATGGCGTTGCGCCTGCCGTCGATGGCAGCCAGCGGCACGAACACGGTCAGGCCCCACAGCACCCAGCCGGGCAGGGTGTAGAACGCCAGGCCGATGCCCACGAGCGCCGACTGGGCGACCACCCAGACGGCGTAGCCCACGAAGTGGGTGCGCGCGGCGGCGAAAGCTCGCCCCGGGGAAACCCAGCCGTCCAGCGTCGCCAGCGCGGCGGCGGCCAGGACCGCTCCGGTGACGAGCAGCATCAGCGCCGATGCAGCCGCCTGCACCCAGAACACCCACCCGGACCCCGCGACCGGGTTGTTGCCGACCAGCGCAGCCTGCGCCGCGGCGTTGACCACGATGATCAGCAGCGCGGGAAGCAGGGCCCGCCACATCTTGGCGAATCCCGACACCAGCACCGAGAACCCGTAGTAGCGGGCCGGTGCGGCTGTCGGCTCGCCCTGCTGGGGAGCGACGACCGACTCGTGCTGCTCGACGTCGCCGCTCATCGTCGCGCCGCCCTCGTCAAGACCTCGTCGATGGACCCGGTGTACACGGGCTCGTCGGCGACCATGACCCTCATCGTCTGTGGATCCTCACCCTCGGCGGTGATCCGGATCTTGTCGCCGGACATGGTCTCGCCGCTGCAGACGTAGCGGCCCGAACCGAAACGGCACACCGGGACCACCTTGATGGCCACGCCTTGGCTGATCAGGACATCTGCTGCGGCGACGGTCACGCCGGTCACGGCATCGCCCGCGACCGGTTGCAGGGCATCCACCTGTGTGGTCACCGCGCAGGCCGACAGCGCCAGCAACCCCGCACCCCCCAGCACAACCCCCATCGCGGGTGTGAACGTCATGGCTGACCGCCGAACTCGTAGGCCGCGAGCCGGGCCTTGTGGGCGGCGGTCTCCTTCGCCAGCGCGGTGTCGGTGATCTTTGCCATGTCGAAGGGCGCGGGCAGGAGCAGTTCGCAGTTGCGGTCCAGGGGCGATCCGAGCCGCAGCAACGGGTCGGCCACCCAATCGTTGCCGGCCAACTCCCGGCTCAACGACGCCAGCCCACGCTGTGACAGGTCTCCCTCGCGCCACGACGCGGCACTGGCATGGTCCAGGACTGTCGTGAAGATCGAGATGGTGCCGTCGGTGTTGTCCACGATCTCCAGCACCTGCTGCTGCTGCGGGAAGTCGATGCACGACGCCGTGGTGATCTCCCAGAACCCACCGTCGCCGTCGGAGCGCGGGTGCGCCGTGATCGTGTTGATATGGGTATGGCCGTTGCACCATGCGATGACGTTGGGGTGTTCCAGCAGGCCCTGGACGAACTCTTCGGTGTGGACCAGGCCCCCTTCGGGCGCAAAGGCCGCCACGGCCCCGTTCTCGAGGGTCTTGCTGTTGTGGTGGCTGATCACGATTGCGAGCTTCCCCGCGTCCTGCGTGCTGCCGAGTTCGCGTTTGAGCCAGTCGAACTGTTCCTGCGGCACCGCGCCGTCGGCGCCCATCACCTGATTGCAGGTGTCGAGGCCGAACAGCCGCAGGTTCGCCCCGACATCGGCCGACCAGTAGGTCTGGCCCGTATCGAGATTCTGCTGGGTGAACCCGTGGCCGATCGGGCCCGGGTTCTCCGCCGTGGCCAGATGCGCCGCCATGAACTGCTGTTGCTGGTACAGCTCCCGGCCCGGGTCGGGGGTGACGGTCTGCCAGCCGGCCTGCCACCCGAACTGCTGGCCGAACTGGGTGCTGAGGCTGTGCTGGAGCCGGCCCAGCACGGATGAGTCCTGCGCCCAGCCGGCGAGGTAGTTCGGTCCCAGCGCTTCCGGCGTCACCGGCTTGCGCTCCCCCAGCGCCAGGGCGCGAAGTCCCGCGTCGATGGGGACCGTGCCGTAGTACAGCGCGTCGTGGTTGCCGTAGACGGCGTACCAGGGCACCGGCATGCCGGGCGACTCCACCGGCTGCGACACCGCGGCGGTGAGCATCCCGGGGATGGCGGGGAATCCGTAGGGGCCGAACCGGTCGCCCGAGGGGTCGTCGGGGTGATAGGCATAGTCGGCCTCCGCCCATGCCTGCGGACCCTCGTAGCGGCCCGGTTCGCCGCTGTTGGGGGTGACGGTTCTGCCGTCCATGATGTCGATGTACCAGCGCAGTTCGTTGTCGGAATGCATGTCGGCGCTGTCCCCGGTGTTGAACATGGCGGCCATCGGTTCCCCGGTCAGCGGGCTGTACCGGGCTGCGGCCATAGCCTCGACCATCTGAGCCTGCACGTGGACGGTGAGGGCGTCCTGCGGCCGGCAGGCGCCTTGCCACAGGGTCGGGCTGAGCTGTTGCAGCGGTTCCAGGCGTGCCGGCGATTGGCTGTCGATGATGTGGATGTCGGACATGTGGCCCAGGTAGACCAGTGAGCGCCGCCGGGTGGCCCTCGCGGAATCCGCCGCCCGGCCGAGCAGGTCGTAGCGAGGGATGTAGGTCTCCCCCGGCGAGGCGGCAAGCGTCCGGTATTGCCCCGTGCCGACGGTTCGTTGCCGGATGGTCTGCAGCAGGGTGCTGGGGACCTCCGCAGGCTGAGCGGGTTCCGCCAATGCGCTGCCGAGCAGATCGCGGGAGAGGCCCCATGCGGCGGCGAGCCCGGCGGTTGCTGCCAGGAACTCGCGGCGGGACAGTTCCACCAACGCTGCTCCCTCCCGCTCAGACGCCCCCGAGCTGTTCATACCAGCCCCCAACTGTTCATACCAGAATCGGCAGCCATCCCCGCCGCGGACGTGACCGCGAGCCGCACGTTCCCGCCACGCGGACGATGGAGTGGGCATTCCGCCGATGGCGCGACCATGGCGATAGGCGGATGTAGCCTCGAGTCACACCGACTGGAAGGGGTGGATGATGCGGGATTTGGCACGGGTGTTGATCGATGAGTCCCATCGGCAGGCATGGTCGGCCCGCACCGAGGTTGCCGCGCGGATGAATCCGGCCAACCCGGGCGACGCCGGATACACCACGGCGGCAGGCGCGCTATCGGCATCGGGCTTCCCGGTCTCCCTGCACGTCGCCGGCCCCATCACCGCGGAAGTCCTGGCCGACGCGGACGTCCTGGTGCTGCCGCACTGTTCGACCGACGAGTGGGAGGCCACCACCGGCGAGGGTTCGCCCGTCTACTCCGCCGACGAGATCGCCGCCATCGAAGTGTTCGTCCGAAGCGGCGGCGGATTGGTGGTCCTGGCCGAAACCGAACAGCCGAAATACGGAAATTCGCTGGGTGACATCACCGCGCGGTTCGGCCTCGACATCGTGAACACGACCGTCCAGGATCCGGTCCATCGGCTGCGGGATGTCCCGACATGGGTGCTGCCCCAGCCTGTGGCCGGCCATCGCTGGGATGTGTGGGCCGGGGTCCGCAACGCCTGCCTGTACCGCGCGGGGGCGCTGGCGCCGGCGGCGGAGTCCGACGACGACATCGTCGTCTTCGCGCGAAGCGGCAGTTCCGCGTCACCGCCTGACGCCCCGCTGATCGCCGGCTCGCTGGCCGGCCGCGGCCGCGTTGCCGTTCTGGCCGACTCCGACGTCTTCGGGGACGACTCCATCGCGGATGTGGACAACTTGACCCTGTGGCACAACCTCGTCGTGTGGACCGCCGCCGGTCGCACCGCTCCCGCCGCAGCCGCGTCCGGCCAGCGGGAACCCTCCGCCTCCTGGCTGCGGCTGGAAGCAGCGGTGGAAAGGCTGCGGCCGCTGCAGGCCAAGGACGGATCGGTGGCCGAGGCGGACCGGGAGGCCGGCCAACTGGCCGTGGCGGACATCACGGCGGCGATCGAGGAGATGGCCCCGGGGTACCCGCACCAGCAGGAGCACCTCGACGCAACGGTGGCGGACTTCCGACGCTGGTCGGCGGAGGGCATGGGAGTGCCGGACTTCCTCGATTCGCTGCTGCTGTTCCACCCGGAGACCGATCGTCGCGACGGGGTGGAGCACCTCGTCGTGTTCCCGATGTACACGCAGAACGGAAACCCGAACCGCAACGTCGAGGCGGTCATCACCCGCACGGTGTGGCCGCAGTGGATCGCCGACTTGGAAGCGGGCGGCTACGACAACGCTGCCTTTGTTCCCATCGAGTTCGCGGCGTTCACCGCCGGCTACGACACCCACTCCGCGGTTCTGTTCCCCGAGACCGTAGCCACCAGGGAGACGCCGCGGTTCACGTGGGGCGGAATCTTCTGCGACCGGGAGGCGGCGAGGTTCCGTGCCGTGTCCGCCAGCGCCGCCGACCTGCTCGGCCTCCCCCTGCCCCCGGATGCGGAGCTGCTGCTCAGTGATCAGCAGTTGGCCCAGGAGACATACGTGTTGTGGGACCTGGTCCACGATCGGACCCACAGCCACGGCGACCTGCCGTTCGACCCGTTCATGATCAAACAGCGGATGCCGTATTGGATGTACGCCTTGGAGGAGTTGCGCTGCGACCTCACCACATTCCGCGAGACCGCGGCCCTGGAGCGCAAGGGCGTCACCTTGGCCCCGCACGTGCGTTACGCGATTCTGTTCGACCGGCTGTTCCGATTCCCGACCTCTGGGGAGCGGGTGCGCAACTACGACGGTCTCGGCGGGCAGATCCTGTTCGCCTGGCTGCACAAGCAGGGTGTTCTCAACTGGACCGACAACACGCTGCGGCTGGATTGGAACCGCGTGCAGGACAGTGTTGTGGAGCTCTGCGAGCGGGTGGAGGAGCTCTACCGCGACGGCATCGACCGCAGTCGGCTCGGCCATTGGCTGGCGGCCCACGCATTCGTCAAGGGCCTCGTGGAGCCGCATCCTGCATCCGTGTGGGTCAAGGGCGGTGAGGCCCTGCCGCCGGAGACCAAGGCCGCTGTCGATGCTGTTCTGCCCGACGAGTTCCCGCTGAACGTGTTCTACGAGGCCCTGCGGAAGAAACTCGCCGGCACGATCGAATCAACCAGGGGTATGACGGGAGCAGCGGCATGAGCGAGCCGAATGACGCCGACCGACCGGTCGTGGTGGTGCTCGGCGCCGGGATGGGCGGCCGCGGCGTGGCGCGCGCCCTGACCGACACGGCGCATCTGGTGATCGTCGACCGGGAACTGGAGTTCGCCCAGGCAGCGGCGGATCCCGTGGTCGCAGCCGGCGGCTCGGCGGAGGCGGTGGTCGTCGATCTGACCGACCTGGCCGCCGTCCAGGCGTTCCGCGACGATGTGCTGACCCGCCGTGGCCACATCGATGCCGTCGTCCACCTTGTGGGGGGCTGGCGGGGATCCCGCACCGTCGATGCGGATTCCATCGGCCAATGGCGGGAACTGATGCCTGGCATCGTGACCACGGTGCAGACCACCAGCGTCGCGTTCCGCGAACCCCTCGCCGCTGCACCGCACGGGCGCTATTTCATGGTCACCAGCACTGCGGTGCGCAACCCGAAACCCGGCAACGCCGCCTACGCCAGCCTGAAGTCAGCGGCGGAGAACTGGGTCCGCACCCTGGGCGCGGCGTTCGAGGGCACCTCCGCGCGAGCGGCGATCCTCGCGGTGATGGCCCTGGTGGACGCCGCCATGCGTGAGGCGAACCCCGATCGTTCCTACACCGGGTTCACTGACACCGACGCCCTCGGCGCCACGGTGAAGCAACTGCTGACCGACGATTCGCTGGCCAACGGCGCCTACATCGACCTGAGCCCCTGATGAGCGGCGAGCGCGGCTTCGCCAGCGACAACTACGCCGGCGTCCACCCCGAGGTCATGGCCGCTATCGGCCGCGTCAACGTCGGCCACCAGGTCGCCTACGGCGACGACACCACAACGGCGGAACTCCAGCAACTGGTCGCACAGCAGTTCGGCGACCACGCCGAGGTGTTCCCGGTCTTCAACGGCACCGGCGCCAACGTGGTCGCCATGCAGGCCATGACCCGACCCTGGGAGGCAGTGGTGTGCGCCGAGTCGGCGCACGTCAACGTCGACGAGGGTGGGGCACCGGAGAAGGTCGCCGGGTTGAAGCTGTGGCAGATCCCCACCTCGGACGGCAAACTCACCCCGGAACTGCTCGCGACGCAGGCCTGGGGCTACGGCGATGTGCACCGAGCCCAACCGACGGTGCTGACCGTCACGCAGTCCACGGAACTGGGCACGCTGTATTCGATCGACGAACTCACCGCCCTGGTGGCGAGCGCGAAGGATCGCGGCATGCGGGTGCACCTCGACGGCGCCCGCATCGCCAACGCCGCAGCCGCCCTGGGGGTGCCGGTGCGCTCCTTCACCACGGACATCGGCGTGGACACGGTGTCCTTCGGCGGCACCAAGAACGGCGCGATGGGCGCGGAAGCGGTGATTGTGCTCAACCCCCACCACGCCCCGGGGGTGCCGTTCCTGCGCAAGTCCGCCATGCAGCTGGCCAGCAAGATGCGGTTCATCAGCGCACAACTGGTGGCCCTGCTGACCGACGACCTGTGGCTGCGCAATGCCTCCCATGCAAACGCCATGGCGCAGGCGCTGCACTCGGCGGTGGCCGACATCCCGGGAGTGTCGATCGCCCGGGCTCCCGAGGCGAACTCGGTGTTCGCCGTCCTGCCGGAGGCGGTGACCCGTCGGCTGCAGGAGCAGTTCCACTTCTACACCTGGGACCAGGCCACCGGCGAGGTCCGCTGGATGTGTGCCTGGGACACCACCGACGACGATGTGGCCCGGTTCGCCGAGGCGGTGCGCAGCGAGATGACCGGCCCCGGGTGACCACGCCCTGATCCGGTTCGAGGACATCGATCCGGGACTTTCGGCACTGGTGGGCTCCTGGCGGGCGCTGTCGGCTGGAATTGTCGGGCGAAGGAGGAATCATGGGTTCTTCTCGGCAAGGCGCCGACTCCGCAGTCGATGAACAGCAGCGTTCGCTGCGGCTCGCCAAGAAGCAGAACAAGCAGGTCCGCGACTTCTGGTACCACCTGATGGTCTATGTGTTCGTGTGCGGGCTGCTGGTCGTGGTCGACCTTCGCGGCGGCCAGACCGGCCAGACCGGCCAACCGGTCCTGGGTCTGGACTGGGCGTTCTGGGTGATCCTGTTCTGGGGCCTTGGTGTGATCGGCCACGCGATCTCGGTCTATCTCAGCGACGACCGCGCCGAACAGCGCTACGCGGAACGCCACCCCGAATCCGGACCTCAGCCAGGTCGCTGAGCCGGAGCTGCTGGGGAGACACCCGTCGCCTGCGAAGCGATCCTCAGCCCAACGACGCGTCGAGGGCTTCGGCCATCGCCGACACCGGGGCCGGGTGGCCGGTCATCAGTTCCACTTGGCGGGCCGCCTGCCACAGCAGCATCCGGTGCCCGGCCACCACGGCACCCCCGGCCCGCTGCCACGCCGCCGCCAGAGTGGTGGGCCACGGGTGGTAGGAGACATCCAACAGCAGACCCGCTGATGCGGGGATGGCTCCTGTCAGGGCCTCGGCCGCGTCGCCGGGCAGCGTGCACACCACCGTGTCCGCGGAGAACGCATCGGCGACCCGCTCCCAGGGGACGGCTGAAACCGACGCACCAGGCGGGGCCGCGCGGGCAACCAGGTCCGCTGCCGCCTCCGGTCGCCGGGCGCACACGCGCACCGCTCGCGGCCCCAACTGCCGGGCGGCGACGAGGGCCGAGGCCGCGGTGGCACCCGCACCGATGATCGCCACCGTCCGCGGCGGCGTGAATCCGGGATGCCGCCGCAGCGCCGTGACAATCCCGTAGACGTCGGTGTTGTGGCCCGCGAACCCCGCAGGTGTCACCAGCACCGTATTGGCTCCCCCCGTCTCGGCCACGGTCTGCGACTGGCTGGCGAGCAGCGACAGGACCGTCTGCTTCAGCGGCATGGTCAGCGACAGCCCGGCCCACGATTCGTCCATTCCGGCGAGGAACTCCGGGAGTTGCCCCGAGGTGACATCAACCGCCTCGTAGGCCCAGTCCAGCCCGAGCGCGGCGTAGGCAGCCCGGTGCAGCACCGGGCTCAGGCTGTGCGAGATGGGATGGCCGAGTACCGCCGCCCGGCGCCGTATCACTGGTTCTCGCGCAACCAGGCCTCGAACTCGTCTTGGAACCCGAGGAACTCGTTGTAGTTCGCGGTGAACTTGGTCCTGCCGGTGTTCGGGTCCACCGTGACGAAGTAGAGCCAATCACCGTCGGCGGGTTTCAACGCGGCTTCCAGGGCCGCCTCACCGGGGTTCTCGATGGGTGTGGGCGGCAGGCCCTGGTGCTGCTCGGTGAAGGTGTTGTACGGGGAGTTGATGCGACGGTCGGACTCGCTGAGATTGATCTCGGATTGCTTGAGCACGTAGTTCACCGTGGAGTCGAACCCGAGATAGCCGTAGGTCCCGCCCCAGGTCTGCGGATCGAGCCGGTTGTAGACAACCTGCGACACCTTCCTGAAATCCTCCGGGGGCGCTTCTGCCTGCACCAGCGAAGCCACGGTCAGCACCTCGTAGGGGTTGTAGCCGGTCTCCTTCGCCCGCGCTTCGAAATCGATCTCCGCGGCGACCTCGTTGAACTTCGCCACGAGCTCGTTGAGGATCTTCGACGCGGTGGCGTCTTTGTCGAACGCATAGGTCGCCGGGAACAAGAATCCCTCGGCGCGCGCCTCGCCCGTGCCCTCAGCCCACTCCGGAAGGTCCAGTCGGCCGGGGGTGGTGATGATGTTCATGAACTCGGACTTCTTCCTGCCGGTTACATCCGAGAGGATCTCGACCACCTGATCGGTCCGCAGCCCCTCAGGCAGGACGACGGTGTTCTCGTTTCGGCTCTTGGGGTTGAGCATGCGCTCCACCGCTTGGGCGCCGGTCATCTGCTGCAGCATGAGATATCGCCCGGGGGTGACGTTGGTGGC
>JAQAZZ010000239.1:0-6674 GCA_032127075.1 Micrococcales bacterium | reverse complement strand
GCCGACAGTGTTCACCACATGCGTCACCGGCAACCAGTCGGCCAACTCGGCCAACTCGTCGGCCTGCGGCCTGTTGCCCTTGAACCGCTCACGGATGATGTTCTCGGTCTGCGCACCCGAGCAGGCGATGTTGATCGACTCCACATCGCCGCCCTTGGAGTCCAGGTAGCGGGCGAGCCAGACACCAGGAGCATCCTTGGAACGGTGGCAGGCCATGTTGTCCTCGGCCTTCTCCCACGACCCCGCCTCATACACCTTGCCCGGATCGGACTGGTACTCCAACTGCTTGTTCTCGACTTTCGCCTTGACGCACGCACGGTCCACCGCGTCGCAGAACCCCTGGTAGGTTCTCGTCAGCTCGTTGTCGTCCATCTGCGGCGCCTCCTCCAGCACGATGGTGCTGGCGGGGTCGCTTGTCACACCCAGCTCCGGGGCGATCAGGGTGCCGCCGAACCTGGCGCCCTCACCGGAGGCGATCGAGTCGCCCGTGATCACCACATAGTCGGTGGTGACACCGTTGTTCGGCGTCTCCAGATCCACGGCGAGGGTTCCCATCGCCCCGCCTGGCAACAGCGGCTCCACATCGCCGGACCCCTTGGCCAGCGTTCCGGTCACCTTGACCACACCCCGGTTGGGCCGGTAGTCCACGCCGGTCGCGGTCAACATCGCACCCATCGACTGCTCATTGTCGTCCAGGCCCCACACCGTCAGCCGCGGCTTCACCGCTCCCTTGCTCATCGCCGGGAAGTTGTCCTCGACGTCCTGCCAGTCCATCGACGCCGCCTGCCCGGTGGGCTGCACGCCCGACGCGCGGCCCAGACCGTCAATCGTGGCGGTGAACTTGTCCCCGCTTCGCTCTACTTCGCCACCAGGATGCGCATCTCCCCACTGCCACGTCTGCGCATCCGCAGGCCGCATCAGCAGCGAGAACTCCTCAAGACTGTCCAGCTTCGGCTGCACACCCCACGACCGCACATCGCTGCGCTGCCGCACCGACGCCGGCACTGTGCCACCCACCGGCTGCCAGTTGAACGACAACACATCGCCGTCCACCGCAAAATCTGAGAACCGAGCCGGGATGAAGATCCGTGCACCGCCGCGGGTCTCCCCCGCGATCCGGCCCACCGGGTTGTCGCCCAACGACCGCAGCACACCACCGTCGCCCAATTCCACCCGATTCATCGGCAGTCCCGCCGACGCCGGCGACGTCGCCACCCACGCCACATTGTCCACCGACGTCGTCTCAGCGCGCTGCAGGCACTTCTTGTACGCCGCCTTCGCCTTCTTCTTCGCCTTCTTCTGCGCCTGCCGCTGCGCCTTCTTCTTCAACTGCTTCTTCTTCTGCTTGCTGACCGTGTCTCCCCGCTTCTTCGCCTTCTTCTTCGCCTTCTTCAGGCTCTTCTTGTAGATCTTCTTGGTCTGCTTGCGCTCGACCTTCTTCTTCTTCGCCTTCCGGTCCGCCTTGCACTCCGCCTTCGCCCCAGCAGGCAACGACGTCGACACCTTCCGCCCCTCCGACGACACGAGCACCGCCGGGGCAAGTTCCGACGCCGACACGCCCGCCGCAGCAGGCGCGCTCTGCGCGGCCCCAGCACTCGACGCAGTCACCACCGGCAACAACATCCCCAACAGCAGTGACACCGCCGCCACCAGAACCACACCCACCGGCCACCGCCGGACCTGCGACGAAGAACTCGACATCTCAAACCCCTTCCTGGGCGGACACATTTTGTGACTCTGCCAGCCCACGACCCCCTTGTCCCGGCGAACACGGAAATGCGTCACCCCGAGGGACGACCAGTGACCGATTCGTTACATACCGTCCCCCGCACGGGGGACAAGCCGACCCGCCCCGGGGACCTGCCCACCCACCCGCGGGGACGCCCACCGGCCCCACTACCCGCGGGGAGGGCCCGGAAACCCCCACATGGCGAGACGCCGGGCAGGCCGAGCCGGGCAGGAAGGACGAGACGCCGGGCAGGACGAGCCGGGCAGGAAGGACGAGCCGGACACACGCGGGCCAGACGAGGTCCGCGGGGCACCGGTCAGTCCGGGACCTCTATCAGCCCGTCGCGGGCGGCCGCGGCGATGTCGCTGCGGTGGTGGCTGCCGCGGATGCTGATGCGACCCACCCCCAAGTAGGCGCGGTCCAGCGCATCGGCGAGGTCCGCCCCCACCGCGGTGACACCCAGGATGCGGCCGCCGCTGGTGACCAGCCGTCCTTCGCGGCTTGTGGTCCCCGCGTGCACCACCGACACCCCCGGAATCTGATCGGCCTCAGCGATCCCGTGGACCTCGTCTCCGACGATCACATCGCCCGGATAGCCCTGCGCCGCCAGTACCACGCACACCGCCGCCCCGTTGTGCCACTCCAACAGCGGATGGTCCGCAAGCTCCCCGGTAGCCGCAGCCCGCAGCAGCGGAGCGAGCGGGGAGCGCAGCAGCCGCAGCACCGCCTGGATCTCGGGGTCGCCGAACCGGGCGTTGAACTCCACGACCCGCAGGCCAGCGCTGGTGAGGGCCAGGCCGCAGTACAGCACGCCCAAGAACGGCGTTCCCCGCCTGGCCATTTCGGCGATGGTGGGGCGGGCCACCTGTTCCATGATCTGGTCCACGAGGTCGGCGGGCGCCCACGGCAGCGGGGTGTACGCACCCATGCCGCCGGTGTTCGGCCCGGCATCGTTGTCGCCGACCCGCTTGTGGTCTTGGGCGGGGAGAAGGGGAACGGCGGCAGTGCCGTCGGTGACGACGAACAGCGACACTTCAGGGCCGTCGAGGTACTCCTCGACCACCACTTGGGAGCCCTTGCCGAAGCAGCCGCGGGCATGAGCCAGGGCTTCGTCGCGGTCGTCGGTGACCACGACTCCTTTGCCCGCCGCCAGCCCGTCGTCCTTGACGACATAGGGGGCACCGAAGCGGTCCAGCGCGTCGGCCACCTGTTCCACACCGGTGCAGTCGATGCTGGCCGCGGTGGGCACACCCGCCGCCCCCATCACCTCTTTCGCGAACGACTTGCTGCCCTCCAGTCGGGCGGCGGCAGCACTCGGCCCGAAGCAGCGGATACCACGCTCCCGGACGGCGTCGGCAGCACCGGCCACCAGCGGCTGTTCCGGTCCGATGACCACCAGATCGCACCCGGCCTGCTCGGCGGCGGCGGCGACCGCGTCGGGGTTGCCGACGTCGACGGCGAAGGTCCGGACCTCCCCGGCCATACCGGCGTTGCCGGGCGCCGCCAGCACGTCGTCGACCGCGGGGTCGGCCAGGAAGGCCTTCACCAGCGCGTGCTCACGCGCACCGGAGCCGATGACCAGGACCCTCACCGCTGCGACCGCCCCTCGGCGACGAACCTGCGGCCGCTGAGTTTCTCTGGGGTGATCGCCACGAAGTTGTATTTGGGCGCGAGGTTCCACGGGAACAGCGGGAGGTCCTCCATCGCCGCGGATTCGTCGTCGGATTCCACCAACCGGGCCTGGCCGTACACGACCACGCTCCACGCCTCATTGGTCTCCGGCAGGTAGCCGTCGACCTCGTAGGCCACGTGGGAATTGACGACGACGGACACCAGCTTGGAGCCCTCGGCGGTGCGGAAGAGGATTCGGCCGGCATCGATGAGGTGGTTGACGGGGAAGATGTCGGGCTGACCGGCGGGCGCGACGGCGAGGCGGCCGAACTGCTGGGACGCCAGAAGTTCCCAGCACTCGTCTTCGTCGAGGATCTGCATGGCGTTGCGCGGGTCCGTATCCATGTCTCAGATACTTCCAGACGCAACCACCCCAGGCAGCATCGACCGGTTCGTGTCTCTACCGCCCTGGCGTGCGCCCATGCGCCGGCCAGTTGCCAACTCGCCCAGCGCCCACCCCCGGCGGCAGACAGTCCGCAGGGGATGTTCTTCCCCGGCCAGCACAACCCCGGCGGACCGAGCCTTCGGACTGTCTCGCCGCTCATGTGGTGACGGCTCGCCAATCCCAGCCCACATGTTGTGTCGGACCTTCTGCTCACTCTGATACCGCGCTGCGGGCAGAGCAGTCCTGCAGGGCAGCAGGTCGGGGGCGCGTCCGTGGGCCGCGGGGGTGCCGCAACGGGCGCCGCCCCCGACCCGCGACGCGGTGCCAACCGGGCGACCTCCGGCGGTTCAGTCGATGAGGTCGTGCAGCGCGATGGTGGCGTCGCGGTCGGGGCCGACACCAATCGCCGAGATCCGGGTCCCGCCGGCGTCTTCAAGAAAACGGACGTAGGCCTGCGCGTTGGCCGGGAGGTCGTCGAACTCCTGGGCACCGGAGATGTCCTCTTTCCAGCCCGGCAGGTATTCGTACACCGGCACCGCGTGGTGCAGATCGGTCTGACTGGTGGGCATCTCGTCGAAGCGCTGGCCGTCAACCTCGTAGGCAACGCACACCGGAATCCGTTCCCACCCGGTCAGCACGTCGAGCTTGGTCAGGAAGAAGTCGGTCAGTCCGTTCACCCGGGTGGCGAAGCGGGCGATCGGCGCGTCGAACCAGCCGCAGCGGCGGTCCCGGCCAGTCGTGACGCCGAACTCGTGGCCGATGCTGCGCAACCGCTGCCCGTCCTCGTCGTTCAACTCCGTGGGGAACGGGCCCGACCCCACCCGGGTCGTGTAGGCCTTCAGGATTCCCACCACCCGGGAGATCCGCGTCGGGCCGATGCCGGAACCGGTGCAGGCGCCACCGGCCGTGGGGTTCGACGACGTGACGAACGGGTAGGTCCCGTGGTCCACGTCCAGCAGGGTTCCCTGCCCCCCTTCGAGCAGAACCACCTCACCGGAGTCCAACGCGTTGTTGAGCACCCGGCTGGTATCGACCACCATGGGCCGCAACTTGTCGGCGAAGCCCAGCAGTTGCTCGGTGACGGCGTCCACCGACAACTCCCGGCGGTTGTAGATCTTGACGAGCACCTGATTCTTCAGGGCGAGGCCCGATTCCACCTTCTGGTGCAGGATCGACTCGTCGAAAAGGTCCTGGACCCGGATGCCCAGCCGGGCGACCTTGTCCCCGTAGGTGGGTCCGATTCCGCGCCCGGTCGTTCCGATCTTCGCCTTGCCCAGAAAGCGCTCCGTCACCTTGTCCAGCGTCACGTGATAGGGGGTGATCAGGTGAGCATCCGGGCTGATGATCAGCCGCGACGTGTCGATCCCCTGCTGCTGCAGAGCGGTGAGCTCTTCCAGCAGAACGCCGGGGTCGATGACGACACCGTTGCCGATTACGGGAGTGCAGCCGGGCGTGAGGATTCCGCTGGGGAGCAGGTGCAGGGCAAACGTTCGCTCACCCACGACGACGGTGTGTCCGGCGTTGTTGCCGCCCTGGTAGCGGACGACGTAGTCCACCCTGCTGCCGAGCAGATCGGTGGCCTTGCCCTTGCCCTCGTCGCCCCATTGGGCGCCGACGAGCACGATTGCAGGCATGTTCCCTCGCTCCCGTACGCGCGGACCCTCTCAGTGAGCGAGGGTAACGCAGTCCACCATGGGCCGCGCCGCGCACGAACCGGCCCCCCGAAGCCGCCGCGAGCGGTTCCGGGGGCCGAAACGGAATGGTCAGCGGGAGGACCACATCTTGAAGGCCCGCAGGTGGTTGCGGCTTCCCTGCAGCAGGTTGATCAGGACGCGGGTTGCATCGCTGGGCATCCCGGCCTTGGCGTCCTTGATGTCGCGGATGTCCAAGCGCTCGATCTTCTTGCCGACCCGCAGCGCAACCGCCTCGGACTTCATCACCCTCTTGGCGAGTTTGTCGTACAGGGCCTGCAGATCCGGGTCGGTGAACTCACCGGCTGGGGAGCCGTCGGTCGGATCCGGCAGCCCGTAGCGGCTGAGCAGCCGCACCATGGCCGCCTCGTGGCGGGTCTCCGCCCGGGCGATGTTGGTGAAGACCCGCAGGCCGTACTCGTCGTGCGCGAGGACGTAGATGTCGTGCGCCAACTTCTCCTCCTCCGCGAGATGCAGCAGCGCCTTCTCCTGCCGCGTCGTGAGTGCAACCTGCGCCTGCGTGCCGCTGACCGCCGCCGGCCCCCGACCTGCCGCGCTCCCGTCTGCGCTGCGCAGCCCGTACCCGCCGCCGGGCCGATCGGCTGCCTCGGACACCCCGGGCGCCGCCGCAGCACACCCCGCCACAACTGATCCCGTGAGCACCACCGCCGCTGTCGTCCGCATCATCCTGCTGTTCATGACATCTCCTCCCACTGGGCAGCCACGGCGCTCGTAGCCTCTGATTCCAGAGTGAGGTATACCCCAGGGGGTATCAATGCACTTGTGTTGAGGGCCCGGTAAGCAATCGGTCAAAGAGAGGCTGCGCGGGCGCCCACCTCGCTGCTCATTGTGAGCGGCGGGGTCGTGGGACGCTCACCGGTCCATGCGCTCCCGGTAGCGGATGTCCAGGCGCAAGAGTTCCGGGATGGTGAGGAATCGGTAGCCCCGCTGCCGCAGCGACTCCAGAAGTCGCGGCAGCCCGGCGACCATGTCGGGATGGTCCTCACCGTCGTGGAACACCAGGATCGAACCGGGCCTGGTCTGCCGCAGCGACGTCGCCACCATCTGGCGGGCGCTGAGCCCGCGCCAATCGCCCGGATCCACGTGCCAGTGCACCGTCTGCAACCCCAGCGATCCGGCTCGCGCAACAACTGCCGGTGGATTCTCGCCGTAGGGCGCGCGGAACAGGCAGGTTTCG
>JAQAZZ010000238.1:0-7275 GCA_032127075.1 Micrococcales bacterium | reverse complement strand
GACCACCTGATCGGTCCGCAGCCCCTCAGGCAGGACGACGGTGTTCTCGTTTCGGCTCTTGGGGTTGAGCATGCGCTCCACCGCTTGGGCGCCGGTCATCTGCTGCAGCATGAGATATCGCCCGGGGGTGACGTTGGTGGCATCCTCCTCCAGCATCGCCGCCTCAGTGAAAGCCTGCACTGACGCGACGACGTCGGCATCCTTCATCGTCTGGCCGATATCAGCAAGCGTTTCACCCTCGGACACCTCGATGACAACTTCGCCGGAACCGGGTCCCGGGTAGTCCGGGGCCGGTTCGCCGGCCTGGATCCGCTCGAACGCCAGATACGCGCCATAGCCAGCGCCGACGAGCAGACCGGCGACAACCAGCAGGGCGACCACCAGGGCGGCTCTCGACCGTTTGCGCTTCTTCGGCGGCCGGGGCGGGCGGGGACCACCCGAGGAACTCTCCTGCATCGACAGCCCGACGTTGCTCATATCCCGCTTCCTTGTGTCCGCACTGCCACCCCAGCAGCGACCCCCGTCACCCTCTCCGTATCCAGAGCATTTTGCAGGATCGCGACCGCCGCTGCTTGATCCACGACATTTCGCGCTTTCCGCGTGTTGCGTCCCGCATCGGCCAACGATCGCTGCGACATCACCGTGGTGAGTCGCTCATCCACGAGTCTGACCTCGATCTGCGGCAGGGCTTCGGCGATCTGCCGGGCGAATCCGCGGGCATCCGTCGCGGCCGCGCCGGCATCACCAGCCAAGGTCAACGGGTCCCCCACGAAGATCGTCACGGCATCGCGTTCCCGCGCCAGCGCACAGATCCGCTCGACATCTCCGGCGCCCCGCGCGACGGTTTCCACCGGGAAGGCCAGTCCCGCATCCGGCGGCGCCGCGGCCACGCCGATGCGCACCGAGCCGACGTCGATGGCCAGGCGGGTGCTGCTGCTCATGCTCCGGCAACTCCGGCCACGTAGCCACGGACGGCGTCGAACGCTGCAGCCAGCCCCTCGGGCTTGCCGCCGCCGCCCTGGGCCATGTCTTGTTTTCCGCCCCCGCGCCCATCTACGGCGGGGAGCGCCGCTGCAAGCATGTCGCGCGCCGACAGGCCCTCAGCCGCGCCCCGGCTGTTCACGGTTGCGATCAATGACACCTTGCCCCCGGCCACGCTGGCCCCGATGATGCCGACGGGCCGCTCTGCTGAGGTCATGGCCCGCGCACGCGTGGCCAGCTGCCGCAGGTCGCCGCCGCTGAGGCCGTCGGGTGCGCGCATCGTCCACAGCCGGAAACCGCCGATGTCGGTGCCCTGGCCCATGATGTCCTCGACCTTGGCCAACATCTGCTGGCTGCGGATCCGCTCCAGCTCCTTCTCCGCGTCCTTGAGCTTCTGCAGCATGGCCGCGATGCGGTCGGGCAGTTCCTCGGGGCGGACCTTGACCATCTGGGAAAGCTGCGACACCAGATGGTGTTCGCGGGCCAGGAACTGGTAGGCGTCCACACCTACGAGGGCTTCCACGCGGCGCACGCCGGCACCGATCGAGGACTCGGACAGGAACTTCACCACGCCCAGTTGGCCGCTGGACGCGGCGTGAGTGCCGCCGCACAGTTCGTGCGCCCAATCCCCCACGGACACCACCCGGACGACGTCGCCGTACTTCTCGCCGAACAGTGCCATCGCCCCCATGGACACCGCCTCGCCCTGCGACATCCGCGCCGCGGAGACGACCAGGTCTTCCTGCAGCACATCGTTGACCAGCGCCTCGGCATCGGCCAGGACCGGTCCCGGCACGGGCGTGGGGCTGGGGAAGTCGAACCGCAGCCTGCCCGGGGCGTTCTCCGATCCCATCTGGGTGGCGGTGTCGCCCAGCATCTCCCGAAAGGCCCGGTGGATCATGTGCGTGGCGGTGTGGGCGCGGCTGATGCCCTTGCGCCGGTCGATGTCGACCCGGCCCTCCGCCGCCTGCCCGCGGGCCGCCTCCCCGGACACCACGAAGCCGCGGTGCACGTACAACCCGGGGACCGGGCTCTGCACGTCGTAGACCTCCAGCACGGAACCGTCCTCGGTCACGATGCGGCCGTGGTCGCCCAACTGGCCGCCGCCCTCGGCGTAGAAGGGGGTTCGGTTCAGCACAACCTCGATCTCGTCGCCCTGCGACACCGAGGCGACATCCTCGCCGTCGCGCAGCAGACCCACGATGGCCCCGTCGGTGACAACTTCGGTGTAGCCGGTGAACTCGGTGGCGCCGCCGCGCTCGAGGACCTCCCGGTAGATCGTTGTCGGCGTCAGCCCGGCCTTGCGAGTCCGGGCGTCGGCCTTGGCCCGCTCCCGCTGCTCGGCCATGAGTCGGCGGAAACCCTCTTCGTCCACGGCCAGGCCCTGTTCCGCCGCCATCTCGAGAGTCAGCTCGATGGGGAAGCCGTGGGTGTCGTGCAGCAGGAACGCCTGCTCGCCGCTGAGCCGGCTCCCGCCGCTGTCGCGGCTCGCCGCTGCGGCCACGTCGAACACCCGGGTACCGGTCTTGAGGGTGGCCAGGAATGTCTGCTCCTCGGTCTTGGAGACCGATTCGATGCGGTTGTGGTCGCGCTGCAGCTCCGGGTACTGCGCAGACATGGCGGCGACCGTGGCACCCACCAGCTGCTCCATCACCGGCTCATGCGCCCCCAGCAGCCGCATGTTGCGGATCACACGCCGCATCAGCCGCCGCAGCACGTAGCCGCGGCCTTCGTTGCCGGGGACAACGCCGTCGGCGATGAGGAACGAGCAGGTGCGGGCATGGTCCGCCACCACCCGCAAGTAGATGTCGTCGCGGTGGTCCTTGCCGTAGGTCTTGCCGGTGATCCCGGTGGCAGCGTCGAGGATGGTCCTGCTGGTGTCGATCTCGTAGATGTTGTCCACACCCTGCAGCAGGGCCGCCATGCGTTCCAGCCCCATGCCGGTGTCGATGTTCTTCGCGGGCAGCTCCCCGAGGATGGGGTAGCCCTCCTTGGCCGGTCCCTCGCCGCGGATGTTCTGCATGAAGACCAGGTTCCAGACCTCGAGGTACCGGTCCTCATCGACGACCGGCCCGCCCTCGCGGCCGTACTGCGGACCCCGGTCGAAGTAGATCTCCGAACAGGGACCGCAGGGACCCGGCACTCCCATGGACCAGAAGTTGTCGGCCTGGCCGCGCCGCTGGATGCGCTCGACGGGCACCCCCACATCCCGGTGCCAGATGTCCGCGGCCTCGTCGTCGTCGTGGTAGACGGTGACCCAGATGCGGTCGGGATCGAAGCCGTATCCGCCGTCGCCGGTGGAGTTCGTCAGCAACTCCCACGCATGCGGGATGGCCGTGGACTTGAAGTAGTCGCCGAAGGAGAAGTTGCCGGCCATCTGGAAGAAGGACGCGTGCCGCGTCGTCCTGCCGACCTCGTCGATGTCGAGGGTCCGCACACACTTCTGCACCGACGTGGCCCTCGGGTAGGGCGGCGGCGCCTCACCGAGGAAGTACGGCTTGAACGGCACCATGCCGGCGTTGACGAACAGCAGCGTCGGGTCATCGAGCAGCAGCGACGCAGACGGCACAACAGTGTGGCCGCGGTCTGCGAAGAACTGCAGGAATCGGGACCTGATCTCTGCGGAATCCATCAACCTAGTGTGGCAGCGCGTGGCCGGGCAGACGAACGGGCCGTGCGGGTGGCGACCCGCACCGCCGCAGATCCCCAGCCGGGCCGGCGGTCTGCCCCGCGTCGGGCGGCGGGGCCACGGCCGCGAACCGCCGCGCCGGGTTCGTACGAGCGCGCGCCGGCTTGCTCGTTCCCGGCGGAAGGACCCTGATCTTCGAGAACGGCCGTGCGCACCGTGTGCAGAGCCGAGGTGGCTGCTGCGGCCAGGACTGTGGCGGTGCCACCCACTCCCCGCTCCTTGGCCTGCTCCCAGGCTCGCTGACCGCGGCGGTAGGTGTAGATGCCACTGGCGGCGCCGACGCCGACCCACAAGAGTCTGCTCATGTCGTCCCCTCCCCGATCCGACCACCAGAGGCTACCGCAGTCCCCACCGGTCGAGGCGGCCGGCGGACCGGCCCCGGCCGGAGGGCCGCGCCCAGGCGGTCGTCCAGCCATGCCTCGTGCAGTTCGGTCCCGACGTACTCGCAGACCGAGTTCTGTCGGAGGCATGGCGCAACCTGGCATCACGCCGGTCGAACCGCCGGGGATACCGCAGCAGACGGCGGCCATCGCCGTTTCCGTTCGTAGGAGAACACCATGCCCGCAGCCGCACAGTCCGTGACCCCGAATCTCATGCCCGCGCTCCACGTCGGCTCACCGGCCACCTACGGCCCGCTCACCGCGTTTCCGGTGTGGACCGACGCGCCGCTCTCCAGCAGCCGCCAGTACACCACCGCAGCATCACGAGGGGCCTCGGTCGCCGAGATGCCGGACCACCCGCGGGTCAACACCGTCCGTGTGAGCCACGACGGCCAGCGGCCGCGGGTGCTGTTCGAAGGGACACTGCTGGAGACCGGCTGGCAGCACCGCGTCGTCATCCACGATGTCGCGGTCCCCGCCGGGCTCGAAATGCAGATCGAAGTCGCCTGCGTGGAGCAGGGGCGTTGGGGAGGCGGCCGGGAGCAGAGCGCCGGAACACGCACGGCGCCGGTCGCGGTGCGGGGAGCCACATTCGGGCTTCGCCGCGGCGCCGTCCACGAGCCTGTCGCCGCACAGCGACGCCCCGCCAACCAGCAGGACGTCTGGCGACGCGTAGCGCGCTACGAGCGCCTCCACGGGAGTTCGGCGACGTCATCGCTCATCGACGTCGCCCGGCGGCTGGATGCACAGGTGACGGATGTGACCGCTGCCCTCCGACCGCTGCCGGCCCAGCGCGGCGTGCTCATCGCGGTGGGGGGACACCCGGTCCTGCTGGAGGTCTTCGACCACCCCCGCACCCTCGTGGAACAGTGGGACGGGATCGTGGGGTCGGTGTGGATGGACGCTGCCGCAACGGACTCGGATGCGCCCACCCCGGGGCATCGAGCCCGAGAGTTCGTGCGACGCGTGAGCGGCGCCCCGCTGCAGGTCGGGCACGACAACGGCGTCGGCCGACCTATCGCTGTCTCAGACCAGGACCTGTTCACCGGGCGAGGACTCGTGCTCGGGGACGATCTGGTGCACACGACGGTCCTCAACGTGCGCCACGACCTCGTTCTCGCCGCCTAGCCGTTCAGTGCGGTGATCACCGCACAAATCGGGTGATGCCCACGTCACCGCGAACGGCGGGTCTTCACCCCCGCCTAGAATCGGGGCACATACTCCGATTCCCGGTAGCAGGGCCGAGACTGGCGGAAAGAAATGCTTCGGCATCTCCAGCCCATAGGTTGCCAGTTGTCCGAGCACCAACCTGGGAAGGGCAATCCCATGGGACGTTCCACGGTCGCGAGCCGACGCAACCAGATCCTGGCAGCGGGGGCGGTTGGCCTGCTGGCGCTTGCGGGCTGCAGCTCGTCGAGCACCGACGGCGCCGGCGGGGGCGAGACCGTGACGGTGGGTATCCTGCACTCGCTGAGCGGCACGATGTCCATCTCGGAGAAGGCCGTGGTCGACTCTGAGAAGATGGCCATCGAGGAGATCAACGCCAACGGCGGCGTGCTCGGAAAGACGATCGACCTCATCGTCGAGGACGGGGCCTCGGACTGGCCGACGTTCGCCGACAAGGCGCAGAAGCTGTTGACCACCAACGAGGTCGCGGCGGTCTTCGGCGGATGGACCTCAGCCAGCCGCAAGGCGATGCTGCCGGTGTTCGAGGGCAACGACGGGTTGTTGTTCTACCCGGTGCAGTACGAGGGCCTCGAGGCGTCGCCGAACATCTTCTACACCGGGGCCACGGCGAACCAGCAGATCATTCCCGCGCTGGACTATCTGAAGGAGAAGGGCCTCAGGAAGGTCTACCTCGTGGGGTCCGACTACGTCTTCCCCCGCACCGCCAACAAGATCATCAAGGCCTACGCCGCGGCCAACGGCATGGAGATCCTCGGCGAGGAATACCTGCCGCTGGGAGACACGAACGCCCAGACCATCGTGTCCAAGATGATCAAGGCGAACCCCGATGTCGTCTTCAACACCCTCAACGGCGGCAGCAACGTGGCCTTCTTCCGGGAGATGAAAGCCAAGGGCGTCACCCCGGAAAAGACACCGACCATCTCGGTGTCCGTCGCGGAGGAGGAGATCATCGGAATCGGCGTGGACAACATCGAGGGCCACCTGACCGCGTGGAACTACTACCAGTTGACCGACCTGCCGCGGAACACGGAGTTCGTCGAGGACTTCAAGGCCAAGTTCGGCGCGAATCGCGTCACGTCCGACCCGATCGAAGCGGGCTACAACGCCGTCTACATCTGGGCGGCGGCCGCCGAGGCCGCGGGTTCGTTCGACGTCGCCGCTGTGAAGGACGCCGCCAAGGGCCTCGAACTCGACACCCCCGAAGGCCCCTTGAAGGTCAGCGACTGGAACCAGCACGTCTACAAGACCGGGCGCATCGGAAAGGTCAACGCCGACGGCCTGATCGACGAGGTGTGGGCGTCCGACGGCCCGATCGAGCCTGATCCGTGCCTGGACAACTACGACTGGGCCGCAGGGCTCGCGCAAGGCGAGTGCGACGCACAGAAGGCCGCAAGCGGGCAGGACTAGTCAACCCGGCCACGTGAGCACACTCCCGCTTCGCGAAGTCTCCATCGGGGCGAAGCAGCGCCGGACTCCGATAGGGCGACCCGGGCTCAGCCTTGGCTCATCCCTTCAGCGACGCCTACTGCCCCCCCTCCCCCCGCGACATGAGTCTGCGCCAAGCCGGTCTGTCGGCCCCCATGGATATCATCGAACATGTGTTCGAGAGGTGTTTCGGGTGGAGGGTCACCGGGACCGGAAGGGGGGCGTCATGCGCGACCGCGACGACGAAGCGCGTTTCCCGAGCGGCGGGGGTGGGCGCGAGCCCGAGCGGCAGGCGCCTGCGGCTGGGCGGGATCTGCGGGGTCATCTGTTCGCGGGGTTGTCGGCGTGTTCCGGTGGGGCTCGGGCGGTGGCGGAGGCGCTGGTCGGGCTGGCCGGGGAGGACACCTGCGGCGGGCCCCTCGGCGCCGGCGCCGCTCTGGGGGCGGGGGCGGTGCTGGCCGATGATCTGGTGCTGCTGGCGCGGGTGATGCACGTGCTGGAGGCCGAGACGGGCCGCCGCGCGGCTGCCGCGGACCGGGTGGACGCCACCGCGACCGGGGTGCGGCCGGCGCTGCGGGCGGCGGGCTGGACCGAGGCCCGCTCGGCGGTGCT
>JAQAZZ010000237.1:0-3229 GCA_032127075.1 Micrococcales bacterium | reverse complement strand
CGCACACATCGGCGTTTGCGATCCCGGGGCCATGAATCGCGACGATCGCCCCGGGGACCGCAGCAAGGGCGAAGACGCTCGCCGCCGCAACTGCGCATGACCGTGTCCAATGATTCATCTCGTTTGTCTCCTCACCGGCGTGATTGGCGGATCTAGCCGAAGACGGTTGTGGGGCGTGGCGCCGCTCAGGTGACTACTCACCCGGAGGGGGTGGCGCATCGCAGCGATTCTTCACGTCTGTGACCGGCTGGCGGATCCCATTGATTTCGGCTTCCACCTGAGGGTTGGCATCCATATAGCTTTGAATCCTGCCGCGAAGATCCTCGTTCGGCAGACCACGGAGGCTGTCGAAGAAGTTGTTGACGTCCGGGTGGCTGAACAAGTACGCGGCCATTGCCGTTCCGACTGTGCCCGACGCCAGGGCTAAGTCCGCGGCCGTGCAGCCAGGGGCGAGTGGCGGAGCAGGGTCGGGTTGCGGCTCAGCGAACGCCAGTGCGGCACCCCCGAACAACATCGCACCCGTCGCAGCCCCACTAGCGATCAATCCAGCCACAGCACGGCGCGCCCAAAAGCCCGACAGCAACATGCATCAGCTCCTTTCGTCTGGCCTCGAGTCGCAACCGGACCGGCTGTCGACGCTCCAATCCGAACACAACCGACGAGAGGTTGTCCGGGTATTCGGGAATTTGAGGTGGCGGTCCCTCATCTGCGGCCTGTTCGGCTTGTAGGTCTCCGGGGGTTGCGTCCAAACGCCGGTGTAAATGATTACGGCGCGGGTTCCTGGCGGTGATGTCAGGCGACGGCGCCAACCGGTTCCGGGGTGGCGGTGTCAGGTTCGGTCGCGGGTTGGTGGATCGGGGTGGGCGGGTCGAACAGTTGGTGGCGTAGCTCGGCGAGCAGCCGGGTGCCGGGCGGTGTCATGGCCATGCCGCGCCAGCCGCGGGAGGCGCGGTCCAGGACCGCCCACACCAGGTTCAGACACGAGCTTTCCCCGGGGAGCCGGCCGATGACCTTGACTCTGCGGCGGGTCTCCCCGAAGGTGCGTTCGATGAAGTTGGAGTGCCGGATCCGGCGGTGGTGGGCGATCGGGAAACGCAGGTAGCTGGTCAGCTGTTGGCGGTCGGACAGCAGACATTTGACCGCCGAGGGGAACACCCGGGTGTAGGTGGTGGCGAAGGCATCGATGCGATTCTGGACGGCGGCGACAAGCCCCGGTCCGGGTGCCACCCCGGCCGCGATGAGCTCATCGGTGTCGAAGAGCGCCCAGTAGGCGTCGCGGATTTCGGTCTGCGCCTCGGCCGGCACTTTGGCCAGCACATTGCGGCAGCGGTGGATCAGGCAGCGTTGGCGCAGCGAGCGGGGCAGCCCGGTCTCGGCGGCGGCGATCAGCCCGGCCGCGCCGTCGGAGATGACCAACAGCGGTGGGCGCAGCCCCCGCCCCCGCAGCTCGTCGAGGAAATCCCCCCACGCATCAGTGGACTCCGATCCGCCCGCGGTCAGCGCGACGAACACCGGCGCCCCGTCGGTGGTGATGCCCCACGCCGCGAGCACCGGCTCGGCGCGGGCACCGGGATGCATCTTGAACATCGAGGCGTCCAGGAACAGGTACTCCAACTCCAGGGTGTCCAGGCGCCGGGCCGACCACGCCGTGAACTCCTCACCGATCACCTGGCAGACCCGCGACACCGTCGACTTTGACAGCGCCGCCTCAGCACCCAACGCATCGGCGAGGGTGTTCTCCACATCACGGACCGACAACCCCGCACGAACCCGGCGATCACCAACGTCTCCAACGCATTGGACTTGGTGACACCCTTGCCGAACAACGCGCTGGCGAAGGCCTCCGTGGTGCCGCGCAGCTTGGGTCGCGCCACCGTGACCGGACCGGCCATCGTTTTGATCGTCGACGCGCAGTAGCCGTTGCGGCTTCCCGACCGCCCATCTGTTGACGGGCGTTCGGGTTGAGCACGTGCGGGCGGGGTTCGGTCGTTGACGGTGAGGATGGCTCGGCAGGGGTCTGGGCGGCGGCGTGGTGACGATGACCGGTGTTCCCAGCGGTTCGCGGCGGTCGGTTTCGTTTTGGCGGTGACCGCGGTGCCGGAGGCCGCGCCGGGGCAATCGGTTGGGGCAGTTGCGGTTCGGTGCCCCGCGGGCCAACACGAGTTGACCCCTTCCGCAGCCAAAGGGTGATAGACCACCCTGATGTCTCATGCCCACCCAAGTACCCGATGATCGTCGTCCGCACCCACGAGTGGGCCGAGCAGGCCCTGACCACGGGCGAGATCGGTTGCCCGCACCCCGGATGCGGCGGCACCCTCACCCGGTGGGGATACGGCCGCCGCCGGCGCGTGCGTAGCCTGGGCGTCCAGACCATCGAGGTGCGCCCACGGCGGGCACGCTGCACCCTCTGTGTCGGCACCCAGATCCTGTTGCCGGCCAACATGCAGCCACGCCTGACCGACACCACTGAAGTGATCGGCGCCGCCCTGGCCAGCAAGGCAGCAGGCCACGGGCACCGCCGCATCGCGGCCGCGCTCGATCGCCCACCTGCGACCGTGCGCCGCTGGTTGCGCCGCGCCACCGGCCCCGCTCATCTGGACTGGCTGTGTGTCCGCGGCGGCACCGACGGCCAAGTCCTCACCCTTGAACTGGGTCAGCCGATGTTGATCACGGCACTGTCGATCACCCCCGGTTGGGTAGGCACCGATGCGGGCGGCGTCGACCAGTGGCCCAGCCATCGCGTCGTCAGCCGCGTGCAGTGGATCTTCGACAACGATCCGACCACCGTGATGACCCAGAGGACCGGCAACATTCGCGGTGAGGCCGTGCAGCCCGTCCCCGGCCGGGGTGTCCTGGCCTCGACCATCACCATGATCGTGCTGCAGACCTCCCGCCCGCCCCTGGACGTCGCCCCCACCGAAACCGCCGGCGGCGGTGGCCTGCTCGGCGGGGTACTGCCCCCGGTGCCCACCGAAACCTTCCCCGCGCCCCGCTTCGGCGCGGCCGACACCCGCCCCGACCCGGTGGACAGCACCTTCGCGGTGTCCTCCATCAAGGTTCTGGGCCACACACCGGAATGAGCGCCGCGATGACACCCACCCCCACCCCCACCGCCGCCTCCACTCCTGGCCCGGCGTCGGCGCGGCCCGCGATGCTGACCCGCACCTGGCGGCGACGACTGACCACCACCGGGGGCTGGGGGCGGCGCGCGGGGATGGTCGTGGCCCTG
>JAQAZZ010000236.1:0-3144 GCA_032127075.1 Micrococcales bacterium | reverse complement strand
GGTTTCAGCGACATCCGGGCGATCCGGGTGAAAGCCCAGGACGAACTGCGGTTCTTCATCGCCGGCAAAGCCTGACCGGCTGAGCGCTCTCGCGCGGGAACTCTCGCAAGAGTTCCCCCCGACATCACGCCCGAAATCGCGGGCCACCCCTATGAATCCGGGTCACCCCTATGAATCAACGTGGCGTTTCTGGAAGCCTGACCTGTGAGCCCCGGCGCGACTAGCGCCCAGCCGAGAGAAGATCGACGCGATCAGCCTAGGAGCGGCCATGACGCAGCAGGCAGTCAGGGATGGTGAAGACCTCTTCACGCCGGAAGGGTTCGCCACCGCGTTCATGGAGGAACTGCGCTACGGCCAGGGCCACGGGATGGAGCGTGCGACCGAGAACGACAAGTACTTCGCGTTGGCGCGCACGGTCAGACGGGCGCTGATGGCTCGGTGGCTGAAGACGTTGGCCGACCAGATGGCCGCCGGGAAGAAGGCCGTGGCCTACCTGTCCGCGGAATACCTGCTGGGTCGTCAGCTGGACAACGATCTGCTGGCGATCGATCTGCAGGATGTCGCGGAGCAGGCCATGCGCCGCCTCGGTTTGGACCTTGACGAGTTGCGCGAGTTGGAGGTCGAACCAGGCTTGGGCAACGGCGGCCTCGGCAGGTTGGCCGCCTGCTTCATCGATTCCCTGGCCACTTTGCAGATTCCCGCGGTCGGCTACGGCATCCGCTATGAGCACGGCATCTTCCGGCAGGAGTTCGCGGACGGGTGGCAGCGTGAGCAGCCGGACCCCTGGCTGTCGTTGGGCAACCCGTGGGAGTTCCCCCACCCGGAGATGTCGGTCGAGGTGGGGTTCGGTGGGCGCACTGAGCGCTACACCGACGACCAGGGAGGCGACCGGGTGCGTTGGATCCCCGCAGAGCGGGTCTTGGGCACGCCGTACAACTACATGGTTCCCGGGTACCGCAGCGACACCGTGAACACGCTGCGGTTGTGGAGCGCCAAGGCCACCGAAACCTTCCGGCTCGACGTGTTCAACGCCGGCGACTTCGAAGCAGCGGTGCGCGACGCGACGATGGCCAGCTCGATCAGCAGCGTGCTGTACCCGGAGGACTCGACCCCCCAGGGCAAGGAGTTGCGGCTGAAGCAGCAGTACTTCTTCGTGGCCTGCTCGATCAGGGACTTCATCGACCAGGTGCTGCCCGACGGGTTCGACCTACGGCACCTGCCCGAGCGGGTCGTGTTCCAGCTGAACGACACACATCCGGTGATCGGTGTGCCGGAGATGATGCGGCTGCTGATCGATGAGTACGGCTATGAGTTCGACGACGCCTGGGACATCACCCAGGGCTGTTTCGCCTACACCTGCCACACGCTGCTGCCGGAGGCGCTGGAGGTGTGGCCGGTGGAGTTGTTGGAGCGGATGCTGCCCAGGCACATGGAGATCATCTACGAGATCAACGCCCGTTTCGTCGCGGAGCTGCGCGATCGCTTCCCCGGCGACGAGCTACGGGTGCGCCGCATGTCGATCATCCAGGAGCATCCCTACCGCGCCGTCCGAATGGCCTACCTCGCGACGGTCGCCGCTCAGAAGGTGAACGGAGTGGCGGAACTGCAGTCGATGCTGCTGCGTACCAAGGTCCTGCACGAGTTCGCGGAGATCTACCCCGAGAAGTTCACCAACGTCACCAACGGTGTCACCCCGCGCCGATTCCTGCGCATCGCCAACCCGGGACTGTCGGGACTGATCACCAGCAGAATCGGCGACGGCTGGGTGAAGGACCTCGACCAGCTGCGACAGTTGGAGCCGCTGGCCGACGATCCGGACTTTCGCAAGGCGTTCCGGGACGTCAAACGAGCCAACAAGGACCGCATCACCGCCGAGTTGGCCCGCCGCGGCATCGAAGTGAACCCGGAGACCATGTTTGACGTCATGGTCAAACGACTGCACGAATACAAGCGCCAGACCCTGAATCTGCTGCACGTCATCACGCTGCACCAGCGGCTCCAGGACGGCGAGGAAATCACCCCCCGCACGGTCGTCTTCGGCGCCAAGGCAGCCGCCGGCTACCGCATGGCCAAGGAGATCATCGCTCTGATCAACCACGTGGGGGCCACGATCAACGCCGACCCCCTGGCCGCGGGGAAGCTGACTGTGGCCTATCCGGCCAACTACAACGTCACCCTGGCTGAGGTGCTGATCCCCGCTGCAGACCTGTCGGAACAGATATCGCTTGCCGGGCTGGAGGCCTCCGGCACCGGGAACATGAAGTTCACCCTGAACGGGGCACTGACCATCGGCACCCTCGACGGGGCCAACGTGGAGATCCGCGACCTGGTGGGTCCCGAGTACTTCTTCTTGTGCGGCATGACCGAGGAGGAGGCGTCAGCGCGGAGGGTGGCCGGCTACCGGCCAGCGGAGTACTACGAGCGCAGCCCGTCGCTGAAGAGGGCGATCGACGCTATCGCCGGCGGCCAGTACTCCGGCGGCGATCAATCGGCTTTCGCCGGTGTCGTGGACAACCTGCTCAACGAGGACCGGTTCATGGTGTTGGCCGACTACGACTCCTACATCGGGGCCCAGGGGAAGGTTGATGACCGCTACGCCGACCCCGAGTGGTGGAGCAAGGCGGCGATCCTGAACATCGCCCGTACCGGCTTCTTCTCATCGGACCGCTCCATCCGCGACTACCTCGACCGCATCTGGCACGCGGAACCGGTGCCGGTGTCAGGCTGACCTGAATCTGCCGGCCAGCCGTACTCGGCCCTGAGGTTCATGGCAGTCGGCTGATGGGGGGCCGCCGCTGCTGTGGTGGTGCCGGTATTGTTGTACGGGCCGGCCGTGGAGCCCGATCCTTTCCACCAGCAGCCGCCTGCCCTGAACCGTCAACCGGGCGTTGGCGTGAACCACGAGGACCTCCTGTGTCGGTCCGAGGCGTGTTCCCGGCCAAGTCTGGGAACACGCACCTCGAACGCCCCGCTTGCCGGGCCGCCCGGCAGGAGCAGCGGCCGTGAGGCGCTACTCGGTGACACGCCCGCGGACCACCGCCGTCGTCACGTCCTTGCCCAGGGTCCCGGGCTGCTGCACCGACGTGCTGCACCCCGCCACGAGCCGCTTGCCGTTCCGCGATCCCGTCAGGTCGCAGTTGTGGC
>JAQAZZ010000235.1:0-14123 GCA_032127075.1 Micrococcales bacterium | reverse complement strand
GACGTACACCTGGCGCGGCCGGCCGATCCTCGTGTGCGGATCGTTGATCATCTCGCGCCACTGCGCGATCCACCCCGGCAGTCGGCCGAGGGCGAACATCACCGTGAACATCCGCGAGGGGAAGCCCATGGCCTTGTAGATCAGACCGGTGTAGAAATCCACATTCGGATACAGCTTGCGGGAGACGAAGAAATCGTCGGCGAGGGCAACCTCCTCCAGTCGCAGCGCGATGTCGAGCAGCGGGTCGTTGATCTTGAGGGTGCGGAACACCTCGTGGGCCTTCTGCTTGACGATCGCGGCCCGCGGATCGTAGTTGCGGTAGACGCGGTGCCCGAAACCCATGAGCCGGATGCCGTCCTCCCGGTTCTTCACCTGCCGGATGAACGTCTTGACACCCCCGCCGGAGGCGTGGATGTTCTCCAGCATCTCCAGGACCGCCTGGTTCGCTCCCCCATGCAGGGGCCCGAACAGGGCGTTGATGCCCGCCGACACCGAAGCGAACAGGTTTGCGTGCGACGAGCCGACCAGCCGCACCGTGGATGTGGAGCAGTTCTGCTCGTGGTCGGCGTGGAGGATCAGCAGCATGTCCAGGGCCTGCACGACCACCGGATCGACCTCGTACTCCTCTGCCGGTACCCCGAAGGTCATCCGGAGGAAGTTGGACACGTAGTCGAAGGAATTGTTGGGAAAGATGTAGGGCTGCCCGACGGACTTCTTGTAGGCGTAGGCGGCGATGGTCGGCAGCTTCGCCAATAGGCGGATGGTGGAGATCTCCACCTGCTCGGGGTCAAGCGGGTCCAGGGAGTCTTCGTAGAACGTGGACAGCGCGCTCACGGCGCTGGACAGCACCGGCATCGGGTGGGCGTTTCGCGGGAATCCGTCGAACAGCCGGCGCAGATCTTCGTGCAGCAGCGTGTGCCGGTTGATCCGTTCGACGAAGTCGGCCAATCCGGACTCCGACGGGAGGTCGCCGTAGATGAGCAGGTAGGCGACCTCCAGGTAGGTGGAAGACGCCGCGAGCTGCTCGATCGGGTAGCCCCGGTAGCGCAGGATGCCCACGTCACCGTCGATGTAGGTGATGGCGGACTCGCAGGCGGCAGTGTTGACGAAGCCGTTGTCGAGGGCTACCCGGTCGGTGACCTTGAGAAGGTCGGACACGTTGAGGCCGTCGTTGCCATCGGTCGCCGGTACTTGCGGGAGATCAAGCTCGCCGCCCGGGTAGTGCAGGACTGCTTTGTCAGCCATGTCGGCCTCTCTTTCCGCAGTGGGCGATACTGCCCTCCACGGTAGTCAGCACCCCGGCGACATGCGCGAGTCGGGTACCTCGCAGGTCATCGGGTCTTGGCCCTCTTGGTCCGGACTGGCCCCGGTCCCGCATCGTTCACCGCCCGGATCTGGACTTTGTAGCGGGTTTCGGGCCGCACGTTGCCGTATCGCACCTTGGGCCGCGTGGTGCGTTTCCACCGCTTCCAGCGTCCCTTCTTGCGCAGTCGCGTCTGGTAGTACTCTGCGGCAGCCACATCGCCCCAGCGCCATACGAGCGCCTTCCGCTTGACCCGCAGGCTGATATCGGATGGTTTGCCCGGCGCCGTGGTGAACTGCTGCGCGGGGCCGCGCCAGCCGTAGCCGTCGCCATCGGCAGCAGCGGCGACATAGTAGTAGGTCGTTCCTCTTCTCAGTCGGTCGAACGGGCAGGTGACATCTGCGGACACGCCCGGGGCGAGGGTGGACGGGGAAGCCGCTACCGACGGCGCAGATCCGGTTGGTCCGAGCACAGGTTCGGCCGGATCGGTGCTGTAGTAGCACTGCACCGCGACCACGGGGTCAGCGTCAGCGGCGATCCGGGCTCGCCCCCGTGCCGTCTTGCCGTCCACGCCGGAAGCGGGCAAGGTCTCGGTGCGGGGGGCCAGCCTGATCGTTGTGGCCGTGTTCGAGAATCGGTTGGCCACGACCGCCCGGGATCCATCTGCCGAGACCGCCACTCCCCGTGGGCTGTCGCCGACGGGTGTGGCCGCGGTGATCGACCCCGTCGCGGGGCTGACGGCGGCCAGAGTGTCTTCGGCGGATTGGGTTGCATAGACGGTCTTGCCATCGGCAGCCACAGCCACCCCGGCCGGGCCCGCCAGCCCGGAGATCTTGTCAGTCGCGAGAATGTCGGTGATCACCGAGATGCTGCCGCCGAGGAACTCCGCCACATAAGCACCTCTCGACTGGTCGGGTGCCGCTGCAACAGCGATGGGTCCATCACCCACCGGGATGGTCGCGACCCGCGACAGGGTCGCGGTGTTGATGACACTCACGGTGTCGCTGGCATAGTCCGCCACATACGCGCGGCTGCCGTCGGATGTGATTGCCACCGAAGTCGGCGTGGATCCCACATCGATCTCAGCAACCTGCACGCCCCGCCTCACTGACAGGACGCTGACCTTGTCGGCTTCCCTTCGCGGGATGAACACATACCTGCCGTCGGGGGTGACTGCGGCATCAGTTGGCTGTCCGTCTAGTGCCAGTGAATCGATGATCGCGCCGGAAGCGGTGTCGATGATGCTCACCGAACCCGTGGTGCTGGCCACGTAGGCCCGCGTGCCGTCGGGGGTTAGGGCAACGCCGGCTGCGCCCGCTTCGACTTCGACGGTGTTCACCACCGAACCGTCGGCCAGGGACAGGACTGAGACGTCTCCGGTGTCGCGGTTGGCAACATAGGCTCGCCCACCGTCGGGCGACACTGCCGCGTCGACCGGTGACAGCCCCACTTCGATGGGTGGGCTGGCTTCGGCGGCCGTGGCGCTCGGCGGCAGCGCAGCCATCCCTGCCATGGCCAGGCCCGCTCCGACGAGCAGCGCTAGCGGCTTGTCCACAAAGATCACCTCGCCGCCAATGCAAACACAGCGGCGGCCACAAGTCGCGGACCCCCTCCGGATATGGCACACATACGGTCAGTGCACCAGCGTTCCAGTGCTGATCTAGTCGACGACAGGCTTCGGGGCGGCTGCTATCCGCTCCACCGCCTCGACGAGGTCGGGCACCCGCGCGGTTAGCGACAGCCGGACGTGGTGGTCGCCGGCACGGCCGTAGAAGCTGCCGGGTGCAACCAGCACTCCGAGGTCCGCCAGCCGCTGGGTGGTCACCACATCCCGCTCTCCGGCGGTGGCCCATACGAAGAGCCCCGCATCGGAGCATTCGACTCGCATCCCGGCGGACACCAGGCCATCGCGCAGAACCTCCCGGCGCTGCGAATAGCGCTGTTGCGCCTGGCGCACGTGCGCGTCGTCGCGCAGGGCGGCGCCGGCCGCGGCCTGGGCCGGCCCCGAGGCGATGAGCCCCGCATCCCGCCGCCGCCGCAGCAGGCGATCCACCAGGGCAGCCTCACCGGCGACGAAGCCGACACGGTAGCCGGCCATGTCGGACCGTTTGGACATGGAGTGCACGGCAAGGATGTTGGCCAGTGAACCCCCGTTGATCGCCGGGGAGAGTATCGACGGTGCCGGGGGGCCGGGTTCGGTGAGTTCCACATAGCACTCGTCGCTGACCACGACGGCGCCGCTGTGCCGCGCCCACTGCACGACTTTGGCGATGTGCTCGGCCGGGAGCACCTTGCCAGTCGGGTTCCCCGGAGTGTTCAGCCAGACCACCGACACGCGTTCCGGTCCGATCGCCGTCAGGGAATCGGCGGCCAGCACACGGCAGCCCGCGAGTCCGGCTCCGGCGGCGTAGGTGGGGTAGGCCAGCTCCGGGATCACAACCAGATCCTCCGGTCCCAACCCCAACAGCCACGGCAGGGTCGCAATGAACTCCTTGCTCCCGGCGCTGACGAGCACGTCGGCTGGATCCACCGCCGCCCCCCAGCGCCGATCGGCCCAGCCGCAGTAGGCGTCTCGCAGCGGCCGCGTCCCGTGGGCCGGGGGATAGCCCGGCCAGTCCGCGTGGGCGGCCAACGCCTCGCGCACAACTGCAGGCGTCGGGTCGATCGGAGCCCCTTGGCCCAGGTCGATCACGCGCACCCCGCTGCGCCGGGCGCGTTCCCGCAGCGGTCCGACAAGTTCCGACACGTTCCACATGCGTCCGGTCATCGCTGCTCCGCAACGGCCACGTCGATCCGCCAGGCATCGCCGCCAGCCGGTTCCAGGCCCGTCACCCAGTCGCCGGAATCGCGGTGCTGGAGCAGGACTCGGGCGATGTCGCCATCGGAACCGCTCGTCGTTGTGTACCGGGCGTCCGACCAGCGCCGCCGGAACTGCTCGCGCAGCCGGTGGGCGGGCAGCAACCAGTCGCGGACCGCTGCTTCATCACCCGCTGACAGCGCCGCAGCGACGGACTCCAGGCGGGCAGCCGCCGTTCGTGCCAGGTGGGCGGCCGGCTCGCCGTTGACCACCAGGAACTCCGCGGAACGGTGTGCCGGGGAACCACTGACTCGGGTGCCATCGCGGTACGACCCACCTGCGAGCCCTACCGCAAGCTGGGCGTGCGGCCACTCGTCAGCAGCCTGGCCGAGGGCGCCGGCGAGCAGATGCGGCAGGTGGGATACCAGCGCGACCGCCTCGTCGTGGGCCCGGGCGGATACGGGAATCGGCTTGCCGCCGAGCAGCAGCACGAGCTGCAACACCGCAACCAGCGCTGTGGGATCGGTCGCCTCATGGACCACAACCGGCCAAGCGGCGCCCGCAAAGAGATCCTCGGAACCGGCGGTGAACCCGGCGAGTTCGGATCCGGCCATGGGATGGGTGCCGACGAAGGGGACGGACCCCCCGTCGCGCAGCCAGACGGCCTCGATCGGGAGCTTCACCGATCCCAGATCGGCCACCGGCCGCCGATCGCCGCTGTCGATCAGCGCCCGCAGGACCTCGGAGTTGACCGCGGTGGGCGCGGCGAGCAACAGCAACCGGCATCCGGCCAGGCCATCGGCACTGTCGGTGACTTCGATCCCGGATTCGGCCGCGGCGCGACGGGTGGCAGGGTCGGGATCATAGCCACTGACCGACAGGTGCCGGCTAAGCCCGCGCGCGACTGAGGATCCGATCAGCCCGAGACCGATCACGCCGACCCTGAGGCGCTGCATCGTCACAGATCCAGCTGCTCCGGTCGCATGATCGTGTCGACCCACGATTGCAGCCCGGCGGCGTCCACGGATCCCGGCGGCGCGGCCTCGTCAACTCGGGGGGAATCGCTGCTTCCCCGCAGCGGATAGGAGCCCAGGATCTTGACCTCGGCGGGCAGATCCGCGACGGCCTGCATCGCCTCCCGCAGCCGGGCGTCAGCCGCATGGCTTCGCGCGTTGAGCAGGAAGCAGTATTCGCCGAGCCGGGTCTTCCTGGGCCTGGAACTGATGGCGGACAACGCGATGCCCCGGTCGGAGAAGCACTGCAGGATGTCGACGAGCACACCGGTGCGGTCGCCGATCGGCGTCACCACCAGGGCCGTCTCATCGTGGCCGGTGGGAGGGGAGAGGCGCCGGCTGAACATGGCCATGCGGGTGGCGACGCCGGATTGGTCCTCCACGCCGGAGCGCAGGACGGCCAGCGAGTTCAGATGTGCGCACATGGCCGTGGTGAGTGCCGCTGTCTCGTCGGAGCCGTCGGCGGCGACCGCGGCGGCTGCCGCATCGATCGTCCCGGCCAACTCGGTCTCCACACCGGAAGCGTCCAGGAAGCGTCGGCATTGTGCCATCGCCACGGACGTCGTGATGAGCTTCTTCACGCTGCCCCAGCGGCCGCCCGGGGCCCCGGCGACGACGTAGGAAACGGGCACGACGATGACCTCGTTGATGAAACATGTGGCCGCCCGGAAGATCAGTTCGTCGACGGTGCTGGAGACGTCCCCCTCGACCGAGGTCTCCAGCGGCACCACACCCGCAGCCGCTTCGCCCGATTCGACCGCAAAAATGACGTCCGCCACCGAGTTGCGCGGCGACACCGGGCCGGTCCAGGGGTGGGACAGCAGTTCCACCGCCGCATGCGTGAACGAGCCGGGAGGCCCCAGGTAGGTGAGGAGTCGCTCGTGGCCGCCGCTCACTCGCCGCCATCCGCGGCCGGCAGCGCTGCGACCAGCGGAACGTCCTTCTGCCACGCCCCGTGCTTCGCCGCGCCGCCGAGGTCGGAGTCGGGGATACCGTTGAAGAACTCCGCGTTGGCGTCGGTGTAGGCGGCGAACTCGTCGGGCACATCGTCCTCGTAGTAGATCGCCTCTACCGGGCAGACCGGCTCGCAGGCGCCGCAGTCGACACATTCGTCGGGGTGGATGTACAGCATGCGCTCACCCTCGTAGATGCAGTCCACGGGGCATTCGTCGATGCAGGCCTTGTCTTTCAGGTCGACGCACGGCTGGGCGATGACATAGGTCACTGGTCCTCCTCGGAGTGTCAGCCGACCGACGTGGGCCGGGAACGCACGCGCAAGTCTAGTATCGTCGGCTCAGTTCCTGCAGCAGCAACCCATCCGGCATCAAGAGGGGCTACATGCCGATCTTCCCGTTGGGCCGGACCCGCATGGATGTCGGTCCCGCCGATGTCGGCCGACGGCTGTCGATCCGGTACCGGACCGAGGGCCTGCGGCAGGAAGCCGAAGTCGTGGGCTTGCTGTTCCGCTGGACCGGCGGCTTGGTGGACGCGACGCTGCGGATTCGCCGCCGCAACGGCACCGAGATGGGCATCAAAGTGCGCGACATCATCGCAATGCGGGTTGTGCCCCCCGAGGCCTCCGCCTACTCGATGATGCGGCTGGCCCAAGACGGTTGGCCGCCGATGGAATCCGAGGATCTGGGCACCTGGCAGATGCGGGCGTCGTGCGGCGCCACCAGTCGGGCCAACAGCGTCCGGGTGGGCGGCCCACCGCCGCAGAACCTCCGCACCACGCTCGCGAAGGTCGCCAAGTGGTACTCGGGCTGGGGGCTGGTGCCCAAACTCCAGTTGACGACGCCCAGCGGCATGGACTCCGACTTGGCGGAACACGGCTGGACCGACAGCAGGTGGAGCCGCCTCATGATCGGTTCGGTGCCGCTGGTGCTGGAGATGACCTCGGAGTCCCGGTTCCGCGACGATCTCGACGTCACCATCGCCGACGATCCCGACGAGGAGTGGTTGCAGGTCATCTTCGACTACGACGAAAGGACGCGGCCGGAATACCGGCGGGGTTTCGACAACGGCCACCCCGGGGCCTTCGTGTACTGCCGGGACTCCGAGGGGCGGCTGTTGGGCATCGGACACTGCGCGCTGTTGGGGACGTGGTGCAACGCCACCACCATCCGCACCTCACCACAGGCCAGGAGGGAAGGTATCGCGACGGCCGTCACCGGCAAACTCGCCCGGTGGGCCGCCGAGGCGGGCGCCCGGAACTGGTTCCTGCAGTTCTACGAAGACAACTCCGCGGCGTTGAACTTCTACGAACGGCTCGGGTTCACCACGCATCACCGCTACGAGTACCGGTCCCCCGGCGCGTCGGACCTCACTTCCGATGCCCCCCTGTAGTGGGAGCGCCAGTAGATGAGCGGATCGGTCCCGTCCCCCATGGTCGCGTTCATCACCTCCCCGACGACGATGTCGTGGTCACCGACTTGGGTCTGGGAGTGGGTTCGGCACTCGACCCAACCCAGCGCGTCATCCAGGAGGGCGCAGCCGGCGGCCGAACGATGGTGCGGGACCTGATCCAGCTGAGCCACCAGCGGTCGACCCGGCGTCGCCAGCCATGCCGCGTGAGGCTCGGCCTGCCCGGCCAACACCGAGACGGCCCAGTGATCTGCCGACGAAATCGCCTCCCAGAACCGGGCCGCGCGCGCCACGCAGACGAGGATCAAGGGCGGCGACAACGACACCGATGTCACGGCGGTGGCGGTCATCGCGTGGTCCTGTCCGTTGACGCGGCACGAGATCACCGTGACGCCACCGGCCAGGGAGCCCATCACCTGGCGGAAGTCCCGGTGGTCGCGCTCGCTCACGACGAGGCTTCCGCCGCGGGCCGTAGTCGGGCCGGAACATTGGCGCACGCCGTGCCCAGCACCACCCCGCCGAAGAGATAGACAACGGCCTTGGTGTTCGCCCCGATGACGATGTCCCCGCCGGGACCGGGCAACGCGAGAGCCACCGACGTCACTGCCCAGCCGACGAGGAACGGGATGGCGGCCAGCCGGGAGTCGAACATGTGGACCAGCGCGCGCAGGCCGGCGACCAGCGTGGCCAGCGCGAGAATCAACCCGACGGGCACCTCGAAACCTGCCACCGACACGAAGTAGGCCTGCAGGAATCCGCCGAAGAAGCCGAACAGGGCTCCCGCGAGCAGAATCGCCACTGCGGTGCCCGCGGTCATTCGACGAGTTGCATGCGGGCTTTGTCCGGCACCATCGACTGCGGTGTGCTCGGAGTCCATCATTGTGCTGCGTCCAAACCGGCGAACAGATCGTCCAGCGTCGCACCGCCCGCCGGACGTGTCCCCTTGGCCAGGCGGAAGAACTCGGTGCCGAACACAGGGGCACCGACGTTGTTCGACAGCGAGAAGAAGCCTTGCTCGAGGCTGATCTGGCTCGCGTGCGCCTTCATGGCGTCGATCTTCGCCCCCAGTTGCTCCGAGACATCCACGGCGGCGTCGACTGCCTCGTCGGGAATCGCGAACGGGATGTTGTCCGGGTCCATCGCTGCGAAGTCGGACTTGTCCCCCATCTCCTGCAACGCCTTGATGCCCGCCCGGATCGCACTGACGGGAAAGGCCGTCCAGAAGATGCGCGGGATGTCCCAGGCGTCCCCCAGATCCGGCCGGTAGGAGGCCACCGCGGCGAGTTGGCTGGCGTACATCGCCACCCGGTGCGCCTGGATGTGGTCCGGGTGGCCGTAGCCGCCGAAGTCGTCGTAGGTGACCAGCACCTGGGGCCGGACCTCGCGGATGACGGGCACCAGGTGGTCAGCAGCTTCGCGCAGGTCTGCCCGCCAGAAGCACTCGGGGCGGTCGTTGGACGCCTCACCCATCATCCCGGAGTCCCGATAGGTACCGGCGCCGGCCAGGATTCGGTTGTCGTCGATGCCCAGCGCGGCCATCGAATCCGCCAGTTCCTGCAGCCGGTGGGCCCCCAGGCGGTCCTCCTGATCCGCGGCCAGGTGGGCGATCGCGGGCAGCAGGATCTCACCTTCCTCGCCGAGGGTGCAGGTCACCAGGGTTACCCCGTCACCGGCCGCGGCGTGCTTGGCCATGACGCCCCCGGTCGTCAGGACTTCGTCGTCGGGGTGGGCATGGACCATGAGCATGCGCCGATGCGGAACCTGGGACATGCCACGACGATAGCCGCTCCCGGCAGACCTGCCAGGTGCGCACAGCCCTTGGTCGGCAGCGCTGCCCTCACCCATCTGCCCCAAGATGGCCCCGGATTGCGGCGTGTCGCGCGCAATCCGGGGCCATCTTGGGGCAGTAGGCGCCGAGGGCGGGAACCCGCGGCTAGTTTCTGGTCGTGGACTCCAGCCCCAACGACCCGCACAGCAACGACCCGCACAGCAGCGACCCGGGCAGCTACCCGCGCCGGCGGGCGGTGACGCGTGGATTCCGCCTCGGGGCGCCCCGAACTGCTGCGATCGACCCTGAGGGAGGTTCCGTGTTGTTCCTGCGCTCCGACGGACCGACCGACCCGGTGAACCATCTGTGGCGGGCGACTTGGGACGAGTCCGGCCTCAGCGAGCAGAAGGTCGTCGATGCCGCCGAACTGCTGGGCGGCGACGCTGAGGATCTCCCGCCGCAGGAGCGGGCCCGCCGGGAGCGGCTGCGGGAAGTGTCAGGGGGGATCACCGGCTACAGCGTGGACCGGTCGTTTCGACACCTCTGCTTCGCGCTGTCCGGCCTGGTCTTCCACCACGATCTGTCGACCGGGCATACGGCGCGCCTCGGCACAGAACATGGCCTCGCCAACCCGGTGATCGATCCGACCGGACGCCGGGTGGCGGCCACATCGGGGGGTTCGCTGCTGCTGTTGGACGTCGCGGACGGCAGTTCCCGGGTGCTGCGGCAGCCGGGGGGCCCGGCGCAGTCCTGGGGCAGTGCGGAGTTCATCGCCGCCGAGGAGATGGACCGCCAGTCCGGCATCTGGTGGGCACCCGACGGCGAGAGCCTGCTGGTGGAACACTTCGACGAGGAACCGGTCGCCCGCTGGTACGTCGCGGACCCGGCCAACCCCGACCGACAGCCTTCGCCGCAGCGCTACCCCGCCGCCGGCACCGCCAACGCGCATGTACGGCTGCACCTGCTCGGGGTTGACGGGTCGGGGCGGGAGGTGACATGGGACACCGACAGCTTCGAGTATCTGGCGCGGGTGCACTGGGGCGATCACGGCTCCCCGCTGATCGCGGTGCAGAACCGCGCTCAGACCCGGGTGCGGGTGCTGACAGTGGATCACCACAGCGGTGCGGCATCACCTGTGGCCGAGGAGTCGGCGGACGCATGGGTGGAACTCGTCCCCGGGGTTCCCCGGCGAACTGCAGCAGGTGTCCTGCACGCCGTTGTGGATCCGCAGACGAACACCCGTGGCCTGGAACTGCTGGCCGAGGCCGGCGATGTCACCACGCCGGCGGGGCTGCAGGTCAGCGCCGTCACCGGGGACGACCTCGACGGAGTCACCTTCATCGGTCACGACGGAGACCCCGCCACCAGGGACATCTGGCGCCTCGGCTGGGACGGGAAGGTGCGACGGCTGAGCGACCCCGGCGGCTGGACCGTCGGAATCCACCGATCGGGTGTCTCGGTGATGGCCACGGCAGCACCGAACGAACCAGCGAGCACCTGGCTGGTCACGGACCGCTCCGGCCGGCGACACCCCTTGGCCTCGGTCGCGGAAAGACCGGGCGTGTCTCCCAGGCCGGTCTTCCTCACTGAGGACGGCTGGAGCCGGATCGCGGTCCTGATGCCCGCGCGGCCTCCCAAGACACCCCTGCCGATCATCTTGTCCCCCTACGGCGGCCCGCACAGCGGCCGCAGCATCAAATCGGGCGCGTCGTTCCTGACCGAGCAGTGGCTGGCCGACCAGGGCTACTGCGTTGTGGTGGCCGACGGCCCCGGTTCCCCCAGCTCGCCCTCGAACGAAGCAGCAATCCACGGCGACATGGCCAGCGGGCCGCTGGCGGGTCAGGTATCGGCCCTCCAGCGCGTGGCCGATCATTTCGGCGGGGCAGTGGACCCGGGGCGGGTGGGAATCCGGGGCTGGTCCTTCGGTGGCTACTTGGCCGCGCTGGCCGCCATGGAACGGCCCGACGTCTTCCACGCCGCCGTGGCGGGCGCCCCGGTCACAGACTGGTCGCTCTACGACACCCATTACACGGAACGTTATCTCGGCATGCCGCAGTCCGAGCCGGACGCCTATTCCCGCTCATCCCTGCTGGCCCGTGCAGATCGGTTGCGGCGGCCCCTGCTGCTGATCCACGGGATGGCCGACGACAACGTCGTGGTGGCGCACACGCTGCGGCTGTCCGCGGCGCTGCTGGCATCGGGCAGGGCCCACTCGGTGCTGCCGTTGTCCGGCGTCACCCATATGACGCCGCAGGAAGTTGTGGCGGAGAACCTGCTGCGGACCGAACTCGGCTTCTTCGAAACCCACTTGGGCGCCGGCTGAGTCCAGATACTGCCAGGGCCGAAGACAGGCTCAGGCCTCCTCGTCGCCGGATCCCACCACGGCTGTGTCGGGCAGCACCTCGCCGCCGAGCAGCCGGGCACCCCCCACATCACCTTCGACGAGTTCCGGGAAGTGGCATGCCACCTGGTGGCCCTCCCCGACGATCCGCAGCAGCGGCTCCTCGTCGGTGCAGATCTGCTGCGCCTTCCAACACCTGGTCCGGAAGCGGCAGCCGGACGGCGGATTGGCGGGGTTCGGCGGATCTCCCTGCAGTTCGATGCGATCGCGGGCCGCCTGGGCCAGCGGATCCGGGACGGGAGCCGCCGAAATGAGCGCTTTGGTGTACGGGTGCGCCGGGGCAGCGTAGACGGCCTCGGCCACACCCGTTTCCACGATCTTGCCCAGGTACATGACCGCGATCCGGTCGGCGATCTGACGCACCACAGCCAGGTCGTGGCTGATGAACACGTACGACAGGCCCAGCTCGTCGCGCAGGTCGAGCAGCAGGTTCATCACCTGCGCCTGAACCGACACGTCGAGGGCCGACACCGGCTCGTCCGCCACGATGATCTTGGGGTTGAGGGCGAGCGCCCGCGCCACACCGATGCGCTGCCGCTGGCCGCCCGAGAACTGGTGCGGGTAGCGGTTGATGAACTCGGGGTTGAGGCCCACCCGGTCCATCAAGTCGCGGACCGCCTGCTCGACGCTGCGGTCCCCGAGGACCTCGGGATGGATCTCGAATGGCTCACCGATGATCGACCCGACAGTCATGCGCGGGTTCAGCGACGTATACGGATCCTGCAAGATTATCTGGATGTCGCGCCGCTTCTCCCGCATCTGTTTGGGGCTGAGCGTGGTGATGTCCTCGCCGAGGATCTTGACCGTGCCGGTGGTCGGCGGTTCCAGGCCCATCAGCAACCGGCCCGTGGTGGACTTGCCGCAACCGCTCTCCCCCACCAACGCGAGGGTCTCCCCACGATTCAACGAAAGATCGACCCCGTCGACGGCACGAACGTCGCCGATCGACCTCTTGAACAGGATTCCGCGGGTGATCGGATAGAGCTTGGACAAGTCGTCTGCTTCGATCACAACTTCATCGTTGGAGGCCATTCTGCTTCACCTCCTCGGCGAACCAGCAGCGACTGCCATGCTGCGACTCCACTTCGACCAGCGGCGGCGGGTCCCCGGTCCGGCACTTGTCGGCGGCGATGGGACATCTGGGATTGAACGCGCAGCCCGGGGGAACGCTGAACAGGCTCGGGGGCAGGCCCTTGATGGCCGGCATCCGCCCCATGCGCACGTCGATCTTGGGGATCGACTCCAAGAGGCTGTAGGTGTAGGGGTTGGCGGTGTGGGTGTAGATGGTCTGCACCGGGCCCTGCTCCATGGTGCGGCCGGAGTACATCACCGAGATGTAGTCCGCGACATCGGCCACCACACCGAGATCGTGGGTGATGAGGATCATTCCCATGTTGGTCTCGTCCTGCAGCTCCCGCAGCAGTTCCATGATCTGCGCTTGGACGGTCACGTCCAGCGCAGTGGTGGGCTCGTCGGCGATGAGCACCAAAGGTTTGAGGGCGATCATCATGGCGATCATGATGCGCTGACGCATGCCCCCGGAGAACTGATGCGGGTAGTTGCCGTAGCGCTCTTCGGCCCCGGGTATCCCCACCCGCTTGAGGACATCGATCGTCTGCGTGCGCGCTTCCTTGCGGTCGAGGCCCCGATGGACGCGGAACATCTCTGAGATCTGCTCCCCGACGCTGATCACCGGGTTCAGAGCCGACAGGGCGTCCTGGAAGATCATGGCGATCTGGTTGCCGCGGATCTCTTGATACTCGTCTTCGGCCAGGCCGACGAGTTCCTTGCCCAGCAGTTTCACCGAGCCGCCGCTGATGCGGGCGGGCGGAGTGTCGAGGATGCCCATGATCGCCTGCGCGGTCACCGACTTGCCGGAGCCGGATTCCCCGAGGATCGCCAGAGTCTGGCCCCGCTCCAAGGTGAAGGTGACACCGTTCACCGCCCGGGCGACGCCGTCGCGGGTCGCGAACTCCACCTTCAGATCGTCGACCTCCAGCAGCACCTCGCCCATCGCCGGCTCACCTCCTCAGCTTCGGATCGAGCGCTTCGCTGACGGCCTCACCCAGCAGGATGAATGCCAGCACAGTGACGGTGAGGAAACCGGCGGGCACCAGCAGCGTCCACGGCGCCTCGAAGAAGGACTGCTGAGCGTCGGAGATCATGGTCCCCCAGGAGAACGCCGGGGGACGGATCCCCAGACCCAGGTAGGACAACGTCGCTTCGGCGCCGATGAACAGCCCCAGGCTGATCACCGCGATGACGATGCTGGGGCCGATGGCATTGGGCAGGATGTGCCGGAACATGATCCGGGAGTTGCCCGCGCCCAGGGCCCTCGCCGCCAACGTGTAGTCCTGCCCCTTCGCCTCGATCGTCTTCGCGCGCACCATGCGGGCGGCGACCGGCCAACTGAGCAGTGTCAGGGCCAGCACGACGCCCCAGATGCCGGGCAGGTCCACCGCCGACAGCAAGACGAT
>JAQAZZ010000234.1:0-4421 GCA_032127075.1 Micrococcales bacterium | reverse complement strand
GGGGTGGGACGGGGGTGGGGGGTGGCTGAGGCTCAGGTGGCGGCGGGCTCTGGTTCTGCGGCGCCGTACGGGTCCGGTTCGGATTCGCGGATGGGAGTCACGAGGTTCGGCACCACGGTGTGGTCCACACCCCATTCCTCGAGCGTGGCGCGGACCTTCTTCTCGGCCTTGTCGAAGTTGTCCGCCACTACCCGGCGCTCCGCCCACTCCAGTTCGCGGCGCCGCAGGGCGCGCTCGATCTTCTCCATCTTCTCCGGCGAGGCCTCGAAGCCGTATGCGAGCCTGACCATCTGGGGGATGTCCTTGCGGTAGTCGTGGGCGTAGGCCTCGAACTCTCCCGGGGTGACGTTGTCGGCGTTGAGCAGGTCGATGCCCACCAGTACGAAGGTGAACAGCGGCCACCAGGTCATGTCACGGGGGACACCGTCGGGGCGCGATTCGGGGTCGCCGAGCCATTCGGGCTTCTGGATGGCCACCGTCGGGCCGAACTTGGGGATGGGGTCGTTGCCGTGGGTCAACTGGGCGACCCGAACGCCCTCCCGCTGCTCGGCCGGCATGGATTCGAACTCGGCGGCCGACTGGATTTCGGCCACCATCCCGTTCGGGTCCACCGCCTTCGGGTCGGCCAGCCAATGCTGCCGCCACTTCGACGCATACGGCGAGCCGAGGAACAGGGCCCGGTCCACCTCGAGGATGTCGAAACCGCTGACCCCTTCCTTCTCGAATACGTCCTGGGCGCTCTGACTGCCCAGGGATTCCCCGAACAGCAACACCTTGGGGCGCCGCTCCTCCGGGATGGAACGGACCTTCCACGCGAGGGCGGTCAGCAGGGCCAGCGTGCTCTCCCAGGCGGTACCCACGCGGTCCAACGACAGGAAGGATGGGCGAACCGAGTACTGGATCGACACCCCGGCGACGTTGCCGCCGGTCAGGAGTTCCGCCGATTCCGCGGCCACGTAGTTCACGTAGCCGCTGCCGGTGGCGGAATACACGATGATGTAGGGGCGCTCGAAGGCGCCGAATCGCTCCAGCTCTTCCATGGCCAGGTAGGCGCGCGAGTTGGGGGAGGGCGCGGAGTCGTAGCCGACGAACACTCGAACCGGATCCACAGCTGGCTCACCGGTGATGCTCTCGATCTCTCGACCGGTCATGGCCATGTTGACGAAGCGGCGACCCTCTCGGCCGATGGTGTCCCAGTCGACCTTGCTGTCCGGTCCGCCGCTGACCAGCGGTGAGGTGGGCTTGGTGCGATAGGCGGGTTCGATCGCGCCGCCGGCCTTCTCCGTGGCCGAGTAGGCCAGGGCGATCCCCCGTTCCACGCCGAGGCCCAGGCCAGCCAGCGCGAGCCCGTGGCCCAGTGCCTTGGAGACCGGTTCCAGAGACGGAACCGTATAGCCGACGACGCGCCCGATGCCCGTTGCCGCGAGATTCTCGATGCGGGACATCCCGTACAGCAGCACGGACATGCCGGTGCCCACTGCCAGCGCCTGCAGCGGTTGCACCGCGCTGGCGGACCGCACGGGTGCCCCGTACTGGTCGGTGTCGCTTGCGGTGTCCAGCAGGCGGCGCGTTCGTGCCAGGTGGATGCCGGTTCCGAGCATCGCACCGGTTGCCATCACCACCGGGGCGTTGACCGTTCCGGTGTCGTGATGGCCGGTGACAGTGTCGACCGTGCCATCGACAGCCACGGCTATGGCGCCTGCCGTCGCACCGTTGGCGACGCGCTGGGCCGCAGTGCGGGTGGCCGCACGCCAGAGGTGTTCGCCCTTGTACTGGCGCAAGGCCCGCTGAACGCCCAGGCCAACTCCCACCGAAGCAAGATCAGCGGTGAGGATCATAGCCCGCTTGGCGTGCTGGTTGGACACTCGGTTGCCCACCACCCGCCCGGCGAAGGCTTCGATGAACGACTGCATGGTTGCGGTGATGCCGTAGGTGATGGCCCCCGCGAGACCGGTGGCAACCGCCTGTTGCGCAGTGGTGCGGGGTAGCAGTGACGTCTCGAACGATGGTCCGATGCTCGCCGCGCTGTGGAGCAGGCCGGCAGCCTCCACTGTTGAGACTTGCCTGCGAAGCAGACTGTTCCCCAGACCCAGAGCCGTCTTGCCAGATTCTCGCCATCGCATGCGGCCATTCTGCCCCACCGCAGGTTTCCTCGACAGCATGCACAGGCAATACCCTTGTCCGGTAGTGCGGATCGGAGGTGTGCGGGTGCGGCGATCCGAGGGTGGGAAAAGCGCGGGCCGACCCTCCCCGCGGTCCGCGCCGCAGGACGGCGAACTCTGGTCCGCCGTCATCGACGACCTCAACCATCCAGGCGAATCCATCGACACGACCCTGGAGCGCCTCGCGCAGCGTGCGGCTCGGAGGCTGTCGTCCAGTTCCGCGATCTTCCTGGTGACCCCTTCGGGCAGCCTCCGCCCGGCGGCCTTCTGGGACGACGATCCGGCTCGGCTGGCCGATCTGGCCGAACTGTTCGCCGGGGGCCGTTCGGCCGGCGCCGTGGGGACGCTCGGCGAGGTCCTGGGTGGGGGCGAACCTGTGCTGGTTCCCTCGCTGGCCGGACTGCAGCAGGACGATCGCGGCGCAGCCGACCAAGACGCCATCTACGCCGACTACCCCACGAAGACCGGCCTGGACTCGCTCCTTTTGGCGCCCATGATCACCGGCGGCCGGACAGTGGGAATCCTCGGTATCGGCCGGTACAACCCCCGCAACCCGCTGGACGAATCGATCATCCCGGTTGCGTCCCGGTTCGCAGCGGTGGCCGCCCAGGTCGTGCGGGTGGCGCACCTGGTCCAGCGGGGCAAAGTCGCCGACTTCGCATTGGGTGCGATGCGCGACGCAGTCGTCGCGCTTGACGAGTTCGGCGCGATCACCTTCTGGAACCGGGGTGCCGCGCACCTGTACGGGGTGGCTGAATCGGAGGCCCTCGGCAAGCAGTTCACCGAACTGGTCCACAGCGAGGTTCTCGACCAGGGGGAGGTGTTGTTCGATCCCAACCGTCTCGAAGGCGGTATCCCCCGGGGCCAGGCGTGGATGGGGCGGCTGCAGCAGCGCAGCGGGGCCAGCCCGCCGAGGATTGTCGAGTCGGTCATGAGCCCCGTCCAAGGCGACGGCGGTGTCACCCTGGGGACGGTCGTGGTGAACCGTGACATCTCCGGGATGATTGAAATCGGCAGCGCGCTGCGCAAGAAGGAATTGTTGGCGCAGACCGCATTGGACGCCTCCCCGATGGTCATGGGCGTTTTCGACCCCGACGGCGCCTTGCTGGCGTGCAGCCGCGGTTGGCGGGAACTGGTGGGCGATGATCGCGTTGCGGGAATGACCATCCGATCGTTCGCCGGGGAGATGCTCGCCTCGTCCGGCGAGCAGCGCCGGCTGCTGGATTCCTTCCACCGGGTTCTGCACGGCACGGCCCAGGAGCACAACGATTTCGAGGTCCAGCGCGACGGCACGGGCAGGACCCTGGCGGTGTGGATCAGCCGCGTCCATGGTGTCGGTGCGACGCTGACCATCAGCGATGTCAGCGATCGGGCCCAACGCGAGCGCGAACTCGTCTACTCCGCCACCCATGATTCGGTCACCGGACTGCCCAATCGCGGTGCGCTCTACTCCCGGGCGGTCCATGCACTCAACCGCGCCGCCCGCCACGGCAACCAGATCGGACTGCTCTTCTGCGACCTCGACGGTTTCAAGGGGCTCAACGACGAGTTCGGCCACGGCGCAGGGGACGACCTCCTGGCGGCGTTCGGGGCGAGGCTGCAGGAATCGTGCCGGGCGTCGGACTCGGTCGCTCGAGTGGGTGGCGACGAGTTCGCGATCCTGCTGGAGGATGATGTCACGGAGGAGTCCCTGGCCACGGTCGCTGAACGCATCGTCGCCAGTGGGGGCCGGCCGTTCGACCTCCGGGTGGGGACGGTTTCGGTGACGGCGTCGGTGGGTGCGGCGCTGACCACCATCGACACTGCTCGGACTCTTGGTGACGCCGATGTGGACCGGCTCATGGACATGGCCGACCTCGCGATGTACGACGCCAAGGGCGAGGGCAAGAACCGCTGGAGCCGCTTCGACGATGCCATGCCGCAACGCATCCGCCGCCGGTCGGCAGTGGATGAGGACATCCAGGGCGCGGCGGCCCGCGGCGAATTCTCGGTGTTCTACCAGCCGCAGTTCGGCCGGTCGGGCGAGTTGACGGGGGCTGAGGCCCTTCTGCGCTGGACCCATCCCCAGCGTGGCGTGGTTTCGGCGCAGGAACTACTCGCCGTCCTCGGCGGGATCCCGCTGGCCGCCGCAGAGGCGGCCCTGGCGGATGGACTCGGCGCGTTGTCGCGGTGGAGCGGAATTGTCCCGCCGGGCTTCAGGTTGACCGTCAACCTGTCCCACGAGCAATGGTCGAACCCGATGGTCGCGCAGCGGCTGCT
>JAQAZZ010000233.1:0-3316 GCA_032127075.1 Micrococcales bacterium | reverse complement strand
TGGTGTCCGTCTTGCTCTTGGCCGGACAGACGTCGACGCATACGCCGCACCCGGTGCAATCGTCCGGGGCGACCTGGATCGTGAGGCGGTGCCCCGTCAGGTCGCGGGACTTGAACTCCTTGGTGACGAACCCGGCCAGGGTCGGCGCGTTCGCCTCCGGGAAGACCTTCATCCGGATCGACGCGTGGGGGCAGACCATGGCGCACTTGCCGCAGTCGATGCAGATGGTCTCGTCCCAGACCGGGATCTGCTGGGCGATAGCCCGCTTCTCGTACTTGGTGGTGCCGGTGGGGAAGGTGCCGTCCACCGGCAGCGCGCTGACCGGCAGGAGGTCGCCGTCACCGGCCATCAGCCGCGCCGTGACCTGCTTGACGAAGTCGGGTGCGGTGTCGGGGACCAGTGCCCGCAGCGCGGCATCGCTGCCGGCCGCGCCGAGCGTCACCTTGCCCAGGCGGGCGATGGAGGCGTCGATGGCCGCATAGTTGCGCTGGACCACCGCGTCGCCGCGCTTTCCATAGGTCTTCTTGACGAAGTCCTTGATCCTGCCGATTGCGTCCTCGGCCGGCAGCACGCCGGAGAGGTGGAAGAAGCAAGGCTGCATGATCGTGTTGATGCGGTTGCCCATGCCGGTCTCGGCGGCCACCGCCATGGCGTCGATCACCCAGAGGTTGATCTGCTTGTCCACCAGTTGCTGCTGGACCGCGCTCGGGAGATGCTCCCAGACCTCGTCCGGCCCGTAGGGCGAGTTGAGCAGGAAGGTCGCGCCGTGCTTGGCGCGATCCAATATCCGCACGCTCTCCAGCAGGCCGAATTGGTGGCAGGCAACGAAGTCCGCGTTGTCCACCAGGTACGTGGACCGGATGGCCTGCGGGCCGAACCTCAGGTGCGACGAGGTGACCGAGCCGGACTTCTTCGAGTCGTAGACGAAGTAGCCCTGGGCAAACAGGTCCGTGCCCTCGCCGATGATCTTGACCGACGACTTGTTGGCGCCGACGGTGCCGTCCGAGCCGAGACCGAAGAACAGTGCCTGGACCTCGCCGGCCGGTCGCGGGTGCGTGAACGTCGACGAGATCGGCAGCGAGAGGTGGGTAACGTCGTCGTAGATGCCAACGGTGAAGTGGCGCTTCGGCCGGGCCGCAAGCAACTCGTCGTAGATCGGCCTGACCATCGACGGGGTGAACTCCTTGGAGGAGAGCCCGTACCGGCCGCCCACGACCTTGGGCGCCGTGGCGAACGGCGGCGCGTCGCCGTCCTGCGCCTCTGCGAGGGCCGTGACGACCGCCTGGTACATCGGCTCGCCGACGGCGCCCGGCTCCTTGGTGCGATCGAGGACGGCGATCTGCCTGACCGTCTTCGGCAGGGCCGCCATCAGCTGCGCCGCGGGGAATGGCTGGAACAGGCGGACGACGATCAGGCCGACCTTCTCGCCGGCGGCGACCATCGTCTCGACGGTCTCCTCGACGGCGCCGGTGCCGGAGCCCATGACGACGACCACGCGGTCCGCGTCGGGAGCTCCCTTGTACTCCACCAGCGAGTACCGGCGCCCGGTCTGTGCGGCGAACTCGTCGAAGACCTCCTGCACGATGCCGGGCACGGCGTCGTGGAACGAGTTGCAGGCCTCGCGGGCCTGGAAGAAGACGTCCGGGTTCTGTGCGGTGCCGCGCACGACCGGGGTTTCGGACGTGAGGCCGCGGCGGCGGAAGGCCAGCACGTCATCCTCACGGATCAGCGCGCGCAGGTCCTCGGGGGCCAGCGTGGCGATCTTGTTGACCTCGTGGCTCGTCCGGAAGCCATCGAAGAAGTGGAGGAACGGCACCCGGGATCGGAGCGTGGCGGCGTGGGCCACGGCAGCGAAGTCATGGGCCTCCTGGACCGACCCGGCGGCCAGCATCGCCCAGCCGGTAGCGCGCGCGTGCATGACGTCGCTGTGGTCCCCGAAGATCGAGAGCGCGTGGGTCGCGAGCGTGCGTGCCGCCACGTGGATGACCGCGGGCGTCAGCTCGCCGGCGATCTTGAACATGTTCGGGATCATCAGGAGCAGGCCCTGCGACGCCGTGAACGTGGTCGTCAGCGCGCCCTTCTGCAGGGAGCCGTGCACGGCGCCCGCGGCGCCGGCCTCGGACTGCATCTCGACGACCGACGGGACCGTGCCCCACAGGTTGGGCGTGCGGACGGCCGACCAGTCGTCGCAGTACTCGGCCATCGGCGAGGCCGGGGTGATCGGGTAGATGGAGATGACCTCGCTCATGGCGTAGGCGACCCGCGCCGCGGCCTCATTGCCGTCGAGGCACTCCCATTGCTGACTCATCAGTGTCTGCATCCTTTCGGGTGACACATGCCACCCGGTGCTGGTGGCGACGGGACCTGGACCTGCAGACAGTTGGCGCTGCGAGGCCACCACCAAGTTTGCGCCACGACGTGGGAGTCTGACTGGGCGATCGGTCCCTCCCAGATGGTTCCGGGGTCACGGATTGGCTGGGACCCGGGGGCCGTCCGGCACCGTCACTCGTGCCCATTTGGCTGTTCGCCGGCCGGACCAATGCGCCCAGCGGACGACGACCCGCGGCGATTCACGGCAACATGGCCCAATGCCGCACCGTCCCGCTGCCCTCGACCACCCGTGGCGCGCCGTCCGGGCGGCCGCTCCCGCCAGCGAGGCAGGACCCCGGCACGCACGTCTGACCTTCCTCGGTCACTCGACGGTGCTGATCGAGGTGGACGATCTCCGCATCCTCACGGACCCGATCCTGCGCAACAACCTGGGCCCCGTCCGGCGGCAGGTGCGGGCCGTGCTTCCAGAGCTGTTCGCCGACCTCGATGCCGTGTTCATCAGCCATGGCCATCATGACCATCTCGACCCGCCCTCCCTGCGCCAGATCCCCGGCAAGCCAACGGTCATCGTGCCTCGCGGGTTCGGGAGTATGGCCGGCAAGCTGGGACTGGGGCCGGTGGAGGAGGTCGAGCCCGGCGATCGGCTGACCATCGACCGGGTCCACTTCGCCGTGACGGAGGCGCTGCACTCCGGACACCGCGAGCCGTTCGGCCCCAAGGGGCCGGCGATCGGGTGCGTCGTTGAGGGTTCGCACAGCGTCTACTTCCCCGGCGACACGGACCTGTTCCCGGGCATGGCAGACCTGGCCGGCGACCTGGATGTCGCGCTGTTGCCGGTGTGGGGCTGGGGTCCGACGATCGGGCCCGGACACATGGATCCGGAGCGGGCCGCCCAGGCGACGGCGATCCTGCGGCCCGCCCTGGCCATTCCGATCCACTGGGGAACCTTCTATCCGGCCGGGTTGAAGCGGGTCATGCCCGCCCC
>JAQAZZ010000232.1:0-4064 GCA_032127075.1 Micrococcales bacterium | reverse complement strand
CGGTTCCGCCGTCAGGAACAGGGCGATGGCGATGGGGGTGATCACCGTCATGACCAGCCGCATGGTGTGGCCGATCTCGATCCCGGCCCGCGGCGACTGCCCGGAGTGGACCATCCGCGACAGCCCGGGCAGCTGCGCGGTCACGATGGACACGGTGACGATGCCGTGCGGGATCATGAAGACCAGGTAGGCGTTGGTGTAGGTGGCAAGGCCAGCGGGTGGTTCCCCTGCAGCGGCTGCGTTGACGTTGGCCTGGGTGGCGAGCCTGGCGATGACTAGGAATCCCGCTTGGGTGACCGCAACCAGCCCGATGGTCCAACCCGCGAGCCGCCCGGCTTTGCCCAGTCCCATTCCGCGCCAACGGGTGGAGAATCCCCACCTGTAGCCGGACCGCAGCAGCGGCGGGATGAGGACGAGCGCCTGGGCCACGATCCCCAGCGTCGTGCCGATACCTATCCAGGCGGTCTGGGCCGGGTCGAGCACGCCGTCATTGGCGATGGCCGAGCCGAACACAACAACGAACGACACATACGTCGCGATGGCGACGAGGTTGTTGAAGATCGGAGCCACCATCGGCATGGCGAAGCGCCCCCGCGCGTTGAGCACCTGGCCCAACATCGTGTAGATGCCGAAGAAGAAGATCTGCGGCAGGCAGTAGCGGGCAAAGGCGACGGCCAGTGCGACTTGGTCCTGGGAGTATGCCGACGTCACATAGACACTGACGATGAGCGGCGCCGCGGCCACCGCGCTCACGGTGACGATGATCAGGACAACTCCGGTGGCCGAGAGCAGCGCGTCCGTGTAGGCCTTGCCGCCGTCCTTGTCGTCGTGCATCCGACGGACGAGTTGCGGCACGAAGATGGCGTTGAGCGCCCCTCCGATGATGAGCACGTAGATGATGTCCGGCAACGAGTTGCCGAGAGCGAATGCATCGGCCGAGATCGTCAGGCCGAGGGCGGCCGCGAGCGCGGTGTTGCGGAACACCCCTGTGATCCGGGAGACGATCGATGCCGCTGCCATGACGGCGCTGTTGCGCAGCAGCCCCGCGTCCGCCCCGGTCGCGGCTGGCGCGGACTGGTCGGGCGCGTCGGTGCTGTTGTCGGGGTTCATTGCGGGTCCTGCTCCCGGTTCCGTCTGCGGCGCCACAGATTGAGGACCACCAGGATCGCAAAGGCGGTGCCGCCGACGCCGACGATCACCCCGGCGATCCGGGTCGCGGCCGTCGAACGGAGCTCGAAGCTTGCCGAGTCGCTGAAGGGCTGCCCCTCGGAGTCGGTGATGACCACGTTCACCGTCATCGCTTGGCTGCCGATGACCCGGACCGGGATCTCGAGACCAGCCTTCGCCTCGGCATCGATACTCACCGGCTCCGGCTGCTCGTAGTCGAGGCCGATCCCTTCTTGTGGGCGCAACTGTGCGCTGACCGTGACAGAGCGGTCGAGGTCGTTGGCGATGGTCAGGGGGACGATTCCGCTGTCGCCCGCGAGGGTGACGGTTCCCGACGAAACCACCCGCACCCGGTCACGCTCAGTCTGCAGCTGGGCAGCCACGGTGTTCAGCAGGCGTTGTCGGCCGTTGCGGTGTCGGCGCCAGTGCGCTGATGACGCGCGCTGCAGCGCGAGGGTGAAACTCTCGCCGAACCCATCGGGTTCGTCCACAATCCGGGTGAGGCCCTCGAGGTCCTCCTGCAGCCGTTCGATCCGGCGGATGTAGCGCTTCGGCAACGTCTCCGATCCCTTTCCAGGAGTGCTGCCCAGGTCCTGCCGCGGCACTTCGCCGCCGCCGGTGAGGATCGTGTCCACCCCCACCAGCCGGATCCAGGAGGCATCTGTGAGCTGCTTGAGGAGTTGGTTGACCCAGCGCCGCGGCGGATCCCACAGCAACGGCGGAAGAGCGGCCACGTTCCGGGGTTCGGCGGGGCGCTCGAGGGTGATCATCGCTGTGTCGGCCAGGATCCCCTGTAGTGCCGCGCTGCGTTCGGCCGACGTGGTGAACGGGCCGTCGAGGTAGGTCGCCAGCCGCGAATCGGACAGGACGACGGCGATGCTGGTTCCCGCGGCATCCACCGATGTCACCCCCGACGGCGTGTAGGGCAACTCAGGGTCGGGCGGGAACGAGGCGTCGGACATCAGGGCGACCCGCACTCCCGCATCGACGAGGGTGGTCAGCGATTGGGTCCGCTGCGCGCCGGGTTCGGTCACGTACCCGAGGCCGGCGGTCGAGCCCGGGGTGGCCGAGTCACGGATCACCAGCGGCAGCGAGGCGGATCGGACAACCATCGAGGTGAGTCCACCCTCAGCGAGTGCGTCGTCGTCGGCGATGGCGAACTGTGGCAGCAGGACCCACGGTTTGTTGGATACGGCGGCGGAGAGTTGCTCGGCGATATTGCGGGCGGCTCCGGCCGAACCCCCCGGCTCCTCGCGGCCCCCGGTGAGCACCTGGTAGCCGCCCGCCATCTCCCGCGAAGTCTGCAGTGTGGCTGTGTCCACCAACCAGGTGACGGCGGCGGTGTCGCCCAGGCGGATCAATCGCTCGAGGCGTCCGCCGGGTTCGTACTCCTCTGCGACCCGGGGGTCGACGACGAGCCGATTGGCCGCGACGGCCGGCCGCTGTGTCACCGGCCACAGCAGGGACAACTGGGACGGCTCGTATTCCGCGGTCTGGGGGAACCAGGGAACGACGGTTCCAGACGTTGCCTGGGTGACACCGCCGGCGAGCGCCTCCACGAAGAAGGCGTAGACACCGGCGGATTCCGGCAGGTTCAGCGCCCGCACCGGTGTCGTCAACCGGAAACCGACTTGTTGCCCGGGAGCCAGATCTGTGTTCAGTGCCTTGATGGTGTCCGGCAGCACTGTGCCCGCGCGCAGGCTCTCCCCGCTCAGGATCAGGCCTACCTCCTCCCGGCTGAGGAGCGGGGTGGGTGAGAAGCGGATCTGGACCACCGGGTCTGCAAGGGTGGTGTCGCCGCCGTTGGCGAGGCGTCCCTGGATCGTCACCGACCCGCGGCGTCTGGGTGCGTGCGGGGTGACGGAGTCGATCAGGACCTCCGGCTGACCGGCTCGCAGCTGGGTGGCGGGCGCCCCTGCCGCTGCGGGCGCAGTCACGAGTCCGATCGCCATCGCCGCGGCGAGCAGTTGCACCGCGAGCCTCATCTACTGCGGCTCGCGATCATCCGGCGGGCTTTGCGCAGCAGGGCCCTTTCGTCGGAATATGCCAACCGGCCATGGACGTCGTCCAAGGCGACCCACTCCACCGATTCCACCTCCGGGTCGGAGTCCGACAACTCGCCGCTGATTCGGCGCATCAGGAAGTGGTGGACGGTCTTGTGGATGCGCCGCCCCTCCGCCATGAACCAGAAGTCGATCTCCCCGATCGGCTCGATCACCTCCGCGAGTATCCCGGTCTCCTCTTGGACCTCTCTGATGGCGGCCTCGCGGTGGGATTCGCCCGCCTCCAGGTGACCCTTCGGGAATGACCAGATGAGACGGTGGCGGCGATCGAAGCGCGAGATCAGCAGGGCTTCGGCGCCGTTGTCCAGGCGATCGACGACGAGGCCGCCGGCACTGACCTCGTCGACCGTTCGCGGGCTGCCGCCCAGCCGATTCTTCGGTCGGGGTGGACCGGCAGGACCGCGGTGGGCTCGCCGGTGGCTCATTTGTCCACGATAAGCCTCCGGGCAGCGTGGTGCCTCCCACCACGCTGCCGCCAGCCGGTGGTGCGAGATCTGTGGTGGGCCGGGCAACGGTGTTCCGGTGCTGGGCAAGGTCGATTTCCTGGCCCGGCGCCACGTGGGCCCCGTGGCCAGCACCGCCGCCGCCTGGGAGGCCGTGATCGCGGGCGGTGCTACATTGGGCGGCGCGCCGCAGTGGGATTCGACGGGTGAGGGGCCAGTGGTCAAGCCGACTTTCCTGATCATGGGAGCACAGAAGGGCGGCACCACCAGCCTGTATGGCGCCGTCCGCAAACACCCCATGGTCGGTCGTGCGGCGAAGAAAGAGGTCCACTTCTTCGACCGCCACTACGAGCGGGGAATGCACTGGTACGAGCAGCAGTTCCCGTTGCAG
>JAQAZZ010000231.1:0-5362 GCA_032127075.1 Micrococcales bacterium | reverse complement strand
TCATCGGAGCCGAGGACCAGCGCGAGCACGCCGCCGATGACGGACAGGATGGCCACGATCCAGGTGAGCACGACCACCGTCGTCACACTTGCTGGCCGTGGTGCTGGTGCGGTGCTTGTCATCGAGAGCCTTCCGTGGTTGTGGCGTCGAGGCGCAGTCTCCCACCTAATCCGCCGCGGAGCCACGAGGCGCGCCGAGCAGCTTCCCGCGCCGGCGCCAGCGGCAGCGGCAGCGGCGGTAGCGCCAACGGTAGCGGCGGTAGCGGTAGCGGCGGTAGCGGCGGTAACGGAGCGGCGGTAACGCCAGCGGTAGCGGCGGTAACGCCAGCGGTAGCGGCGGTAGCGGAGCGGCGGTAGCGGCGGTAGCGGCGGTAGCGGAGCGGCGCCGCACGAAGGGCGTGGGGCCCTCCAGATCTGCTGGGCCACATCGATACCGGCCCCCTATCAGCGCTCCCACCGCTGCGAGCCACGCCCCAACTGCCCCAAGGTGGCCCCAGAAGCGGCGCGACACGCCGCCAGAAGGGGCCACCTTGGGGCAGGTCCGGGGCAGCCCGGGGCAGGCCCGGGGGGCAGGCCCGAGGGCAGGTCCGGGGCAGGTCCGGGGCTGCCCCGGGCCGGGAGGCAGAGCTGGCCAGAAGCGCACCGTTCGGCCGGACTACGTGGGGCAAGCCTGCTGTGGCGTGCGGCGGGCGGTAGCGTGAGTTCTGACCCGACGTTCACCCGCAGAGAAGGACCCACGATGATCCGCACTCGTTTCGCCCTCGTGGCAGCCCCCGCCCTGCTGGCGGGCATCGCGCTCGGCGGCTGCAGCAGCAGTTCCGAGGAGGCGGCCGATGACACCGCCAATGCCAACGCCGCGGTGTGTGCATCGTTGACGGCGCTGCGCGGCCAAATCAGCGAAGTGACGGATAGTGCTGCAGCGGCTGCGGACTCTGGCGACAGCGTGACCGTCGGTCAGGCGCAAACTGCCGTCGAGGCGATCCAATCCGCCTGGGCGCTGGTGTCGGAGAACCTTGGACAGTTGTCTGACGCGACGAAGAAGCAGTTCGAAATGGCGCAGGAGGACTACCAGACGTCGCTGGAGAACGTGAACCCCGACGACTCGCTCGCCACCGCCAGGGACCAGGTCGCCGGCGCGCAGGAGGAACTGCGGTCCAGCTACGACGACATCGTGAGCCAGTTGGGCTGCTAGGTCCTCCTTCGGTCATGGCAGCGCGGACCGAGGAGCCCGTCAGGATTCGCAGCACGTGGTCGGCTGGAACTCACAGCGGGAATCCGTTGAGTCCGCGCCCGCGGCGGGCTGTCGTCCACCGAATCCCCGCACGGCATCACGGCTGCATTCCCGCGCAGCATCCGGCCTGCGGACAGGCTCCAGCCCCAGAGCAGCGGGGGCAACTGTCGTGACGGAAGATGCGGTGTCGCGTGCCGGGGACAGCGGCGCGCCCGCGGTTCCTTCGATGTGGCAGCGAACCACAGCCGCCCTGTCGTTGGCTGCCGCGGCCGCTGCGGTCGCCATGGCGGTGGTCTTCCTGCTGCGCAACCCGGCGCTGCTGGCCGGGGGGGTACTCGGGCTGCTCATGATCGCAGCGGGCGGGTGGTGGCTCGTCACTGAGCAATACCCGCGTCGCGTCTTGGGGATTGTCGGCTTCGTCGGCGGCGTGGGCGTACTCGTATGGGCTGTGTTCGCGGCTGGGGGCGATTCCGATACCGCCCTGTGGCGCATCGGGCTGCTTCTGGCGCTTGTCGCCGCGGCCACAGCGTTGGCACGACCGGCGCTGACGAGGGAGATCGACCGGTTGGATGACCTCCACTACGGTCACCGGCGGCCGCAGCATCCCGTACTGATCTGCAACCCCAAGTCCGGCGGCGGCAAGGTCGAGCAGTTCGGCCTCATCGGCTTGGCTCAGGCAATGGGGGTTGACGTGGTCACCCTCGAACCGGGATCAGACCTGGCCCAACTGGCACGTGATGCGATCGCCCGTGGCGCCGACTGCCTGGGGATGGCCGGCGGCGACGGCTCCCAGGCCCTGGTCGCCTCGATCGCCAGCGAGCACGACATCCCCTTCGTGTGCATCAGCGCGGGAACCCGCAACCACTTCGCCTTGGACCTCGGCCTGGACCGCGACGATCCACGCAAGGGTCTGGTGGCGCTGGTGGACGGAGTCGAGCGCCGCGTGGACTACGCCACTGTGGGCGACCGCCTATTCGTCAACAACGTATCGCTGGGGATCTACGCCACCATCGTCCAGGAGGATTCCTATCGGGACGCCAAACTCGACACCAGCCGCGCGAAACTCCCCGAAATGCTCGGCAGCCAAGCCGAACCCTTCGACTTGCAGTTCACCACGCCGGACGGCGCCGAGGTCGAGGGGTGCTTCCTGATTCTGGTGTCGAACAACCCCTACGTGCTTGGCCCCGCACTCGACGTGTCGCAGCGACGCACCATGGACAGCGGCAGACTGGGTGTCTTCGCCGTCAGCGCCAGCACTGGGGCCGAGGCCGCGGCACTGGTGACCCGTTCGGCGCTGGGTTTGGGCGCACGGGACCCTCATCTGCACGAGTTCACCGCGGAGTCGTTTCAGGTCCGCTCGCGCTCCGGCAGTGCCTTCGCCGGTGTGGATGGGGAGTCGCTGAACCTGCCGACCCCGCTGGATTTCCGAATCCACGCCGGTGGACTGCGGCTGCTCGTACCGGTGGAGACCCTTGCGGTGGCCGAGAGGCGCCGCTCCCGCGGGATGAACCCCAGTGCCCTGCTGGCAGTGGCTGCGGGCCGCAGCCCGAATCTGACCTGACCCCCGGTCCGTCGTGCCGATCCCTCGGCCCCGAGACCGCCCTGGAGCCGCCGATCCCCTGGCGGGCTGGCACCGAGCGTGAGGCATACTGTTGCCGCAGGGATACGCATCGCCGCGGACACGGCGGTCGCCGCCCAGCGCGGGTGTAGTTCAATGGCAGAACATCAGCTTCCCAAGCTGACAGTGCGGGTTCGATTCCCGTCACCCGCTCTCTAGACCAATGCCTCCGGTGTCCCCGGGGGCATTGGTCTAGAGACTGGAAACTCGCCGGGAATCGGGTGATGCCTTGGCGTCTGCACAGGCTGAGTACGACAAGGTTGTGCAGCAACTCCAGGCAAGCGAGCAGGCCCTGGAAGCGTTGAAGGCCGAGATCGCCAAGCCTGACACCGATCGAGCAGCTGTCGCCAGTGCCTACGAGCAGATGCAATCGGAGTTGGCCGCCACCCAGGAGGCTTTCGTCGAGTTGCTGGACGCGGTAGCTGCGGAGATTCAGTCCTCGTGACAGCCAGCGGCCGCTGACAGAAGGTCGCGACGAGAGGGCTTGGGCAGGCGATCCGCCGATCCGAGCCCTCTCTCGTTTCCTGATGGCGGTTCACGCTTCTTGATGGCGGTTCACCTGGAAGCTGTCACCAAATCCATCGGCCAGCAAGATCGTCGCCGCGTCTGCGACCCCTTGTCCCTGCCCCCCGCCGCAGGCCCCCCGCATCGGGGCCATCGCCCACGGGTGAAGCCGGCCGGCTCCTACTGTCCCTCGCGGGATCGCAGAAGTTCATCGGCCAACTCCTGCTCCCTGTCAGGGTCGGGACCTCCGGGGCGGGAGAGCTGCTCGGTGAGGCGAGCCAGCGGGGTACGCACGGCGTCGAACTGCCGACGCTGGTCGCGGGGAAGTTGCCGACGGTGGGCCAGCATGCCGTGCCAGGTGGCGAAGTCCGCTTCCTCCGCTGGAGGTAGGGCGTAGCGTTGGGGAAGCGAGGGGACCGCAGCGATGAACTGATCCGCCTGTTTGCGGCGGGCGGAGATCACCCACAGCGCCACCGGGATCAGCAGGGCCAAGTAGAGCGCGATGGCAACAGGAGACAGTTGCACACCGGCCAGCTCCCACGCTCCGTTGAGCAGCACATGAGTCGCCACCGCGATCGCATACCCCCACAAGGCCCAGGCCAAGGGCCGTCGTCGATACACCGCGATCCCGAGAGCCAGACCGGTCCAGAACGTCAGCAGGGGATGGGCGAAAGGCGTGATCAGATCGCGCAACAGGAAACTCTCGAGCAACTCTTCTTCCTCCGCGCCGATCCCCAGGTAGATCATGTCCTCGACCACCGCGAACCCGAGCGCCACCCAGCCCGCGATGACGATCCCGTCCATCGCACCCTCGACCTCACGGCGGCGCACCGCCCACAGCACCCCCAGGCCCTTCAGGGCCTCCTCGACGAAAGGCGCCACAGCCACGGCGGCGACGGACTCGCCGAAGAAGCCCTCGGCGGCGGTGTTCACCAGGGCACTGACCAAGACGGTGATGGTGGCGCCCCACAACAGGGCATGGATCCTGGCTGACCACGGCTGCGGGTGGACTCGATCCAGCCAGAGCAGCGCCGGGGCCACGATCAGCAGCGGAAGAAACGATATCGGGATCGACTCAGGGGCTGAGGCGACCTGCAGACCAACCAGGACGACTACCAGCGGTGCGCTGAGCACCACCGGCCAACTCAACCATTTCGGGAGGGTGCGCCGGCGAGCCACGGCGGTGTTGGACATCCGAACATCTAACCATGGCGAGGGAGGGGACCGCCGGGACCGGTGGCGGGCGCCGCATGAACTTGGAGTAGGTCCTGATCGTCCAGGAGACCGGGCCCCGGAAGTAGTAGCACTCGGGAGCCGCGATTGCGTCGATCTCCTTCTTGTACTTGTCGGCAGTCCCCTTCGTCAGGTGGAATTTCAAGTCCTTGGTGTCCTCGAAGGTCTCATGGATGATCAGGGCATCCTCCCCCGAAACCTGATAGGCCTCGAAGCGGAGCAGTCCCTCTTCCATCGAGTGGGCGTCCGTTCCGACGCGTTGCCACCAAGACAGCAGCTCGTCGAGGTCACCACCGGACCCAGCCTGGCAGGACCACTGCGCCGTGACCTGAATCGCCCTTCGCGGGTCAGGGCGATTGTTGCGGCGCGCGTATCCGTACCTCCATTCCCCGAATCTGGCTGGTACACGCTTGGCCCGAATCGCCTCCCGAGCGGATTCCGGTATCGCAGCCCCTCGGATGAGGTGCAGATCAGGTCTGGCAACCGCTAGGAGTGCCTTGGCGTGATGGGTAGCGGTCTCGGCGAAATACCGCCCTTGCGAGTGGGCACCCATTTTCCTGTGACGCTGATTTCTCCGCCAACGGTGGGCGGGCCAGCAAGGAAGTCCGGCAGGGGTTCCCTGGGCATGTCGCGTCCTCGAATCGATCGGGCATTCACGCCATCTTGCTGCACCCGCCGCTGACTTGTCGACGGCACTGCAGGACTGGACGAGGCCGGCGCTTGAAAGGTCGACGGTTGCGGGCAGTCCAGTTCGCTACCCGGCCGGAGGTGGTTCTC
>JAQAZZ010000230.1:0-7424 GCA_032127075.1 Micrococcales bacterium | reverse complement strand
TGTGACGATTCCCCCGCTGCGACGGCGACCCCCCGGCATTGGAGGGCCTTGGCATCCGGGTCACCAGACGCCGCGGCCGACACATCACTCCGTGACCACCGTCGCCCGTGGCAGAACCAAGTGCGTCTATTCGCCGCCTATGACTGTCAAGCTCGAGGCACTGCGACATGGCAGGTGCCGTCCGAGATGACTCTGCGCCAGCAGGGGCCGTCCCGAACCCGGTGGGCCGCGTAGGCCCTCCATGCACTGCTCGGCGACCCGGTCACGCCACTTGCGGACACGGCCTGCTGAGACGTGACGCACCCGAATGTGCGGGGACGCCCCGACCAACGGATTCTCGTCGAATCCGATCAGGCAGGGGGGCAGTGGATCCCGGCCTGGGATGTGGGCGAACCAGTCCTGCACGCGCATGGAGGCCATGCCGGGTGGGCCGAAGGTGGGGTCGTCCTCGAACCCGTCGAGGGCTGGGTCTTGGAGGTAGTCGTGGTCCAGGACCTCGAGCAGCAGCCGCAAGCCGAGGTCCTGGGCCACGCTGCTGGCGGGCGCTCATCGGCGTGGCCTCGGCGACGGTTCTTTCACGACCTCTCAGGGCGCCTCGAAGTCGAACACCTGCACGTCGTCGGCGACTGCATCGTGCCTCCCTCCGACGCTCACGCCAAGGATGTCAGCTGCCGGTGGGATGCAATGCAGTGTCGGGCCCGGTGCATGCCGTGGCGGCGGGACTGCGCCCCAGTCGTAGTCTGGCAGTCGTGCTGAGTCGGACCCGTGAGTTGTGGGACAGGCAGAACCAGCACGAGGGTGACCGCTGGCGGCTGTTTCGGGCTGTGGGCGAGTCGGTACCGGCTCGGCGTGTCCTCTACCCGGGTAGCTACGTGGACATCTCACCGTCGTTGGTGTTCCCCTCGGTCACGTATGTGGACGTCGACAGGCGTGCAGCGGCCTTCTTCTCCGACGAGGAAGGCGTTCGGGAACTCATCCACCAATACACTCACGGTGCCGCGGAACCCGTCGTCGAATTCCTGCACGCGGACTACACAACTGATCTCGGTCTTGAAGACGGCAGTTTCGACCTGCTGGTTTCGCTGTATGCCGGGTTCGTCTCCGAAGCGTGTACCGACGCGCTGCGAGTCGGGGGGACGCTGCTGGTCAATCCCAGCCACGGCGACGCAGCGATGGCCGCAATCGACCCCCGATACCAACTCTGCGGGGTCGTCACTGCTCGCTCAGGCGACTACCGGGTCAGGACTACCGGCCTGGATACCGATTTGATCCCCAAGAAGCCCGTCAACCTCACCAGAGCAGTTCTGCGCGAATCAGGCCGAGGAGTCGCCTACACCAAGCCCGCGTTCGCCTACCTGTTCACCAAGATCCAGTGAGCGCTTCGCGGCAGAACCCGCTGTACAACCACCTCGATGCTGATCGCACTGGGTCAGTCATGGCCTGGCGGAAACGGCTCAGCTCCTACCTGGGCCGACAGCATCCCGCCCGGCGAGGCGAGCCGTCGCCAAGTTTGCCGGGGGCCATCCACGGGTAGGCCTGGTGTGCCGAACCGGCCTGCGCCCGTTGCAGCCCGGCGGGCGCCGCAGGGAAGGCAGGCGAACGTGCGAGGCAGACTCTCAGCAGCAGCGATCGTCGTCGGCGCTGCTCTTGTCGCGGGATGCACGGTCACCGACGGGCGGGAAGTGTCGCCCGCGCCGGCAGCCGGCTCCGCAGCCGGGGGCGGCAACTTGGATGCGCCCGCGCCGGCAGCGACGCAGACCCCTTCCGCCCCGACCACCACACCGAAGCCGGGCCTATCCGAATCGGAGCGCGGGAACAGCTCAGCCGCAGCGGCCGTAGAGGGGCTGGCCGTCAAGGGCCGGGCGCCCATGACCGGCTACAGCCGCGACCAGTTCGGCGCCGCTTGGGTCGATGTGGACGGCAACGGCTGCGACACCCGCAACGACCAGCTGCAGGCGACGCTGACGCGCAAGTCGATGTCCGGCTCGTGCGAGGTGCTTGCCGGATCGCTGGACGACCCCTACACCCGCAGCACGATTCGATTCGTGTACGGGGGCACGAGTGAGGTCGATATCGACCATATCGTTGCCCTGGGCGATGCCTGGCAGAAGGGAGCGACACCCTGGCCATTCGCGAAGAGGGTCGCCTTCGCCAACGATCCCCTGAACCTGCAGCCCACCGACGCCGGCGCGAATCGGCAGAAGGGCGACGGCGACGCCGCGACCTGGCTGCCGCCCAACAAGCCGTACCGCTGCGAGTACGTTGCCCGTCAGGTGGCTGTCAAGAAGAAGTACGCCCTGTGGGTGACCGCCGCGGAGAAGGACGCGATGCTGCGCGTCCTGGGCGGGTGCCCGGGGCAGGACCTGCCCCCCGCCGGTCCGCAGCCGACCATCGCCGCCAACACCGGCGGCCAGGCCCCTGCCAGCACGGCCCAGCGCAATTCCCAATCCGGGACGAGGCCGAAGCCCAAGAAGGCTTCCGGATCGCTCGATCCCCGATTCGGTACCTGCGGGGAGGCCAACGACGCCGGGCTCGGGCCCTACTACCGGGGCAAGGACGCGGAATACGACTGGTACATCGACCGCGACGGCGACGGTGCGGTCTGCGAGATCTGACACGCCCACGGGCAACGCCGAGATCGCGGTAGGCGGCGCCGACCCGGCCCCCTCAGCGGACGATGCTGCGACCCGTTCGGGAAACTGTGTTAATCTTCCGTTCAACTTCGCATCATGCGGTGTTTCCGCTATGTGGGGTCCGCCGTAACCAAGGAGACAGCTATGGATCGTTTTGCCCAGATGCTGCACAACCGATTCGGGAGCCAGCCGGACGACCGTCGGCCTCGCGTGCTGCGCCGGTTCCTGCCGACGTCTTTCGCTTGCTCCGTTCCGCTGACCGGAACCCAGATGGCGAAGATCCACCTCACCGCGTATCACTAGGGGCTGTCGGGAGCTGGCTGCGACGCCGGCAGGGCTCCCGGCAGACGAGCGGGCCTCAGCCGAAGCGGCCGGTGATGTAGTCCTCGGTGGCCCGTTGTTCCGGGTTGCTGAAGATCCGCTCGGTGGGTCCCATCTCGATGAGGTGCCCGGGTTGCCCGATCCCGCCGATGTTGAAGAACGCCGTCGTATCGCTGACCCGGCTGGCCTGTTGCATGTTGTGGGTGACGATCACGACTGTGTACTTCTCCTTCAACTCCAAGATGAGATCCTCGATCGCCAACGTTGAGATCGGGTCGAGGGCGGAGCACGGTTCGTCCATCAGGAGCACATCCGGTTTGACGGCAATGGCCCGCGCGATACACAGGCGCTGTTGCTGACCGCCCGATAGGCCGGCGCCGGGGCGGTCGAGACGGTCCTTCACCTCGTTCCACAGGTTGGCCGCCTTCAGCGCCTCCTCTGCGGTCTCTTTGAGCCTCGTCTTGTTCCACTCCCCGTTGAGCTTCAACCCCGCGACGACGTTGTCGAAGATGCTCATGGTGGGGACCGGGTTGGGCCGCTGGAAGACCATGCCCACATCGCGTCGGACCGAGACCGGGTCGACATCTGAACTGAGGATGTCGATCCCGTTCATCATGATCTTGCCGGAGACCCGGCCGCCGGGGATGGTCTCGATCATGCGGTTCAAGGCGCGCAGGAACGTGGTCTTGCCGCAGCCCGAAGGCCCGATGAAGGCTGTCACCGAGTTCTTCTCGATGTTCATCGAGATGTCCTCCACCGCCAAGAACTTGCTGTAGTGGACGTCGATTCCGCTGGCTTGGATGCTCTTGGACATGGCTCCTACTTCACCTCTTGATTCCGCTGTAGCGTCCGATGAACCGCGCTCCGATGTTGAGCACCATCACCAACAGGATGAGCGTGAGCGCGGCCGCCCAGGCCCTTTCCTGCCCGGGCGGCAGCGGGTTGCCGCGCTCGACGTTGATCATCAGCGGCAGGGCAGCCTGCTCCCCGGTGAAGGGGTTGGGATTCAGGGAGGCCGTGTAGCCGACCAGGATCAGCAGTGGCGCGGTCTCACCCATGATCCGTGCGACGCCGAGCATGATCGTGGTGATGATGCCGCTCATGGCGGTAGGCAGCACGACCTTGAGGATCGTGCGGTACCGCGGCACTCCCAGGGCATAGGACGCCTCGCGGAGATCGTTGGGGACGATCTTGAGCATCTCCTCGGTGCCGCGGATGATCACCGGGATCATCAGCAGCGTCAACGCCAGCGCGACCAGGAAGCCCATCCGGCTGAAACCGAAGGTGGTGATGAACAGCGCGTAGATGAACAGACCCGACACGATCGACGGGATGCCGGTGAGGACGTCCGTCATGAAGGAGATCGGCTTCACCAACGGCTTCTCCTGGTACTCCACCAGGTAGATACCGGTCAGGACCCCGATCGGCACGGCGATCACGGTGGCGATCGCGGCCTGCGTCAAGGTCCCTTGGATCGCGGCGGCCGCGCCGCCGCCGAAGTCGTTGGGGCCGACGTTGCGCATGGAACTCGTCCACCACTCGGGCTGGACGACCAGTGCTATCCCGCGGCTGATGGTGATCCACAGCACCCACACCAACGGGATCAGCGCCAGCAGGAAGGCGAGGAAGACCAACACGCGCATCGACCGGTCGACGAACCGGCGCCGGCCGTGGACCGGCGTGAGCGCAGAGGCCGGTCCGGGGCCGCCCTTGGTCTGGGTGGTAACACTCATTCCGTGAACTCCTTGCGCCGGTGGATCACGTATCGGGCGATGGCGTTGACGATGAACGTCAGGATGAACAGCACGAGGCCAGCCGCGATATAGGCGCCCGTCTTCTCCGGGGAGTCGAACTCGGCGGCGTTGTTGGCGATCTTGGAAGCGAACGTCTCGCCGCCGTTGAAGATCGAGGCGCTGAACTCGCTGCCGGGCGCCGGCTTGGACAGGATGATCACCACCGCCATCGTCTCGCCGAGGGCGCGGCCGAGCCCGAGCATCGATGCCGCGATCACCCCGGGCCGCCCGAACGGCAGCACCGCGGTGCGCACCATCTCCCACTTCGTCGCGCCGAGCGCCAGTGCCGCCTCCTTGTGCAGCAGCGGCGTCTGATCGAACACCTCGCGGCTGATCGCTGTGATGATCGGCAGGATCATGATCGCCAAGACGACGCCGATCGAGTAGACGGTTCCCGCAGACGTCAGCCCCGGCGCGAACAGCGGGATCCAGCCGAAGGTGGAATTCAGCCAGTCGCCGAAGGGCTTGATGGCCGGTGCAAGCACCTGGATACCCCAGAGCCCGTAGATGATCGACGGCACGGCAGCCAAGAGGTCCACGAGGGAGGCCACGGGTTTGGCCAGCCGACGGGGAGCGTACTGGGTGATGAAGATTGCGATCCCGACTGCGACGGGAACCGCGAGCACCATCGCCATGACGGAGCTCAGCACCGTGGTCCACATCAGGTCCAGGACGCCGAACCGCAGATCGTCGGGGTTGTTGACGTTCCATTCCCGCGACGTGAGGAAGGGGACCTGGTCGGCCAGGATGGAGGGGACAGCCCGCCAGAGCAGGAACAGACCGACGAGGACGACCGTGGCGATGACTGCGACGCCGGAGGCCGTGGACAGGAAGGCGATCGTCCGGTCGCCGAGCCTGCCGGTGCTCCTCTTGACCAGATCCTCTTCAGAGTCCGGTGGAGAGTACGCCGTCATGACCCCTCGATTCGACGATTGGCACCAAGGTTCCCACTCGGAGCCTGTCGAATGCTCGATATCGAGTGAAGCGGCGGCGGTTGCCCTGGCTGGATGTTCATGTGGAGTGGTTTCCCGGAATGATCGGTGCGGCGGACCGGCATCTCCCGCACGGGCCGCCGCACCGATTCATCTCACTGCAGGTCCGCGACCGCAGCCTGGACCTTCCCGTCCACCGACGACGGCAGCGGCGCATAGCCCAGTGCCTCCAGAACCGACTGACCCTCCTCGGATGCGGTGTAGGTCAGGAACGACTTCACCAGCGCCGAGCCGTCCGCGGGCAGGCCGGCGGAACAGGCGATCTCGTAGGTCACCAGGACGATCGGGTAGGTGTCCGGCTCCTGGGTGGCGTAGTCCAGCTCCAGTCGCAGGTCGTTGCCCGAACCGGTGACCTCAGCGGCTTCCAGCGCGTTGCCCGCCGTTGCGGCGTCCAACGTGACCGGGCTGCCGGAGCCGTTGTCGATCTCAGCGACCCCCAGCCCACCGTCACGTGCGAAGGACCACTCGACGTAGGTGATGGAGTTCGGATTCTGGATCGTGGCCTCCTGCACCCCCGCGGACTTCTCCTTGCCCTCACCGGTGCCCGTCCATGTCTTGCTGGGCTCCTTGGTCCAGACGTTCCCGGCGGCTGCGGACAGGTACTGGGTGAAGTTCTCCGTGGTGCCGGACTCGTCGGACCGGTAGAACACGGTGATGCTCTCGTCGGGCAGCGATGCGCCATCGTTCAGCGCCGCAATCGCCGGGTCGTTCCACCTCTTTATGTCACCGGCGAAGATCTTGGCGGTGGTATCGGCGTCGAGGATCAGCGAATCCAAACCTTCCACGTTGTAGGCGACTGCGACGGGGCCCACGACCATCGGAAGGTTCCAGGCGTCGTTGCCGTCACAGCGCTGTTTGGCGTCGGCGACCTCGCCCTCATCCTTCTTGAGTGCGGAGTCCGAACCGGCGAAATCGACCTGCCCCGCGATGAACTGCTGGATCCCAGCCCCGGAACCGGTCGGGTTGTAGTTGACGGTCGCATCGGGGCAAGCGGTCTGGTACTGCTTGATCCACTCAACCATCGCGTTGCCTTGGGCGGACGAACCCTCGGCGCTCAGCGTGCCGCTGGCGCATTCGACGTCGGTGGGAGCGCCCGATGCGGACGTTCCCCCATTCGAACCGCTCTCGGAACAGGCCGCGAGCGCGACCATGCCGACCGCGGCGAAAGCCACGGCCTTGGTAGTACGGGTGAATCGCACCCTTGCCTCCAGTTGGTGTCGTCTCGGATCGGACATGTCGGATACTAGGGCGGGGTGTGGAACTGAATGGGCGAGCAAGGTGAACGGGCGACGAACAGAACGTGATCAATCCGGTTCGCTGCGTGCATCAGCGCTGGCCGTGGCCGCCGATCCGCGGCAACTCCTCAGGATTCATCGACGCCGAGGCCCCTGTGGCTGCGGTTCAGCTCTTTCCACAGCGCCTTGATCTGATGATGGGCGTCGTCGGGGGTGATCTTGCCCGAGTTCTCCAGGCTGCAGATGTAGGCGACCCGCTGGGCGAACTCCTGCAGGTTGCTGTCGAAGGCCAGATTCGCCGGTGAGAATTCCCCTTGGTATCTCTGCCGCGGGTAGAGCATCGAACCCTTCACTTCGCGGTGGCTCGCAGCAGCGGCGTCCCGCGGTTCCGACGGCTGGTCCGGCGGCAAGGGGTCGGGGCCCGCACGGGCATCCCCGCGATCATCGCGC
>JAQAZZ010000229.1:0-8105 GCA_032127075.1 Micrococcales bacterium | reverse complement strand
CTCATCCATGCCGGCGGCATGTGGCAGCGGGTCTTCAACGCCGTGGCTTCCGAGTTCCCCGAGGTCTCGACCGACTACCTGCATGTCGATGCGGCGTCCATGTTCTTCCTCACCCAGCCGGGGCGCTTCGACGTGGTGGTCACCGACAACCTGTTCGGCGACATCCTGACCGACATCGGCGCCGCGATCGCCGGCGGGATCGGCCTCGCGGCCAGCGGCAACCTCGACCCCAGCCGGACGAACCCCAGCATGTTCGAACCGGTCCACGGCTCCGCCCCCGACATCGCGGGACAGGGCAAGGCCGACCCGACGGCAACGGTGCTCAGCGTCGCCATGATGCTCGACCATCTAGGACTGGTCGAGGCCGCCGCAGCAGTGGAGCAGGCTGTCGCCGCCGACCTCGACTCACGCGGACCGCAGCCGCGTTCCACCGCCGAAACCGGAGACGCCTTGGCCGCTGCCGTCTGAGGACCAACCGTGACAGGACGCTTGGCCCGCCTGCGGCGATGCGTCACACTTGGCAGCACACTGACCCCGCCGGGAGACCCCACATGACCACGCCTGCCGCACTGACGTTCCCGCTGCGCGCGAACCCGTCCCCGCTGCCGGCCAACGAACGCGAGATGATCCTGCTCGACCCGGGCTTCGGCAACGTCTTCACCGACCACATGGTGCAGATCCGGTGGATGGCGCACAAGGGCTGGCACGACGCCGCCGTGGTCCCCTACGGACCGCTGACGCTCGATCCCGCCACCAACTCGATCCACTACGGCCAATCGATCTTCGAAGGGCTGAAGGCCTACCGCCACGCCGACGGCGGCATCTACACCTTCCGTCCGCTGGAGAACGCCCGCCGGTTCCAGCGCTCCGCGCGGCGGCTGGCAATGGCGGAGCTGCCCGAAGACCTCTTCATGGCGTCGATCGAGGCGCTGATCGCCCAAGACGGCGAATGGGTCCCTTCCGACCAGGAGAAGTCGCTGTATCTGCGGCCGTTCATGTTCTCCACCGAAGTCGGACTGGGGGTCCGCCCCGCCGACGAGTACCTGTTCCTGCTCATCGCCTCGCCCGCCGGCGCGTACTTCAAGGGTGGCCTGCAGCCGGTGACGGTGTGGTTGTCGCAGGACTACGTCCGCGCTGCCCCCGGCGGCACCGGCGAGGCGAAGTGCGCCGGCAACTACGCCGCATCGCTGATCGCCCAGGCCGAGGCCATCGATCACGGCTGCGACCAAGTCGTCTGGCTCGACGCCAACGAGCATCGCTGGGTCGAGGAGATGGGGGGCATGAACCTCTACTTCGTCTTCGGCAGCGGCAGCGACGCGCGACTGGTCACGCCTGAGCTCACCGGCAGCCTGCTGCCGGGTGTCACGCGGGATTCGCTGCTGCGCCTGGCGGCCGATCTCGGCTATCAGGTGGAGGAGGGGCGGATCAGCGTGGACGACTGGCGCAAGGCCAACGACAGCGGTGAACTCACCGAGGTCTTCGCCTGCGGCACCGCGGCCGTCATCACCCCGGTGGGACACGTCAAGGGCCGGTCGGGGCAGTGGACGGTGGCCGACGGCGCCGCCGGCCCCATCACCCAGCGGCTGCGCCAAGCACTGCTCGACATCCAGACTGGCAACGCGGCCGACGAGCATGGTTGGCTGACCCGAGTCGGCTGAAGCCGGTCGCCGGACGAGGAGCCGCAATGGGCATCGATGCATTTCCCGCGGTCCACGCCGTCTGCGAGTGGTTGCTGGCCGGCCCCCAATATGCGCGCAGCAGCACGATCCAACTGCGGGTGACGGACACGGGACTGGCGACAACAGCCGCCCCGGAGTTGGAGCTGACCCCGGTCGGCCTGCAAGTCGCCGGGGCGGTTGTCCCGGTCACCGGCACGGTCGCCGATGTCGCTGCGGCCGCCGGCCTTCCGCTGGGACGACCCGACGTCCACTACCGCGACCCGGTGCCCGCCGGCCCCGACACCGACGTCACGTTCGATCCGGTGGGCTTCGGCGAGATCCTGTCCTGGTACCGCCTGGGGCGTGACGCTCTGCTGCAGTTCCAGCCCGACGAGACGCCGGTGCTCTGGCCGGAACACATGGACGTCGCGATCCGCCATCACGAGGTCAACTACGGCGTCGCACCGCCGGATTCGGCGATCGGAGTCCCCTACGCCTATGTCGGGCCCGGCGCGATCGACGACGACCCGTTCTGGAACGTCTCCTTCGGTGCGGCAGTTCGCGTTGCCGAGTTCACCGGTGAAGACCACAGCGATCGGGTCAGGCAGATCGCCGAGTTCTTCCGGCAGGGCCTGGCGCGCGTGACCGGCTGAGTCACGGCCCCGGCCGGGCTGCCCGGGCCCCCGTCCCGTCGGCGGCGCCCCGCGGTTGCTGTCGGGTGGTCGGCAGTGTCACCATGGGCGGGTGACCCAGGTCATCATCATTACCTAGCGCGCGACGGCCCCGTCGCGCGAGCCCCCTACGCCAACGGCGAGGGGGTTTTCTGTTGGGGGCCACCGCGGGAGAAGGAGAACCCCATGTCGGGAGAACCAGCGCCGAACGACCTCACGTTGCCCAACGATGCCTTCCATGTCTTCGACACCACTTTGCGCGACGGGGCGCAGCGGGAGGGGATTTCCTACTCGGTGGCCGACAAGATGGCGGTGGCCCGGCTGCTGGACGAGTACGGCGTGGGCTTCATCGAGGGCGGCTGGCCCGGGGCGATGCCCAAGGACACCGAGTTCTTCGCCGAAGCCCGCAGCGATTTGAAGCTGCGCAACGCACAGTTGGTTGCGTTCGGAGCCACACGCAAGGCGGGCATCGACGTCACGGCGGACAAACAGGTGGCGGCCCTGCTGGACTCGGGGGCGCCGGTGATCACCATCGTCGCCAAATCGGATGTCCGCCATGTCGAGCGGGCGCTGCGGACGACGCTGGACGAGAACGTCGCCATGGTGGCCGACACCGTGGCCCATTTGACTGCCGCGGGGCGCCGGGTGTTCGTGGACATGGAGCACTTCTTCGACGGCTACAGCCACGACCCCGACTATGGGGTCCGGTTGCTGGTGGCCGCCGCGGAGGCCGGTGCGTCGGTGGGGGTCCTGTGCGACACCAACGGCGGCATGCTGCCGTCCGGCATCGCCCGGATCGTCGCCGACGTCGGCGAGCGCAGTGGCGTGCGGCTGGGCATCCACTGCCAAGACGACACCGGATGTGCGGTGGCCAACACCGTCGCCGCAGTCGAGGCCGGCGTCACCCACGTACAGGGAACGGCGAACGGCTACGGCGAACGGACCGGCAACGCCGACATCTTCGCTGTTGTCGCCAACCTCGAACTCAAGATGGGGATCCACGCGCTTCCGCCGGGCAGCCTCGCGGAGACCGTGCGCGTCTCGCACACGATCGCCGAAATCGCGAACCTGCCACCCGACACCCACCAGCCCTACGCCGGGATCTCCTCGTTCGCACACAAAGCGGGCCTGCACGCCAGCGCGCTGAAGGTCTCCAGCGACCTGTACAACCACATCGACCCTGGCCTGGTGGGCAACGACATGCGTGTGCTGGTGACCGAGATGGCCGGCAGGGCTTCTGTGGAGTTGAAGAGCAAGGAACTCGGCTTCGACTTGTCGGGCGACAAGGAAGCCGTCACCCGACTGGTGGACCGGGTCAAGGGGCTCGAGGCGAACGGCTGGTCGTTCGAGGCTGCCGACGCGTCGTTCGAACTGATGCTCCGCGACGAGACGGGCGACACCACCGGCAAGCTGTACCGGCTGGAATCCTGGCGCACGCTGGTCGAACGCCGCGAAGACGGGTCCGTGATCAGCGAGGCGACCGTCAAGGTGTCGGTGGACGGCGATCGGGTCATCTCCACCGCCGAAGGCAACGGTCCCGTCAACGCCTTGGACAATGCGCTGCGCAAGGCGCTGCTGCCCGCCCACCCCGAACTCGCCGCCATGGAGCTGATCGACTACAAGGTGCGGATCCTGGAAGGAGTCAAGGGAACCGATGCGGTAACCCGGGTGCTGATCAGCAGCACCGACGGCGTCCGCGATTGGCAGACCGTCGGGGTCCACGAAAACGTGATCGAGGCGTCCTGGCTGGCCCTCGACGATGCGCTCAGCTACTGGTACGTGCACCAGGCCCGCTGATCCACCGCCCGCACGAAGGGGCGACGAAGTTCTGATCCAGCCTCAGCGAGGGTGGACCAGCATCGTGACGGCCCCGCCGATGGGCGGCACCTTGTCGGGTGTGGCCACCAGCCCCGGCAACGTGCCGGTCGGGACCGGCGCGCCGCTGTCGGCGACGGCTGAGGTGATCCGGCCGCCCCCGCCCGTCGTCTCCGCGCCACGCACCTCCACCCCTTGGGGGGCTGCCACGGATTCGACGGTGGCGGAGCGTGTGTACCACCCGTACAGCGCCCAGGTGTCTGCGGCGGTGACGTCGACCTGCGGTGAGGTGATCTTGTCGGGGTTGAAGGTGGCTTGGGCCTGGAAGTCCGACACGGCCAGATCGCCTGCGGGGCCGCGGTAGGCGAGCAGTTGGAGGTCCATCTTGCCCCAGGTGGGCCGGGTGACGCGCAGGTCCCTGCCCAGGTCGGCGGCGGTCAGCGTTGTGCTGTAGGCAGCCAGCCACAGGTTGCTGCGGTTGTAGCTGCCGACTTCGCTCCAGGTGCCGGCGCCGCTGAGCTGCATCGTGGCGATGTCCACGCTGGATCCGACGGTCAGCACGACGGTGTCGCCTGCCTGCACCCCTTGCGGGAGGGGGACGTCGGCGGACGTCAGGTTGCGGTTGACGGCGCTGGATCCGACGAACTCGATGCCCTGGCCCGGGTCGGGGTTCGGGTTCGAGGGGGACACGCTGTTGGTGGTGCTGTCGCTGGCCCCGACGTTGTCGGTGACCGTCAGGGTGACGGTGTAGGGGCCTGGCGAGGTGTAGGTGTGGTTCGCGTTCTTCCCGCTGCCGATGGTGCCGTCCCCGAAGGCCCAGGCGTAGGTGGCGATGCTGCCGTCCGGGTCCTGGGAAGCCGAGGCGTCGAACGAGCAGGAAAGCGACGTGCAGTCCGCCGAGAACGACGCCTTCGGCTCGTCGTTGGCCGGCGGCGGCGGCGGAGGAGGTGGCGGCGGAGCCGTCCCGCCGCCGGACCACAGGAACAGGCCGCGGCCGCGGTAGTCGCGGGAGTTGTCCACCACTGTTGAGGTGCCGACGCCGGAGCCGGTCATCGGGGCCTTCATCAGCGCCCCGGTGGCAGTGTTGACGTACACGATGCTGTCGCCGACGAACACGAAGTCACCCGGGTTCGTCAGGGTGCCAGACAAGGTTGTCCCCTCGCCGTCGGCGGGGAAGAACGGTTCGATGATGGCGGAATCGGCGCTGAAGCCGGTCCGGTACAACTTGTTCTGACCCGGTCTGGTGAAGTACAAGGTGTTGGCTTTGGCCTCGAGGCCATTGATCTCGGAGTTGAACTCGCCGTAGATCTGGGGCAGTTTGCCGACGTAGACCTGATCGCTCCAGCCGGTCTTCACGTCGGCCCACTTGGGATCGTTGTAGGGGTCGATCTTCTCCGCCGACCCGAAAGTCGTCCCGTCGAAGGTCCGCCGGTACAGGAAACCGTCCGATGAGCCGTAGTAGAGGTTTCCGTCCACCACAAACGCGCCGCGGACGGTGTTGGTGGCGAAGTTGTCGGCGGGGACCGCTTGCGCGGGCTCAATGGTCGTGCCGTCGCTGGGGTGGCGGGTGACCCCCGAATCGGCGATCTGGTAGTAGTAGCCGGGCAGGCGCTCGGTCTCCCCGGACGCCAATTGGCGGCCCCCCTGCGCGGGGAAGAAGGCCAACCTGGGCCGGAAGAACTCGTAGTCCCCGTACCAGTCGGTGTCGGAGCCCATCCACACACCATCGCCGTTGGCGTACATCGCCGTTATCCCGAACCCTCGCTGCCTACCCGGGTTCCAGTCGATCGGCACCAGTCCTTCCGGGTCGGACGCGGACAGTCCGGGCCGGGGAACCGCACCGAAGTACGCGAAGTCGCGTGCGTTGGGGTTGTTGGCCCACCGCTGGTGGCCGCCGGTGTAGATCGCGGAGTCGGTGTGCGCCAGGGACTACAGCGAGTCGCCGCCCGTCTCGTCCACTGCCAGCGGTTCTCGCTGCTGGCCGCGGTCGGACGCAGACCAGGTGGACAGCGTGTCGCACAGCGTCCCCGCGAATCCGGCGCCGGTGGTGACGATCGAGAAGCGTCGGCCGTCGGGAGACCACTTGACGTCGCGCATGTAGGTGTCGAACGAGCGGCTGCACGTCGGTTTGAACCGGTCGGTCTGCCAGTCCGCGATCCGGGCTGTGGGTCCCGTCAGGTCCATGAGGAAGGCCTGGTCGAGGTCCTGGCCATCCACGGTCTTGAAGTTTCCGACCACGGCCATCGTCGACCCGTCCGGACTGATGTCGAAGGCGACCGTCCCGGTATAGCCGCGGGCGCCACCGATGGTGGGGGACCAGTTGTGGTTGCCCTCCATCTGGATGTCTACGAACGGGTCCAGCGCCCCGGTGTCGGCGTTCAGCGACGCGATGCCCAGATGCGGCCTGCCGTTGATATGGGTGAACGTCCCGCCGATGTAGAGCCGGTTCCCGACCAGCGCCAGATCAACTATGGGCCCCGTGATGGCGGGTGGTTTGAACGAATCCAGCACCTGACCGGTCTTGGCGTCGAGCAGGAAGACCCGCCCGGTCCTGCCTTCCATGCTCTTGAACCAGCCAGCCACGTAGACCGTCCCCGGCACCTTGCCCGGTGTGACCGCCGCAACGCGCCCGCCGTCGTTCGTGGGCGAGAAGTTGTTGATCGAGCCGGTGGCAGCGTTGAAGGAGAACACATTGGACCGGCCCAGTTCCGGTGCTCCGCCCTGAGGTGCGCGGACCTTGGTGAAGTTGCCGCCGACGACCATCGTGTCCCCGGTCTGGGCGATGGCCCACACCTGGCCGTCGCGCACCTGCGGCGTCCACGCCGCGGGTTTGTTGTTCACCACTTTGCCCAGCGCGCCGCCGGGCGATTCCAGAGTCGATATCGGCCCTGCCGCCGCGGATGGCACCCCCACCGGTCCCGCGAGCGCCAGGACTCCTGCTGACATCGACGCGACCAGGCCCAGTCCGAGGGTCTTGATGGCCCTCACCTCCCTGAGGGTGAGGCCAAGAGGACCCAAGGTCCAACGGTGATCAGCCCCGCAGCTGAAAGTATCAGCGAACTCCTGCAAACAGTCCCGCAACAAAGGCCGGAAAGTTTCGCAACCAAGGCACAGTGGGGCAAATCCACGGCATCGGGAGGCAGCCGCGATCGTGCCCGCTCGACGGTGGCTGTTGGTGTCACAGGTCTTCAGCGCGGGGTCGGGCGCCGAAATCGCGCCTTGCCGTCAACTGGGTCCACTGGGTGAGCGCAACACCCACGATGACGATCAGGCCACCGACGAGTTCGTTCCACGTCATCTCCTCGCGCAGCAGCGTCACCCCGACAGCGGTGGACACCAGCGGGATCACATATGTCACGGTGGCGGCGATCGTGGAGCCGGCTTGCCGGATCACATGCCAGAACAGCACCATGGCCCCACCGGTCCCCAGGACTCCCAGTGCGGCCAGCGCGGCCACGGCGCCCCACGTGACCGGACCGCGATCCGCCGCGGGATCCACTGGAATCAGGAGCAGCGCCAGGCCGGCTCCCGACAGCAGCTGCACCGAACTCAGCTGCGTGCCGCTCATAGCCGAAGATGACAGGGACAGTCTGCTGAACGAAGTGGCGAAGCCGTAGCAGACGCTTGCGCCTATCATCGCGCCCACACCGAGGGGCGAGGCGAAGCCCTTTCCGAATGTGTCCCATGCGCCGATGAGCACCGAGATGCCGACGAAACCGAGCAGCAACCCGATCAGCTGCGCCCGGTCCGGCCGTTCCTGCGGGATGAGCAGGGAGATGAAGATACCGGCGAACAGGGGAGTGGCCCCGTTGAGCAGCCCTGCCAGGATCGAAGTGATCTGGGTCTGCGCGAAGGCGATCAGGGTGAAGGGAAGGGCCAGCCCCACTGTGCCGAGGATCGCCAGCTGGCGGAACTCGCCGCTGGTGGGCCGCGGCAGATGCCGCGAAGGGAGCAGGAGCAG
>JAQAZZ010000228.1:0-14589 GCA_032127075.1 Micrococcales bacterium | reverse complement strand
TGCGCTTCTCCGGGTCGCTGAGGACCTCGTAGGCCGCTGTGACCGACTTGAAGCGGTCCTGCACATCGGGGTCGGGGTTCAGATCGGGGTGCAGGTCGCGCGCCAGTTTGCGGTAGGCGCGCTTGATCTCCTGGGGCTCGGCGTCGCGGGCCACGCCCAGGATCGCGTAGTAGTCGTCGTTTCGCGCCATCACTGCTCCGCAAGTATCCGGCCGAGGTAGCGGGCTACCGCCCGCACCGCGGCCATGCTGCCCGGATAGTCCATCCGGGTTGGTCCGACCACACCCAAGTGCGCGACAGCGCGGTTGGCGGGTCCATATCCGGACGTGACGACCGACGTGGTCATCATGTCCGCAAACTCATTCTCATGGCCGATGCGCACATACACCTTCTCGGTGGCGGTCGCCTCGCCCAGCAGCCGCAGCAGCACCACCTGCTCCTCGAGGGCCTCGAGGACGGGGTGGACCGTCTGCGGGAAGTCCTTGCCATAGCGGGCCAGATTGGCCGCCCCGCCGACAACAACCCGCTCCTCCACCCGCTCCACGGCCGCTTCGATCAACGTCGCCAGCAGAGCCGCCACCAGCGGCCGCTTCTCCTCGGGGAACTGCTCCTCGAGACCATCGACGGCCTCTTGCACGTCGGCGAATGCGTGATCCGCCAGCACGGTGTTGAGTCGCGCCCGGACATCGGCGAGCAACGGCTCATCGACCTCGCTGGGCGAATCGACCATCCGCTGCTCCACCCGGCCGGTGTCCGCGATGAGGATCAGCAGGACGCGCCGGGGCGACAGCGCGACGAGTTCGACGTGGCGCACGCGGGACCGGCCCAAAGACGGGTATTGCACGATGGCCACTTGCCGGGTCAGCTGGGTCAGCAACCGGACCGAGCGCTCGACCACGTTGTCCAGGTCGACCGCCTCCTCCAGGAAGGAGTGGATGGCCCGGCGCTCCGCCGGCGACAGCGGCCGCACCGAGGCGAGCCGGTCGACGAACATGCGATATCCCTTGTCGGTGGGGATCCGACCCGCGCTGGTGTGCGGTTGGGCGATGTAGCCCTCTTCCTCCAGCGCGGCCATGTCGTTGCGAATCGTCGCCGACGACACCCCGAGTTCGTGGCGGTCCACGAGCGCCTTGGATCCGACGGGTTCCTCGCTTGCCACGAAGTCCTCCACGATGGCGCGCAGGACGGCCATTCGCCGCTCATCGCCCATAGCCACCATCCCCTTCCCGGCCCGACCCGCCATTGCTGGCACCTGCTGGCAGTCGCAGGCACCTGCTGGCACTCACAATCGCTGAGTGCCAATCGTACCGCCGAACAACACCGACCGCCCCCTCCGCCGGTGGGACGCGGCGCGCCGACGATCCGACTGCCGGGGCCGGGCCGCTGGCTCCCCTAGGCTGGAGGGGCTCCCGAGCAAAGGATCAGCGCATGGCATTCGTGACGCCCGCATCGCCCAACATCGACCCCGGTGACGACAGGGACATCAGAGACGTCGTCGCCGCCCTGGGGCGGCACTGGGGCGCCGTGCTGGGTTTCGGGATCATCAGCCTGCTCGTCGGCGTGGCCATCATGGTGTGGCCCAACGTCACCGTCGCTGTTGTGGCGCTCCTGCTGGGGAGTTGGCTGCTGATCAGCGGAATCTTCACGCTCGTGGGCAGCTTCACCAGCGAGGGCGAAGGCGGCTACCGGGTGCTGATGGGAATCGGCGGCGGCATCTCGATCATCCTCGGAGTGTTGTGTTTCCGCGGCATCCTGCAGGCGGTGGAGATCCTTGCGCTCTTCGTCGGGATCGGCTGGCTGATGCAGGGGATCTTCACCACCGTCGCGGGTGTTCAGGCGAAGGGCCTGCCCGGTCGCGGCTGGTCGATCTTCCTCGGACTGCTGAGCATCGTGGCCGGCGTCGTTGTTCTCGTGTGGCCGGCGCCGTCGCTGACGGTGCTGGCGTGGGTCAGCGGCATATGGCTGGCGCTGCTCGGCGTGGTCACGATCATCGCGGCCTTGCGGATCCGCTCACTCACCCGCGACCTGGCCGGTTGATCGATCCGGCCGGCGGTCACCGGAAGCAGTCCAGCAGGCGCAGTGTGACGGCGTCGGCCAGGAGCCGCCCCCGCCTCGTGAGCGCGAGCCGGTCCTGGGACTGCAGCAGGCCCTCCTTGCGCAGTTCGTCGGCTTGGGCGGCCAGCGCCGCCGTGGGGCCGAACTCCGCCACATCGGCGACGGCCAACCCCTCCGCGAGCCGCAGCCCGAGCATGAGTCGCTCCGTCAGGCGGTCTTGGCGGGTGAGGGACTCCTCGCCATCGATCGGCTGGCCGCCGCCGTCGAGTGCTGCCATCCATCGGCGCGGGTTGCGGTGGTTCCACCAGCGGCGTCCGGCGACGTGGCTGTGCGCACCCGGCCCGACGCCCCACCAGTCGCCGTCCCGCCAGTAGCCGAGGTTGTGGCGGCATTCCTCCCCCGGCCTGGCCCAGTTGGAGATCTCGTACCACGGCATGCCGGCTGCAGCCAGCAGCTCGTCAGCTGCCTCGTAGGCCGCCGCGGCGGCGTCATCGTCGGTGGGTGCCACCTGTCCGGCGAGCATCTTGCGGTGCATGGCGGTTCCCGGCTCGATCTTCAGCGCATAGGCGGAGATATGGCCCACCCCCGTCTCCACCGCGGCGTCGAGGGTGGCGCGCCAACTCGCCAGGGTCTCCCCCGGTGTGCCGTAGATGAGGTCCAGGCTTACCCGGTCGAATCCGGCGATCGACGCAATCCTCGCTGCCCTGATCGCACCACCTGGCGAGTGGACCCGGTCGAGGGTCGCCAACACGCCCGGATCGGCGCTCTGCATCCCGAGGGACAGGCGGTTGAAGCCGCCGGCCAGCAGCCCGTCCAACATGCCGGGGGTAATCGTCTCGGGGTTTGCCTCCGTGGTGATCTCCGCGTCATCGGCGAGCTGGAACTCAGAGCGGATGACGCCGACGACAGCGGCGAGGTCCGCCGCCGGCATGAGCGTAGGAGTCCCCCCGCCGAAGAACACCGTCGACACCTGTCGGCCGGCGCCCAGCCGGGCGGCGGCCAGCCGAACCTCCGCGACGGCGGATTCGCGCCAACGCCGCCGGGTCGAGTGGGCATCCTCGCCCGGTGTGTAGGTGTTGAAGTCGCAGTAGCCGCAGCGCGCCGCGCAGTACGGCACATGCACATAGATGCCGAACTCCGCCACGGTCACGGCACAAGTGTGCCCCGCCGGTCATGCCGGCGGGGCACACAAGTCAGAGTCAGCGCTTGCCCGAATACATGTCCTCGATCAAGTCGGTGTACTCGTTCTCCACGACCTTGCGCTTCACCTTCAGGCTCGGGGTCAATTCGCCGCCGTCGACGGTCAACTCCTTGGGGAGGACCCGGAACTGCTTCAGGGTCTCCCAGTGGTTCAGACCAGAGTTGAGATCGTCGATCGCGGACTGGATCTCAGCCTTCACCCCTTCGTCGGCCGCCAACTGCTCGATGGTGGCACCGGACTTGCCGTTCGTGTCGGCCCACAGCTTGAGGGCATCCACATCCAGCCCGACCAGCGCGCTGGCGAAGTTGCGCTCGTTGGCGATCACGACGACCGCACCCGCCAGCGGGCACTTCGCCTTGAACTGCGCCTCGATCGCGCCCGGAGCGATGTACTTGCCGCCGGAGGTCTTGACCAGATCCTTCTTGCGGTCGGTGATCTTCACCCGGCCCGCGTCGTCGACAACGCCGATGTCCCCGGTGGCGAACCAGCGCTCCGGACCGGCGGGCTGGTCGCCGAAGACCTCATCGTTGGCGTCTGGGCGGTTGCGGTAGGCGCGCATGACACCCGGTCCGCGGACCATGATCTCGCCGTCGTCGGCGATCTTGATCTCGGTGCCGGGCAGCGGCTGACCCACCGTGCCGGACTTCTTGCTGTCCATCCGGTTCACCGTGGTCGCTGCGGAGGTCTCCGTCAGCCCGTAGCCCTCCAATATCGGCATCCCGACAATGTCGAACCAGTCGTTCAGGTCGGCGCTCAGGGCCGCCGAGCCGGAGATGAACACCCGGATGTTGCCGCCCAGCCGTTCGCGCACCTTGGAGAACACCAACTTGTCCGCGAGATTCAACTGCATGCCCAGCAGGCCGCCGGCGGTTTCGCCGTTCTTCCGCTTGTCTTGGGCCCGCTTGCCGACGTTGAAGGCCCAGTTGAAGATCGCGGTCTTGGCTCCGCCCTCTCCCGTCGCGTTGCGGACGACCCCGGCATTGATCTTCTCCAGCAGCCGGGGAACCATGGCGGTGATGTGGGGTGCCACCTCCGGGAGGTTGGTGACGATCCGTTTGATGTCACCGTCCACCGCGATGACGCCGCCCACCTGGATGTGCGCGCAGGTCAGCACCTTGCCGAAGGAATGCGCCAGCGGCAACCACAGGAACTGCACGTCAGTGGGCTGCAGGATGTTCAGCGCGGACATCGACGCGGCTTCGTAGGTCCAGTTGCCGTGAGTCAGTTCGACGCCCTTGGGCTTTCCGGTGGTGCCGGAGGTGTAGATCAGTGTGGCCAGCGAATCATGGTTCGTGGCGTCCACCCGCTCCTGGATCAGGTTGGGGTTTTCCGCGAGCAGTTCCCGGCCCTTCTCCCGCAGCTGCTCCCAGGTGATGACAGAGTCGCCGTCGCCTTCGCCGTCGATGAGGATGTACGTGCGCACATCGGGCAGGTCGTTCTCCTTCGCTTTGTCGACCTGCGACATGTCCTCTGCGATCACGAGGACGCAGTCGGAGTCGCCCAGGATGAAGCCGACGTCCTCGGCTCCGGTGCTGGGGTAGACCGCAGTGGTCGCACCTCCGCTGAGCATGATGGCATAGTCGGCGAGGATCCAGTGCAGCCGGGTGTTGCTGATGATCCCCACGCGGTTCTCGAAGTCGAGCCCCAGGGCGACCAGGCCCGCGGCAGCCTCGGAAGCCTGCTCCAGGGTCTCCTGCCAGGTGTAGGACTGCCAGCCTCCCCCATCCTTCGGGGCGCGGAAGGCTTCCTGGGAGCCGCTCTTCTTGACCCGGTCCAGGATCAACTGCCCCAACGATGCGGCCCGCTCATCATAGGGCTCGTTGAGGGAGCCGGAAGTTCGACCTGCTGATGGCATTTCTGTCATTACCGTGTGCCTCCTCTAAGGCGTTGACCGCGGATAGGCCTGAGACTAGTGGTAATTGTGGTCCGGTGGCGCAGTAGTGGGAGCAGAAGACGGGTTGTTCCTCGGGCGAACGGGGCGCAACGGCAATCTGAAGCGGGGTCGCGACAGAAAGTCGCGAAGCAACCACGAAGAGGAATGACGGAGGCTACTTCTTGTCGCCGTCGGTGGATAGCGCCGCGATGAAGGCCTCTTGCGGGACTTCCACCCGGCCCACCATCTTCATCCGCTTCTTGCCCTCTTTCTGCTTCTCCAGCAGTTTGCGCTTGCGGCTGATGTCGCCGCCGTAGCACTTCGCCAGCACATCCTTGCGGATCGCGCGGATGGTCTCGCGCGCGATCACCCGCGAGCCGATCGCGGCCTGGATGGGCACCTCGAACTGCTGCCGCGGGATCAACTCCCGCAGCCGTGACGCCATGGCGACCCCGTAGGAGTAGGCGCGGTCGCGGTGGACGATGGCGCTGAAGGCGTCCACCGGCTCGCCGTGTAGCAGGATGTCCACCTTCACCAAGTCCGCCACCTGTTCCCCGGCCGGCTCGTAGTCCAGCGAGGCGTAGCCGCGGGTGCGCGATTTCAGTGCGTCGAAGAAGTCGAAGACGATCTCGGCCAGCGGCAGGGTGTAGCGCAGCTCCACGCGGTCCGACGACAGGTAGTCCATGCCGAGCAGCTTGCCGCGGCGTGACTGGCACAACTCCATGATGGTGCCGATGAAGTCCGACGGGGCGATCACGGTGGCCCGCACCACCGGCTCGGTGACCTCGGCGATCTTGCCTGTCGGGAACTCGCTGGGGTTGGTGACCACGTGCACCGTCGCGTCCTCCATCGCGACCCCGTAGACCACGCTGGGTGCCGTGGAGATGAGGTCCAGGTCGAATTCCCGCTCCAGCCGCTCCCGGACGATCTCCAGATGGAGCAGCCCCAGGAAGCCGCAGCGGAACCCGAAGCCGAGGGCCGTGGAGGTCTCCGGTTCGTAGACGAGGGCGGCGTCGTTGAGTTTGAGCTTGTCCAGCGCGTCGCGCAGTACGGGATAGTCCGACCCGTCGATGGGGAACAGCCCGGAGTAGACCATCGGCTTGGGGTCGCGGTACCCCCCGAGCGAGACTTCGGCGGGCTTTGCCAACGCCGTCACGGTGTCGCCCACCCTGCTCTGGCGGACATCCTTGACCCCGGTGATCAGGTAGCCGACCTCGCCGGCCGCGAGCGCGTCGGCCGCCACCGGTTCCGGCGAGATGACCCCCACCTCGAGCAGTTCGTGGGTGGCTCGCGTGGACATCATCATGATGCGCTCGCGGTGTTTCAGGCTGCCGTCCACCATCCGCACGTAGGTCACCACCCCGCGGTAGGTGTCGTAGACGGAGTCGAAGATCAGCGCCCGCGCCGGAGCGTCCACCGAGCCGGCGGGGGCGGGCACTTCACCGACGATCCGCTCGAGGAGTTCTGCGACGCCTGCACCGGTCTTCGCCGACACCCGCAGCACGTCGTCGGCGTCGCAGCCGATGATGTGGGCCAATTCGGCGGCGTACTTGTCCGGCTGGGCGGCGGGAAGATCGATCTTGTTCAACACCGGGATGATCGCCAGATCGTTCTCAAGTGCGAGATACAGGTTCGCCAGTGTCTGCGCTTCGATGCCTTGGGCGGCATCCACCAGCAGCACCGCACCCTCGCAGGCCGCGAGGCTGCGGGAGACCTCGTAGGTGAAATCGACGTGCCCCGGGGTGTCGATGAGGTTCAGCACGTAGGTGACCCCGTCGTCGGCCCGGTAGGGCAGCCGCACGGCCTGGCTCTTGATGGTGATACCCCGTTCCCGCTCGATGTCCATGCGGTCGAGGTACTGCGCGCGCATGTTGCGGTCGGCCACCAGATCCGTCGCCTGCAGCATCCGGTCTGCCAGTGTGGACTTGCCGTGGTCGATGTGGGCGATGATGCAGAAGTTGCGGATGACATCCGGCGGGGTTGCGCCTGGCTGGGGGTCGATCACAGCAGTGTGGCTCCGTCGGTGCAGGGTGGGATTTGGCGGATTGGGGTCCTCCCCCGCTATCCTAGTGGTCATTGAGCCGGAACCCGGTTCCGTGGCTCCCCAGTCATCGGCAACACAACGAGCGAATAGGGCCGTCGAAGCATGGCGAACATCAAGTCCCAGATCAAGCGCAACCGCACCAACGAGAAGGCGCGGCTGCGCAACAAGTCGGTCAAGTCGTCGCTGAAGACCTCCGTGCGCCGGTTCAACGAGACTGTCGCTTCCGGCGACAAGGAGTCTGCCGCCGCCCAGGCGAAGGTCGTGGGCCGCGAGTTGGACAAGGCCGCCAGCAAGGGAGTCATCCACAAGCGGCAGGCGGCCAACCGCAAGTCCGCGATCTTCTCCCAGGTCGCCCAACTCAGCTGACGTCGGGCTGCCGGGCGGACAGCCTGGCCACCAGCTGCTCCAACAGGGCCATCTTCTGCTCGTCGTCGAGCGCGGTACCGCCGTCCAGCCCGCCTTTCATGTCCGCGTCGATGTCGGGCAGCGTCACCCCCAGCCGGGCGATCTTGGCGCCCGTGGCACCCCAGTTTCGCGCGTTCCCCCGGGCCCGCTCCGCCTGCCACGGTGCGACGCCGGCCGCGGACGAACCCCGCACCCCCGCCAGGGCCATCATGCGGAGACCGTGGGCGATGGCGGCCACAACAGACACCCCGACTCCGCGTTCGCGCTGTTCCATCAGCCGCAGCAGCCGGGTGGCTTCGGCCAGCTGGCCCGCCCACACGTGGTCGGCGAGCTGGAACGAGTTGGCGCGGGTCTGCGCCGGAAGCATACGCTGCACCTGAACCTCGTCCACCTGTCCGCCGGGGCTGTCGGCCACTGCTTGCCTGGTCGCTCCCAGCAGCAGGTCCAACGACTGGGTGCCCAGCGCGTCGACCAGCCAGTGCTCCGCCCGATCGGTGACCCGGCCGCCGCAGGCCGCGGCCTCCTGCCGGATCAGGTTGCGCACGTCGCGATCGCTGGGCCGACCGGTCTTGATGACCTGGATCCCGGCTTTGGTGGCCGCGTTGATGACACCGCGACCGCGCTGACCGCCGAAGTGTGTGATGACCAGGGGCGGGGAGTAGGGGTCGCTGATCGCCGCCTTCAAGGCTTCCACTACGGCCTCGTCGGCCTGGTCGATGCCCTGGACCACCAGGATCGGCGGTTCGCCGAAGAGGCTGGGCGCCGCGGACTGCACGATGTCTTCGGCCATGGTGGCGCCGGTGTCGGATTTGCGGCCGCAGTGCAACTCCTTGACCTCGCGTTCGGGGTGTTCCCGACGCAGCCGGTCGATCTCAGCGGCCGCGGCCCGTTGCACCACCACCTTCTCCGGCCCCGTGACCACGACCGCACGGGAGCCCGCGGTGTTGCTGCGAGGCTTGGTCATGCGGCGATCCTGCCACGCAGCGCCGACACGGCCGGGCATCAGGGTCATTCGGACCTGTTGAGGGTCAACTGGTCGCCGTCGAGGCCCACGGCCACGGAGCCACCGGTGTCGGTACGCATCGCGACGGTGCCGGCCGACTCGTATTCGGCCATCGTCTGCGGGGCGGGGTGACCGTAGGTGTTGTCCCCGCAGCTGGCGACCGCCACCGCGGATCGGGCCCACGCCGCGAACTCCGGATCCTGGTTGTCGGACCCGTGGTGGGGCACGATCACCACATCCGCCGGGGGGCCTGGGCCGGCGCGGCCCATCAGGGCCGACTGCGCCTCATGTTCGATGTCGCCGGTGGTCATCACCGAGAATCCGTCGGGCCAGACCACGCGCGCGACGATGCTGCTGTTGTTCGCTTCCTCGTCGCCGCCGGCGAACCCCGCCGGCGGCCACAGCACGGTGGCCCGGGTATCCGCGAGCCCGATCGTGTCGCCAGCCGCCACCTGCCGTATCGGCACCCCGCGATCCACGGCCTCGCGGGAGACCATGTCGGCGCCGGCGGTCGGGCGGCTGAAGCCGGTGGTGATGATCTCGTCCACCGGCGTGCGGGCGAGCACATCTGCCAACCCGCCGTAATGGTCGGCGTGGAAATGGGTGATCACCACAGCCGACAGCCGCCGGACCCCCGCGTGCGCGACGCATGAGGCTGCGGCCGAGTTGTCCGGTCCGGCATCGATCAGGATCGCCCCGTCAGCCCCATCGCGCAGCAGGACCGCCGTGCCCTGCTCCACGTCGCACGCGATGACCCGCCACTCTCCCGGTGCCGCGGACTCCGGCAGGAGCAGCACCGCGATGAGAACGGGAAGCCCGACGGCCGCCGGATGGGGCAGTGCGGAAACCCGGCATCGCCTGCGCCCGGCCGCCAGGATCAGCATCACGGCCAGCGCCGCTGCCGCCACCGCCGTCCCGGGGCCGGACAGCGGCTCATCGGTGCTGTGTTCGGCGGCCCACCGTGCTATCCCCACCAGGAACCCCGCCAACGCGATTGCTGCCGCCGAGGCCGCCGAGGCCGCGGCGGGGATCGCGACCCCCGCCACGGCGGCCGTCAGGCCCAGGACGGTGATGGGAGCCACCAGGGGCGCGGCCGCCAGATTCGCCGGCACCGCCACCCACGACACCGGCGCGCCGATCGCCAGCAGCAACGGGGCGGTGGCCGCCTGGGCGGAGATGGTCACGACCAGGGCGAGCAGCAGCGGCTCGGGTGCCCTGCGCAGCCACGGTCGGGCGGTCAGGATCCGCAGCAGCGGCGGTGCCACGGCGATCAGGGATGCCGTCGCCACCACGGACAGCGCGAAGCCGAGGGAGACCGACAACCCCGGAGACGCGAGCACGAGCACGAGCACGCACGATCCCAGGACGGGCAACCCGCGGGGGGCGCCGCCCCGCAGGATCCCCACGAGCCCGACGGCCCCCATGGCCGCGGCGCGCAGGACACTCGGCTGCGGTCCCACCAGGATCACGTACCCGGCCAGTGCGACGGCTGCCGCGACTGCCTGGGGCCGAAGCCGCAGCCCGACGAGCCGCGCCGCCATGACGGCCACGGCCAGGACAATCGCCACGTTGCCGCCGGATACCGCGGTCAAATGGGAAAGCCCCGACAACTGCATCTCGTCGGCGAAGTCGGGCGACTGGCCGGTCTCGTCGCCGATCGCCAGTCCGGCGACGAGGCTGGCGGCGTCCTCGTCGTCGCCGTCCAGCGCTCGGGCCAGCGCGGCACGCATCGATGCCGGCCACTGATCGATCCCCTGCGGCGCCACGACCCGCTGGGGTGCCCCTGAGGCCGAGACGAAGACGGCCGCCGCACCGGGCTCGAGGGTCGCGAGCCGACCGCGGAAGTCGATCGTCGAGCCCACGGGAAGGTCGTGCCAACCATCGGCCGGGCCGAATATCCGCACCGGCAGCGAGGAGTCCCACGACCCGGCGGCGCTGCTGTAGTGCTGGAGGTCGACTGCGACCACCACCCGGGGCCGCCCCGAGGCCGTGGAGCGGATCTGTTTGGTGCTGGACGTCGTCTGTGCGGACAACTGCAGGTAGACACCGACTGCGTCGTCGGCGGGAGTCGCACCGCCGCGGGCGAGCAGGGCCGTGCCGACACCGGCCGACAAGGCCACCGCCATCGCCATTGCTGGCCAGAACCACACGGATCGGCGGGTCGCGGCCGCAACCACCGCCACCCCTGCCAGCAGGACCACCGCAGCACCGCCGGACCACCACGCCGCGAACGAGCCCACCCACGCTGCGGCCGCGAGCAGCAGCGCGCGGGAGTCCGTCACCCCACCCGCACCGAGTCGCGCAAACCCGACAGCGTCGCCTCACCGATTCCCTCGACGTCGATGAGGTCTTCGACTGCGGTGAAACGGCCGTTGGCCTCCCGCCAGGCCACGATGCGGCCCGCCAGGACCTCTCCCACGCCGTCGAGCTCTTCCAGCTGCTCCGCGGTTGCGGAGTTCAGGTCGATCACCGCGGCGGGATCTGACCCGGACCCGGGCCCGGACCCAGCAGGCGCAGGGCCCGACCCGGCGCGGCGCCCGACGATCACCTGTTCGCCGTCCACCAGCAGCCGGGCGAGGTTCACCGCCCCGTATCCGCGCCCCGCACGCAGACCGCCGGCGGCCCGCACCGCGTCGAGCACCCGGGAGCCGGCCGGGAGCTCCCGGACACCCGGCCGGCGCACCGCCCCGCGGACGTCGACGACGAGTGCACCGGACTCCGCCACTGGTACCGCCGCCGTGCCCGGCGCGCCCGGTGTGCCCGAGGCCGGTTGCGGTCCGGCGGCGCCCGGTGCGGCGGGGGTGGCAGTGCTGGCGGCAGCAGCGGTTGGCGTGGCGACGGTTCCACTGCGGCGGGGGATGCTGTCCGCCGGGGTGCTGCGGCCGGTCCACCACCATCCGCCGGCGATCAGCAGCGACACCACGCAGACGGTGGCGACCGCGCGGACCGTGCCGGCGTCCATTCGGGGCCTGGTCAACTGCTCCATGGCGCAACAGTGGGATGGGGCGCCGACCGGATGCGCCCTGGTCCACCGGCTGGGGATCAGGCCTGCGGCGGGCCGGGTGTGGACTCCCCTGCCCCGGCCGAGTCCTCGCCGGCCTTGCCGTCGCCGGCCGAGTCCTGGCCGGCCGTGCCGTCGCCGCCGCGCAGCTCCTGCCATGCCGCGGCGATGTTGCGCCCGTGCCTGACGAGCACGAGCGCGCCCAGGCCGATGCCGAACAGCTTGCCGTCCAGCGCCGGGGCGGCTAGGCCCAGGGCGATGAGCACCACGGCGCCGAAGGCGGCCCCGATACCGATCCGCCGGAAGAGGGCGAACCCCACCAGGAAGCCCACCAGCACATACACGACCCACAGCGGCTGCACCCCGAGCAGGGCGCCCAGCGTCGTGGCCACGCCTTTGCCGCCGCGGCCGCGCAGGAACGGCGACGTGATGTGTCCCAGCACCGCCGCCAAGCCGGCGACCTCTGCAGCACCCAACCCGAAGCGGCCGAACACCAGCGCGGGCAGCAGACCCTTGAGGACGTCCAGCACTCCGACGAGCACGCCCCATCGGCCCCCCATGGTGCGGGCCACGTTGGTGGCGCCCGGGTTCCCGGAGCCCGCCGAGCGCAGGTCGATGCCCCGCAGGCGAGCGATGATGGCCGCCGGGTTCACCGAGCCGACCAGGTAGCCGACGATGGCCGCGGCGACGAGGACCGCCCAATCGACGTCTGCGAGGTCGATGTCGCCGAAGTCGATCATGGCTCGGGGACGGGGGCGACGACGACGGCCACCATCCCCGGACCGACATGGCTGGCGATCACGGCACCCACCTCGCCCACGATGACATCGTCCTCGGGGAGGCGCTGCCGCAGCCGGTTCGCCAGGCCCTCGGCCCGGTCGCGGGCGTCGAGGTGCATCACTGCCACGTTGCAGGGCAACTCCCCGGAGTACTCCGCCGCGAGGTCTTCGAGCCGTCCCATCGCCCGGCCGGCCGTGCGCACCTTCTCCAGCGGCTGCACCCGGCCATCCGCCACATGGAGGATGGGCTTGACAGCCAGCGCCTGGCCGATCCAGCGCTCCGCCGCCCCGATGCGGCCGCCGCGGCGCAGATACTCCAGCGAGTTGACGTAGAACAGGACATGGCTGTTGGCCGCCGTCTCGCTGACGGCCAGCGCGACCTCGGCTGCGTCGCCGCCGCGCGCCGCCACGCGGGCACCGGCGACGCAGGCGAACCCGAGGCCCATCGAGATGGTGCGGCTGTCCACAACGGTGACGGGGACCGGCGACTCCGCCGCTGCCAGTCGGGCGGCGTCGTAGGTGCCGGACAAGTCCGAAGACAGGTGGGCGGACACGATCGCCTCGCATCCGCTCTGCGCCAGGTCCTCGTACACCGCCTGGAACCTGGCGGGAGACGGGCGGGATGTGGTCACCGCCATGCGGTTGCGCATCACTTCGGCAACCCTGTCGGCGGAGATCTCGTTGCCCTCGTCGTAGACCTCGTTGCCGACGATGACCTGCACCGGCACGACCCGCATGTTCCAGTAGTCCACCGTCGACCCGGGCAGGTTGGCGGTGGAGTCCGTCACTATCGCCACACTGCCCATGGGCGACAGGCTACGCAGGGGTCGGCACCGTCGCAGCGGATCAGGGGACGATGTTCACCAGCCGCGGTGGGCGCACGATGACGCGGCGCGGCTCACCGCCGTCCAGCGCCGCCTGGGCGGCCCCGGTCGCCAGGGCCAGGCGCTGCAACTCTTCGTCGCCGATGCCGGGGTCCACTTCCAGCCTTTCGCGGACCTTCCCCGAGATCTGCACGACACAGGTGACTGTCTGGGCGCGGACCAGTTCCGGGTCGACCTCCGGCCAGCCCGCCCTGGCCACGGCGGGTTCGTGTCCGAGCGCGGCCCACATGTCCTCAGCGGTGTAGGGGGCGACGAGGGACAGCAGGATCGCCACCGCCTCAGCACCTTCGCGTACCGCCGGGTCGGCCGGACCGGCGCCGGTGTCGATGGCCTTGCGCAAGGCGTTCACCAGTTCCATGCTGCGGGCGACTGCGACGTTGAACCGGAACGACTCCAGCGCCTGCTGGGCGTCAGCGACGGCGCGGTGCGTGGCCTGCCGCACTGTGCGGTCACCTTCTGCCGGGTCAGCGCCGGGCGCGGAGGTGACGTCGCGCGCAACCCGCCAGGCCCGCGCCAGGAAGCGCTTGGCCCCCGCGGGGGACACATCGGCCCAGTCGACGTCGTCCTCGGGGGGGCCGGCGAACACCATCGTCAGCCGGACGGCGTCGACGCCGTGGTCGGCGAGTTCGTCGGACAGCCGCACCAGGTTGCCGCGCGACTTCGACATCGCCGACCCGTTCATCAGCACCATGCCCTGGTTGAGCAGCCGGCTGAACGGCTCGGTGAACGAGACCATGCCGAGGTCGTGCAGCACCTTGGTGAAGAACCGCGCGTAGAGCAGATGCAGGATCGCGTGGGTGACCCCGCCGACGTACTGGTCCACCGGCAGCCACTCCCGGGCTTGCTCCGGATCGAACGGCCCGTCGGATTTCTGCGGGTCCAGGTACCGCAGGAAATACCAGGACGAGTCGACGAACGTGTCCATCGTGTCGGGGTCACGTTGAGCCGGCCCGCCGCACCGGGGGCAGTCGACATCGCGCCATTGCGTCGCCGCACCCAGGGGGGACATGCCCTGCGGGGCGAGGTCCAGCCCCGCTGCGGGGGGCAGCAGCACCGGCAGCTGGTCTTCAGCGACCGGCACTTCGCCGCAGTCGGGGCAGTGGATGATCGGGATCGGCGTGCCCCAGAACCGCTGCCGGGAGATCAGCCAGTCGCGCAGCCGGTAGTTCACCGCCGCCCGACCCTGGCTCTTCTCGGCGAGGATCTCGATGATCCGCTCGATCGCGGCATCCTTGGCCAGTCCGTCCAGCGGGCCGGAGTTGATCAGCAAGCCGTCGTCGGGGGTGGCGACACCGGTCTCGGCGGGGTCCTCACCTGCGGCGACGACCATGCGCACCGGCAGCCC
>JAQAZZ010000227.1:0-18995 GCA_032127075.1 Micrococcales bacterium | reverse complement strand
CGGCCGCACCTGCGGCCACGTGGCGGCGAACCCGGGGTGCAGGGGCAGGTCCGCGACCTCCTGGAGCGGCACCCATTCCAATGCGGCGCTCTCCCGATCCGGCTCCGTGGGCAGCGGCTCAGGGGTGTTGGCGTAGACCGTGGTGTAGGCCCAGCCGCCGTGGTCGTCCACGAAAGTGTGCCGGGTGCGGATCCGAGCCCTATCCAGGCCGGCTTCCTCGACCGCCTCGCGCAGGGCTGCCCCAGCCTCGTCCTCGCCGCTCATGCGGGCACCCCCGACCAAGCCCCAAGTGTGCCCGTGGTGGCTCCACGCGGCTCGGTACTGCATCAGCACCCGGAGGACCCCCGCATCATCGACCGCGCTCAGCAGCAGCCCCGCGGCGCCATACCGCCCCCAGTGCCGATGACCCCGGTCGCACTTCGTCCAGCCGTCACCGTCCACGCCTCTTTGCCTACCACGGCCCGCCCGCGGCAGGATCACCCCTTCGCGACCGTTCGGGCTGTTCGCAACCGTTCGGGCTGTTCGCAACCGTTCGGGCTGTGATGTGGGCCTGTGGGGGGCGAATTCACAGCCCAAACGGTTGACAACAGCCGCAGGGGTTGCGAGTTTCCCGATCCGCAGAGGGGCGTCGCCGTCAGAGGGTCAACTGGCGGCTGGCGGCTGGCGGCTGGCGATGGCTGCGAACCCCTGCTGCGGTTTAGCTGTCGGACGTCTGGGAGAAGATGCGAGGTAGGACGTCGGTGAAGAATTCGGCGGAACGGTTCGGCGAGAGAACTTGAGGGAGAAACTGGTGCGACTGCTCCACACATCGGACTGGCATCTCGGGCGCGGCCTGCACGGCACCGCGCTGCACCAGGCACAAGAGGCGGTCCTGAACCAGATCGTCGCCATCGCAGAGGATTCCCGCGTCGATGCGATCCTCATCGCCGGCGACGTGTACGACCGCGCGCTACCGCCACTGGATTCCGTGACGCTGCTGCACCGCACGCTGTCGCGCCTCACTCAGATCGCGCCGGTGATCCTGACCCCGGGCAACCACGACTCCGCGACGCGGCTCGGCTTCGGCGCAGACCTATTCCAAGACTCGCTGCACGTCCGCTGGCGCATGGAGCAGGTCGCCGAGCCGGTGGTCCTGAGCGACGGAGACGGTGAGGTGGCCATCTACCCCTTCCCCTACCTCGACCCCGATGATGCGCGCTTCCGCCTCGCCGACGACCGCGAGGAGCCGTTGGACAAGAGCCACGAGGCGGTGTTGACGCGGGCGATGGATCTGGTCAGGGAGGACCTGGCGACGCGCGGCATAGGACGCAGCGTCGTGGTCGCCCACGCCTTCGTCGTCGGTTCGTCGGGCCGCGCCGCCGCCGAGGTGAGCGAATCCGAGCGCGACATCACCGTGGGGACCGTCGACAGCGTCGGGGCGCACGCGTTCGCCGGGGTCGACTACGTCGCCCTCGGCCACCTCCACGGCAGGCAGAACCCGAGGCCGCCCGGGGGTGGCCCGGTCCTGCACTATTGCGGCTCGCCGCTGCGCTACTCGTTCTCTGAGGCCTCCCACACCAAGAGCGTCACCATCGTCGATCTCGAGGCAGACGGGTCGGTGCAGTTGCAGCACGTCGAGTTGCCGCAGCCCCGCGGCATGGCCTGCCTGGCGGGGAGGCTGGACGATCTGCTCGACGGTGCCGGCGAGCATTCCGCCCGCCACGACGAGTGGGTTCAGATCACCGTCACCGACCCGAGCCGTCCCCGCGACATGGTCGCCAGGCTCCGGGATACCTTCCCGCACTGCCTGGTCATCCGGCACGAGCCGGAGGGCCAGCCACAGGCGGCGGCTGGGCGCGGGGTCAACACCACCACCATGAGCCCGCGCGAGGTCATGGCGGACTTCATCGAGCAGATGGGCGGACAGCAGGCCACGGACGAGGAGTTGGTGGCGCTGGAGCCCGTTCTGGCCAAGGTATTCGGGGGGAGCAACTGACATGCGGATCCATTCATTGCGGCTGCGGGGCATCGGCCCCTTCCAGCACGAGCAGCGCATCGACGTGGACGAGGTGGGTCGCCAGGGGCTGTTCCTGCTGGACGGCCCCACCGGCGCGGGCAAGTCCACCATCGTCGATGCGATCGTCTACGCCCTGTTCGGCCAGACGGCCACCGAGGACGGGCAGGACCGCATGGTGTCGGACTTCCTCGGGGAGGATGTCCCCAAGGACGATCGACCCTTCGTCGAACTGGTGTTCAGCACCAACGCGGGGGCCTTCCGGGTACGGCGCGAGCCCAAGTCGCCGTACATCAACCGCAACGGCAACGCCGCACACCACAACCCGACCGCCAGGTTGTGGCGCCTGCCCAGCGAGGCCGCCGCAACCGCGGGGGACCTGCTGGCCAGCGGCAACCAAGAAGTCGGCCACGAGATCCTGGCCCTTCTCGGCTTGAACCGCGACCAAGTCCTCAGCACGATGGTTCTGGCCCAGGGCCAGTTCGCCACGTTCCTGCGCGCCAAGTCCGAGGACCGCCGGGCCATCCTGCAGTCGGTGTTCAACACCGGCCCCTACGAGCGGCTCCAGAGCGCTCTCCTCGAAGAGCGCAAGGAGGCCTTCCAACTGCGCGGGGAGGCGAAGGGGAGGTTCGGCACGGCGGTGGCAGTCTTCCTCCGAGAGGCCGAAATCGCGGGTGATGCGGAAGAGTACGCCGGTGCCTACCGACGCGACCCCCAGGCGCAGCAGGCCCTCGTGGACGCGCGGATCGAGGAGTTGCGGCTGGCGGCCAGCACGCTGGAGGAGCAGCTGGCCAGACTGGAGGAATCCAGCAACCGCGCGGCGAGAGAGTTCGCCGATGCGCAGGACACCAGCAGGCGGGCCGCGGAGAAGAGGGCGCTGCTGGCGCGCCTCCAGACCCTGAACGCCCAGGTTGCTGAGACAGATGCCCTGCGTGCGGAAATCGAACGCGCGGGGGACGCGGAACTGCTGGCCGTCGTCCACCGCAACCTCCGCTCCCGGGAGTCCGAACTTGAGGAGCGGGCGAGTCGGGCAAAGAGTCTGGCGCTGCGGCTGCCCGAGTCCGAGCACGAACTGGGCCCCGAGGACTTGCACGAGGAGATCAACTCCGTCGTGGCCCAACGTGCGGGTTTCAGGGAAGCGCTGGATGCCGAACTGGGCCTGCCCACACTCGCCAAGCGCCTGGCCGAGTTGGACCTGGCAGTCGGCAAGCTGACGGAGTCGATCGCGAAGGACAAGGCCGTCCTTGACGGCCTGCCCGCCAGAATCGAAGCACTGGAGGGCGAGTCCGAGAAGGTGTCGGCCGTGGCGTCCGGCCTGGAGTCCGCGCGACAGGAGCTGAAGGGCACCCAAGAGGGCGCCGACATCTTGGCCGCTGTGGAGGAACTGGCAGCCAAGGCGAACTCGGACGAGTCCCGTGCCGACGAGGCCCGTAGGGCTGCGGTTGCCGCGGACGCCCGGCTCTCCAGTGCCCGTGCCCGCTACCGGGAGGGCATCGCCGCCGAGCTGGCCGATGGGCTTGCCGACGGGGACCCGTGCCCGGTCTGCGGGTCGGCTGAGCATCCCCGCGTGGCGGGCAGGGGCACCGACCACGTCAGCGCCGACGACCTCGAACGGCTGGACGCCGACTGGCGAGCGCTGGATGGGACCTGGCACCGGGCGAAGTCGGATTTGGCAGGGACCATGTCGGCCCTGGCGGGCAAGCGGGAGGCGTTGGGTGACCGCGACCGCGACAGCATCGACCTGGCCAAGCGTCGGGCCGGCCAGAAGGTCCGGGAGTCCAAAGCCGCGCAGGAACGGCAGGTCGAGATCTCCACGGAGCTGCGGCAGTTGCGCAATCAGCGACAAACTCTCGCAGACACACTCGCCGATGCCAACGCGAAGCTCGCTGGCAGTTCGCGTGACCGCGAACACCTTGACGACCAGATCCGCCAGGACATGGGCAGGATCTCGGCAGGCCGCGGCGACTTCGATACGGTCAGTGCCCGGCTCGACCACCTGAAAGCCCGGCAGGACCTGCTTGAGTTGGTGCGAGCGGCGCGGCAGGATGAGGCCACGGCTCGGGCGAGCTTCGCCCTCGCCCACGACGAGTTCGACGCCGCGCTCGTCTCCTCACCCTTCCCCGATGAGGCGCAGTTCCTGGCGGCAGTACGCGACCATGACTGGATCACCACCAGTGAGCAGCGGGTGCACCAGCACGGCAAGGACATGCAGGAAGTGCAGGCTGGACTCGCCTCGGACCGGCTCAAAGATGTCGATGAGTCCCAGCAGTTCGACCTGGCAGCACTGTCGCAAGCTGCCGACTCGGCCAAGGAGTCAGCCCAGGCCTGCAGCCGACGAGCCGCCACCGCGACGAAGGCACGTGACGATGCCGCAGATGCGGCGGGGCAGCTGCGCACGGCGTGGGACGGCTACCGCCGCATCGATCAGGCGACCCGCCCGATCATCCGGCTGGCCAACCTCGTCAACGGCGACCAGGACAACCTGCACCGGATCAAGCTGGCGACCTACGTGGTGATGCGTCGGTTCGGCGACGTGGTGGATGCCGCCAACAGCCATCTGACGGAGATGTCCGACGGCCGCTACCGGCTGGAGGTCGCCGGAGCAGTAGGCGGCGAACGGAAGATGGGCCTGGGCCTCAATGTCTACGACGACCGCACCGACGCCCCCCGCAGCCCGACCACGCTGTCCGGCGGGGAGACGTTCTATGTGTCGCTGTCCCTCGCACTCGGACTGGCCGACGTGGTGCAGTCCGAGGCCGGCGGGGTGTCGCTGGAGACGCTGTTCGTCGATGAGGGCTTCGGCAGCCTCGACGCTGAGACGCTGGACACGGTGATGAATGTCCTCACCCGTTTGGGTCGTGGCCACCGCACGGTCGGACTGATCAGCCACGTCGAGGAGATGAAGCGCCGGGTCACCGACCGCGTGGAGATCCACCGCCCCGACCCTCACGGCCCGTCGCAGATCAAGGAACGGGTCTAGCGAACGGGCGGAGGAGGAGCTCAGCGAAGGCGCCGCCGAAGAGCGGAAGCTCCCGAAACAGTCGCCGAGGACGAACTTGTTGCGGCGAACCGCCAGCCAGGCCACCTCAGCGGCGAGGAGCACTCCGAATCCAGGGATGAGGCGGATCTGGCGGAACGCGGCGAAACACCAGCGCTGCCCTCACCGCCGTGGGTTTCCGCGCAATGGTCGGGTAGCGATCGGGCAAGCAGTCGATCATCGCGCCCGCTCCAAAACCCAGCGCCCGCTCCACAACAACCGGTACAACACCGGGCCGGGCGCCTGCCGCTCGCCGTGGCCGTCCCCCGAGCCAGGCCACGGCGGTAGTCCCACCCTGATCCCGCGCTTACTGATGCCCGCCACCGTCAGAGCGGTTTCGAGGTGCAGGTGCGACGCAGGACTGCCCCATTCGGCCGAGCGGTGCCAAGATAGACGCGTGACAACATTCACCGAGCCCGAACCGACCCCGCTGGCGCTGCTCCTGCTGGGGCACGGAGCCGATCCGGACACCGAGAAGGGCGTGGAATGCCCCGGAGAGCTGCCGCCGGCCTCCGACGCCGACCTCGTGGCGCAGGTTCGGGCCGCCAAGGAGCAGCTCGGTGACCGGTTGTTCATCCTCGGGCATCACTATCAGCGAGACGAAGTCATCCAGTTCGCCGACGTCACCGGTGACTCGTTCAAACTCGCCCAGCAGGCCGCCGCCCGCCCGGAGGCGGAGTTCATCGTCTTCTGCGGTGTGCACTTCATGGCGGAGTCCGCCGACATCCTCACCGCTGAACACCAGCAGGTGATCCTTCCCGACCTCGCCGCCGGCTGCTCCATGGCGGACATGGCCAACATCAAGCAGGTCGAGGAATCCTGGCGGGTGATCGAGGCTGCCGGTTTGGCCGACTCGACGATTCCGATCACCTACATGAACTCCACCGCGGCGATCAAGGCATTCACCGGCCGAAACCGGGGCGCGGTGTGCACGTCCAGCAACGCCAAGCAGTCGCTGGAGTGGGCCTTCGACCAAGGGGAGCGGGTGCTCTTCCTGCCCGATCAGCATCTCGGCCGCAACACCGCCGTGATGCAGATGGGGCTCTCCCTGAACGACTGCGTGGTGTTCGACCCGCACCAGCGCGACGGCGGCCTGACCGCCGAGCAGCTGCGCGATGCGAAGATGATCCTGTGGCGCGGCCACTGCTCGGTGCACGGCCGGTTCACCACCGAATCGGTGGACGACGTCCGCGACCGGGTTCCGGGAGTCAACGTCCTGGTCCACCCTGAGGTGCGCCACGAGGTGGCGCAGAAGGCCGACTTCATCGGCTCCACCGAGTACATCATCAAGACCATCGAGGCCGCCGAGCCCGGCTCGAAGTGGGCGATCGCCACCGAACTCAACCTGGTCCGCCGCCTGGCTCTGCAGCACCCCGACAAGCAGATCGTGTTCCTGGACCGCTCAGTATGCTTCTGCGCCACTATGAACCGCATCGACCTGCCCCACTTGAACTGGTCGCTGCAGGAGTTGAGCCGGGGCAACGTGGTCAACCGGATCAGCGTGGATCCCGACGTCGCGCATTGGGCCAGGGTGGCGCTGGACCGCATGCTCGCCCTGCCCGGAGTCGGCGCCAAGGACTAGCCGCCGCACCCGCCAGACTGCCTACGCCGCGGCTAGCTTGCGGAAGGCCAACTCCACACCGCGGACCAACCGGTCGGCATCGGCGAAGACCTTCGAGTCGGCGACCATGCTGATACGGGCCTGATCGTTGTAGGTGAAGAACGCCGTGCGCAGGCCGATGTCGGCGGACGCGGGCACGAACGGGACGATGCCCCCGACCGGTGCGCCGGCAAGTGTCACCGGCGACCGGGGTCCGGGGACGTTGGTGATTGTCGCCACTGCCTTGCTGGCGAACATCGCGTTCAGCATCTGCTCCACCCGCGCCGGGGTCAACCCGATCGCGGCCATGACCAACAGCGATCCCAAGGCTTCCGGCGAATCCTTGTACTCGTCGGTGATGTGATGCACCCGCGCCAACCGCTCGGTGATGGTCATTGCACCGGTCGGCAGGGGCGGCAGCATGAGCCCGAAACCGTTGCCGAGATCGCGGGGGATCCGCCGGTCCAGCGGACGGAGGTTCACCGGCATGAACACCCGCACGATGTCCAGCGGTGTGCCCGCCGCAGCCAAGTACGCCGACATCGAATCAGCCAGGATCGTGAACAGCACATCGTTGAGCGTCACCCCGCGACTGTGGGCGATCCTCTTCAACTCTCCCAGAGGCAGCGCATCGGTCCACAGGGCGTGCTTGACCACTCCGAGGCGACCGGTCATGGCGCTGTCCGGCTTAACCGGCCGCAGCGTGACCTGAGTCAGCCGCACTGCCATGCTGCCGGCGTCCTGCGCCCGTTGCCGGATCCGATCCGGGTTGCGCACCGCATGGGCGCCGTGCCGGGCCAACGAGGACGCTGCACCGGCCAACCTGCGCACGGGACCCACCTGATGCTCCGGCTCGAACGCTTCGTCCACCGGCGGGGCGTCCTCGCTGTCGGTCAACGACAGCAGAACCCGCGCCAAGGTGATGCCGTCGGCGATGCTGTGGTGGATCCGGAACAGGACAGCCGAACCGGGACCGTAACCCTCGATCAACTGCACCTGCCACATCGGGTGGTGGCGGTCCAGGGGCTGGCTGATCTGCGACGAGACGAACTCCTTCAACTCGCGCTCATCACCCGGATCCGGCAACCGCACGGTGCTCACATGACGCTCCATGTCGAACCCGGGATCCTCCTGCCAGCGGGCCAACAGCGGGATCCGGGAGTCCCGGGGCCGCATGGCGAATTTGGGGAACGGATCAACCATGCGCCGCCGCAAGGTCTCGAGGAGTAGATCGGGGTCCACCGGGCGGGTGGTCCACATGAGGCCATCGACAACCATCAGGTTCTCGGGGGAATCCATCCGGTACCAGTCGTGATCGAGGGGGCGCATCGGAGTGGACTTGGGGGACATAACCGTCACCTCCCCATCGATTCCACGCTACCCCCGCGGGGGGTCCGGAAGTCGATCTGTGCGACCGCGACCGCGACTGCCCACTGCGCCTGCGCCTGCGCCTCCGCCTGCGAAGCGTCGCTGGCGGTCGATTCCGCCAAATACTGGCGGCAAGGGGCGGCAGCGTCAGTGCAGCCCCGGGGCGCCCCACACGGCGAACCATCGGCCCAGGTCGGGTTCGATGCTCAGCTCGCCGGTGAGGAGGTCGCGGACCTGGATCTCCATGATGTTGTCGCGCCCGGGCTGCTCCCCCGCACCGGCGGGTTTGGGGACGAAGGGATAGAACTTCCCCTGCTTGAACAGGTAGACCATCCCGAGGGTCTCGCCCTTCGGCCCGCGGAAGGCGACCAGCGAGCACAGCAGGGTCGAACCGAAGCCGGTGTCCTTGAGCGTGGAGTTGATCGCGTGCAGGTCGGTGACGAGCCCGGCCAGGTCTGAGGGGTCCGTGCGCACGACCAGCCAGGTGTAGCCGAAGTCGTCGGTGACCGCTTCCACCTTCGGCCCGCCGTCGGCATCGAGCAGGTCCTGGATCTCCTGCTGGACCTCGGCGAACGCGCGGCCCTGCGGTGCCCGGAATGCCACCGAACCCACGCCGACCGGGGTGAAGTCCAACGACGCCTGCAGAGTGATTCCGGCGCTGGGGAGTTGGAAGATCTGGTCCAGGTCCGGCTGTGCGGGCTTCTTGCGCCCCAGGATCCCGTCGAGGAAGCCCACTACTGCCCCAGCTCCGCGGCCACCTTGGCCAGGTTCTCCATCCTCTTGTCCAGCGGCGGATGGCTGGCGAACAGTCTGGCCAGGTCGAACCCCCTGCCCCGCCCCAGGGCTGGGAAGAACGCCAGCGACGACACCGGCTCCATCTCGCGCAGGTCCCGGGTAGGGATTTGCGCGATGTCGCCGCTTATCTTCTGCAGCGCTGAGGCCAGACCGTTGGGATTGCCCGTCAGCAGGGCGCCAGCGCGGTCCGCCGAGAGTTCCCGGTAGCGCGACAGCGACGCGGTCAACACATACGACAGCACATACACCAGGGCCGATACGACAACCACTGCCAAGAAGACCAGTGCGGTGTTGTTGTCGCGACGGTCCCGCATGAGGCCGCCCCACATCGCCGTGCGGATGAGCAGTCCGGCCACGATCGCGGCGAAGGAGGCCACGGTCATCACGGTCACGTCCCGATGAGCCACGTGGGACAGCTCGTGCGACAGCACCCCTTCCAACTCGTCGCGGTCAACGCGGCGCAGCAGGCCCGTGGTCACACACACCACCGACCTCTCGGGGCTGCGTCCGGTCGCGAAGGCGTTGGGGATATCGGTGTCGGCGATCGCCAGCCGCGGTTTGGGCATGTCGGCGAGCACACACAACCGATCCACCATGCCGTGCAGCTGCGGCGCTTGCTCGGGTGTCACGACATGCGCCTTCATCGAGCGCAGGGCCATGGAGTCGGAGAAGTACCACTGCGCGAAGATCATGCCCCCGGCGATGACGAGCACGAAGATTGCGCTGAAACCCAGCGCGATCAGCAGGACTACAACGATCACGTATAGGACGGACAGCCCGCCCATCGTTGCGATCATGCGCCTCGTGAGGCCGGGGTCACTGGCGTATCGCGTCTTGGCCACATCTACATCTTGCCCGACAAAAGTGCCGCGCACCCGTCAGCCGGTTGCGCCCAGCGCGTAGCGGCAACCGGCACACCCAGGTGCCGGGCACCAGCCGCCCAAGTGGCACCCGTGGGTCTCTTCAGGAAGCCTTCACCGCGACGATCGACTTGGTCATCCCGGCGAACCGCTCACGCCAGATCTCGGAATCGGGAAACAGCGCCCGCAGCTGCCGGGCCGTCAGCAGTTCGACGCCCGCCGCCTCGGTGCGGGCCTCCTGCCTGCTGGCTGCGCGAATATGGCCCCGCTTCCAGCGGAAGGCCACCTCGGTGCGCGCGCGCAGCGGGAGGAACTGGAAGCCGGGGAAGAGCCAGTGCGGTTCGATGGGGAAGTACCGGTTGGGCGTCTGCACCCAGTGGCGGGGCGCGAGTCGGCGCACATTGTCGGCCAGTGCGCGCCGCTGGGCGGCACCGCCGACGTGTTCGATCAGGGAGTTGCTCACCACCAGATCCGCCGGAGCCAGGCGACTGGTGCAGGCATCGGCTTGCACGCAGTCGATCCAATCGGCGCCGGGCTCGTCCGGTTGGAGGTTCACAACTGTGACCCGGCGCGGATGCGGATCCACGCCCGACCAGAAGGCGCTCAGGCCCCCCAGATCGATGACATGGAGCCGAGCCAGATCGGGGAAACGCCGATGCAGTTCTTCCATGCGGCGGCGGCGCGCCCGGTCAGCCAGCGAGCCGCCCGAGTAGTCGGCGATACGGATGGCGCTCAGCCCGGCACCAATCCGTCGTCGCCCAGCATGGCGTGGACCTCTTCGGCCGTGGCATCGGCGGCGGGCAGGATCACGTCGCTCGCCACCAACTCGTCGTCGGCCATCTCGACCCCGGCGGTGCGGACCTCGGCCAGCAGCGCGGCCAGCGCCTCAGTGAATCCCTCGTCTTGCGACTTCAGCGCCGTTTCCAGCGCCGCGTCGAGCCGGTTGATCTCATCCAGCTCGGAGTCGGCCAGACGGTACTGCCCCTCGCCCTGGATACGAATGATCATGATGGACTCCCTGCTCAGTTCGATCCGCCGGTGGATGGTTCTTCGGTGTCGGCCACTACGTCTGCCGCTCCAGCTGTCGTGGACCCGCCGTCGATCGCGGCCGGCGCGGCGGGGCCGCCGATCTCTGCGCGCATGGAGGCCAGTTCGGACTCCACGTCGTTCTCCGACGCCATCGCCTCCAACTCGCGGGTCAGGTTGTCCTTGGTGGTGCCGGTGAAGTCCTCCAGCGCCCCCGAGGCCATCAACTCGTCGATCGCGCCCGCGCGAGCCTGCATGTTGGCCGTCTTCTCCTCGGCCCGCTGAATCGCCATGCCGACGTCCGACAGTTCCTCCGAGACTCCGGAGAAGGCCTCGTTGATCTTGGTCGTTGCCTCTGCCGCGGAGTATTGGGCCTTGATCGTCTCCTTGCGGGTGCGGAAGGTGTCGATCTTGGTCTGCAGCCGCTGCGAAGCATCGACCATCTTCTCCTCTTGGCCCTGCAACTGCGCCAGCTGCGCCTGAAGGTCCGCGATCTGCATCGCCAACCCGCTGCGCCGGGTGAGTGCCTCTCGTGCGAGATCCTCCCGGCCGCCGGCGAGCGCGGCTTTGGCCTGCTGGGTGAGCTTGTCCGCCTGCGACTGCAGGCCCTGCATCTGCAGTTCCACACGCTTGCGGCTGGTGGCCACGTCCGCCACGCCGCGGCGCACCTTCTGCAGCAACTCCAACTGCTTCTCGTAGGAATAGTCGAGGGTTTCCCTCGGGTCCTCGGCCTTGTCCAACATCTTGTTGGCCTTCGACTTGAAGATCATGGTGAAGCGCTGCCAGAAGCCCATGGGTTTGCCTTCCCTAGAGAACACCCGTTGCCACGCTAGCGATCGGTCGGACCGCGCGCCAGCCACCTCAGGTTATCCTGAGTGCCATGTTCGGTCGCCGCAGCCAGTCCGATTCCACCGACTCGGTCCAGCCAGACGCATCCGCGGCTGGTCCGGGCATTGCTCCGGCGCAGGCGCCCAAGGGAAGGCCGACGCCGTCGCGCAAGGACGCCGAGGCACAGCGAAAGCAGGCCCTGAAGAACCCCGCGGACCCCAAGGCCGCAAAGAAGGCCATGAAGGCACGCCAGCGGGAGGAGCGGATGGACGCCCGCGCGGGCCTGATGTCGGGCGACGAGCGGTACTTCCCCGCCCGAGATCGCGGACCCGCCAAAGCGTTCACCCGCGATTTCATCGACGGCAAGCGTCGGCTGAGCGAGTTCTTCCTTTTCCTGGCTGTGGGCATCCTCTTGGCCGGGTTGGTGCAGAGCCCGGAGGTCAAGGGGGTCGTCTCGCTGCTGTGGTTCGTGATCTTCGGCCTGGTGATTCTCGATGTCACCTGGGCGCTGTACTCGCTGAACCGCCAGTTGAAGCAGAAGTTCCCCGACAAGGCCGACCGCAAGGGCTGCACGTTCTACGCCGCGATGCGGCTGATGCAGATCCGCCGGCTGCGGATCCCCCCGCCCAGGGTGCGCCCGGGCGGCCAGCCGGTGCAGACTCGGCAGAAGTAGTCGCGCCGCACCCGCGGCGGGCACGGCATCCGCAGAGGGGCACATATGGAGTATCGGCATTTGGGCGGGTCCGGGTTGAAGGTCAGCGCCCTGGCCTACGGCAACTGGATCACCCACGCCTCCCAGGTGGAGGAGAAGCAGGCCAAGGAGTGCGTCCACGCCGCGCTGGAGGCGGGGATCACGACGTTCGACACCGCTGATGTGTACGCCGGGACGCGGGCCGAAGAGGTCCTGGGCCGTGCCCTGAAGGGGCAGCGCCGCGATGGGCTGGAGGTATTCACCAAGGTCTTCTGGCCCACGGGCCCGGGAGCCAACGATGTGGGGTTGTCCCGCAAACACATCATCCGCTCGGCGGAGAACTCGTTGCGGCGGCTGGGAACCGACTACATCGACCTATACCAGGCACATCGTTTCGATGTGGCGACCCCCCTGGAGGAGACGCTGCGGGCGTTCGATGACCTCGTGCGATCGGGCAAAGTCCAGTACATCGGGGTATCGGAGTGGACGGCCGAACAGATCGCCGCAGCCGTGACCATCGCCGACGACATGGGGCTGGACCGGATCGTATCCAACCAGCCGCAGTACTCCATGCTGTGGCGGGTCATCGAAGCAGAGGTGGTGCCGACCTGCGCCGACTACGGCATCGGGCAGATTGTGTGGTCGCCGCTGGCGCAGGGAGTGCTCACCGGAAAATACCGGCCGGGCACTGAGGCGCCGCCCGGTTCCCGGGCCGAATCCAAAGAGGGCTCCTACTTCGTCAAGCGATGGCTGGAGCAGCCCGGCTTGCTGGAGAAGGTCGAGCGGCTGGGCACCCTGGCCGATGAGGCCGGCCTGAGCCTCGCGCAGCTGTCGCTGGCTTGGGTGCTGCAGCAGCCCGGCGTCTCAGCGGCGATCATCGGCGCCACCAAGGCCGCCCAGGTCCGTGAGAACATCCGCGCCGTCGGCGTGGAACTGGACGCCGACCTGTTGAGCGCCGTTGATGACGTGTTGGGCGACTCCATCGTGCGGGACCCGGCCATGACCCGCTCGCCAACCGAACGCCCCTGACCGACCCCGGCACCTTCCGGACGCGGACACGACCGTTGTCTGCCCCAAAATGGCCCACAATTGCGCCCGACACGCCGCTCCTGGGGGCCATTTTGGGGCAGGTGGGGCAGGCCCGGGGCAGACCCGGCAGGTGGGGTAGGCGGGGCAGGTGGGGTAGGCCGGCAGGTGGGGCAGACCGGGGCAGGTGGGGTAGGCGGGGCAGGTGGGGCAGGCCGGCAGGGTGGGCAGCCCGGCAGGTGGGGCAGACCGGGGCACAGTTCCACCCGGAGCCAGCCAGCCTCCGATACAGTCACGATGTGTCTTGGCATTGGCGCTATGAATCCGCGGACGGATCCTCGATGCAGCCCGCGACGGGTGTCCAGCAGTTTCCCAGCCAGTCCGACGCGGAGACCTGGTTGGGTGAGTCCTGGCGTGAGTTGCGCGACGGGGGGGTCGCCGGCGTGAGCCTGTTCGAGGAAGAGCGGAAAGTGTACGGCCCGATGTCGTTGTCGGACGCCTGATCCACCGCGCTGATCTGTGGCGGCTATTGGGCGCACCACACGCGGCCAGCGGCTGGCGGCTACCGGCTGCGGGCGAACCGGCTGATCGCCCACCCGCCGAGGCCGAGCAGGAGCGCGAGGGCGAGCAGGGACCACGCCCCCGGAGCAGTGGCCTGCTCTTCGCTCCTCGCTTGTTCCGCAATGAATGTCGGTTGGGACTCGGTGGCCGAAGGCGCGGGGGCGGATGTCCCAACGGCGGACGCGCTGCCGCTGGGCGTAGCCTCCGGGCGATCGGCATCTTCCCGCCCGCCATCGGTCTTTGCACCGCGCGGCGTCTCCCCGGAACCGCTTCGGGTATTGGGCGTCGGCGCCTTGCCGGCGCTTGCGGGCGGCGACGCCGACGAGGGGGATGTTCCTGTGGCGGCCGCAGCACGCCGTGGCCCTCCGGATGTTCCGGAATCCAGCGACTCCTGTCCCACTCCACGGCGCTTCTCCTGGGGAACCGCCGGACTGCTCGCCGCCCCGCGGGGGCTGCGGGAGGCGCCTGGGGTCCGCCGCGCGGGCTTGGGGCTCTCGGCCGCGGTCGGGGAAGCCGCGGTCGGGGAAGCGGGGTCGGCCACCGCCGGGGCGCACTCCCCCGCCGGGTAGCCGGCAATCGCGCAGACCAGCCCGCCCTCGACCCGGAAGTCGGCTACCTGCTGAAGTACCTGCCCGCCGGTGTGGCCCTTGGGAACCTGCGCACAGGTTCCACGAGCCTGCGGAGCGGTCTGCCCAGGCGGGGCGTCGGCCGAATCGCCGAAGTCGAATACCACCGCGACCCGCTTCATCCCTGCTTTCGGGCCGACGTCACCGCAGAACCGGTCGAAGGCCTCCCCCGCAGGTAGGCGCGGCTCGGCGTCCTGCCCCCGGACACCGGTGCTGACCGCGAACCGCCACCCCTCGACACCACCGTCCCGGGGCACTGAAGACGCCGGCCCCACCTGGGAGAAGGTCCACCCGGCCCCGCTGCCGGACCAGTAGGTCCAGTACCGGTAGGCGGCCGCCTGCCCCGCGGGTGCAACCACGAGGCTGGCCGCGACAACGATCGCCGCCGCGGCGAAGGCACTGCCGCGGGGAGCCGCCATGCTGCGGCGCAGCATCATCGCCGTGACTTCGCCAGCACCTTGACCAGATCCACCCCGCCGAAGTCGCGCGGGTCGAGGTCAGTGGCGGCGGCGACCATCAGCAGGGTGCCGAGGGCGCCGGGAACGGCCGCCTCATCGACGCCGGTGTAGGTGTCGGCCACGCCCGCCAGGCGACGGGCGGCTTTGGCGGACTGCTTCGGGTAGATGTCCGCGGCGACCAGGGCCAGAACTGCCTGGGCGGTGGCCGACGGATCCGAGCCCGCGCCCAGTCCGCTGGGCAGCAGACCGCCCGTCGCCTTCAGCCGCTTCTTGACCGCAGCCAGCGCGGCCGAGGCGACGTCCGGCCTCCCGGTGGCCTTGCCGCCGCGGCAGCGGATCGGACCGCCGGCGTCGGGCAGTTCGGCTGGGCGGATCGGCAATGTCGTGATCAGGCCGAGGGCTGCTTGCACGGTCGCCAGGTCGTTGGCGGTCTCGGGCTCAGCCTGAAAGGACAACAAACCCCTCATGGACCGTTTGGCGGAACAGCGGAGCTGGAGCTTGGACAGGAACTTCTCGCCACGTGCCAGGACCCTGGTGTTGGCGGCGGTGGGCCGCGCCGCCCGGATCGCGGCCAATGACAGCCCGGTGCTGTTGGCGTCCGCGTCGCCGCCCTTGACGAAGGGGAAACCACCATCGGGGTTCTGCACCCGGCGCAGCCAGCGAATCGCTGCCCCAGCCCGTTGTTCGTCATCCGTTGCGTACAGGGCCATGGCCGCCGTCGCGGTTGAGTTGGTGTCCGGTCCGGTGAAACTCACGGGGTCGGACTTGTCACACGTCGCCTCCGGGTCCGGTCGGTAGGCCTGGAAGGAGCCGTTGCGGCACTGCTGGTCCACCAGCCAGCCCCCGGCACGCTTGGGGACCCGGCGATCCGCCGCGGCGAGGCCGATGATTGCGAGGCTCTGCCGGTAGACGCCGTCGTAGGTGGGGTCCTGCGATCCGTACAGCCCGGTGTCCGCGGGGCCGCTTGCGGGGATTGCGGCGGTCGAAGGGGCCACCCCGGACAGCATCACAGAACATGCCGCCAATGCGGTTGCCGCGGCTGTCATTGTTGATCGGTTCGACATGGATTCCCTCTCCTCAGCGGACCCGCAGGACATAGGTCCGCCCGGGCCGCACACACCTGTCCCTGGGACGGGAGTGCGTGCGATTCCGGGAATCCGGACTCCGCTCCGCTTGCCTCGACGGTTGGAGCCGTTCGCGTCCGTCAGGCGATCCGGCTTGCCTCGGCTGAGGCTCACGGTTGCGGGTCAGCGCCGGATTTGCACCGGCTTCCCCTGAACGTCGGACGTGTTCGGTTCCCTGCGAGAGTACACGCCGATGGCCTGGACACCGAGGGCCGGTGGGAACGGGCCAGGACACAGATACTCTGGGTGGATGCGAATCGGAGTGGTCGGAGCTACAGGCCAAGTCGGCCGCGTGATGCGGGACATCCTTGCTGAACGGCGGTTTCCAGTGACCCAGCTGCGGCTCTTCGCCTCAGCACGCTCTGCCGGCAAGACGGTGGAGTGGGACGGCACCGACATCGAGGTGGAGGACACCGCCACGGCTGACCCCGGCGGCCTGGACATTGCGCTGTTCTCCGCCGGGGGCGCGGCTTCGCGGGAGTTGGCGCCGAGGTTCGCCGAGGCGGGAGTCACTGTCATCGACAACTCCAGTGCCTGGCGGATGGACCCGGATGTACCGCTGATCGTCAGCGAGGTCAATCCGGGCGCAGTCAGCGAAGCTCGCAAGGGAATCATCGCCAACCCCAACTGCACGACCATGGCAGCGATGCCCGTGCTGAAGCCGCTGCACGAAGCAGCCGGATTGCGCCGCATGGTGGTGAGCACCTACCAGGCGGTCAGCGGCAGCGGTCTGGCCGGAGTGCAGGAACTCGACTCGCAGGTCAGCGCGCTGGCCGGCAGCGCCGAGGCCTTGACCCACTCGCCCGGATCTGTGCAGCTCCCGCAGCCCGAGGTCTACGCTCGCCCGATCGCGTTCAACGTCCTTCCCCTGGCCGGGAACCTGGTCGCCGACGGTTCCGGGGAGACCGATGAAGAACAGAAACTGCGCAACGAGAGTCGCAAGATCCTCGGGATTCCCGACCTTCTGGTCAGCGGCACGTGTGTAAGGGTGCCGGTCTTCACGGGCCACTCACTCAGCATCAACGCCGAGTTCGCCGACCCGATCGACCCACTTGCGGCGGCGGATCTTCTGGCGGCCGCACCCGGCGTGGTCATCGATGAGATCCCGACGCCGCTGGCCGCCGCTGGCAACGACCCCAGCTTTGTGGGCCGGTTGCGCCAGGACAGCTCCGTGCCCGACGGCCGCGGTTTGGTTCTGTTCGTGAGCAACGACAACCTGCGAAAGGGGGCGGCGCTCAACGCCGTGCAGATAGCGGAATTGCTGATCCAGTGAACCCAGCGGGGCGGATCCTTCTGCTCGGGGGGGCGCGTTCGGGTAAGAGCACCGCGGCCGAAATCCTGGTGCGGGACTTCCCCACCACCTACGTCGCCACATCGCGCCGATCCGCCGACGACCCCGAATGGGAGCGGCGCATCGATCAGCACCAGAGGCGCCGGCCCCGGCACTGGCGGACCGTGGCAACCCAGGATCTGCCGACGTGGATCGGCAAGGCCTCGCCGGAGCAACCGGTACTCATCGACTGCCTCACGCTCTGGCTGAGCCACACCCTCGACGACCTGGGCGCCTGGACGGGCGATCCCGCCGCGCAGGCATCGGCCGTCACCGCGGCGGAGGCCCGGGTGGCCGAACTGGCGGCGGCGGTGGCCGACTCCGCGGGTGGCCTGGTGCTGGTCAGCAACGAAGTGGGCAGCGGCGTTGTGCCCGCAACCGGGTCCGGCCGGGTCTTCCGCGACCTGCTGGGTACCTGCAATGCGGCCGTCGCCGCCGCCTGCGACGAAGTCAGCCTCGTGGTCGCCGGTTGCATGGTGCCGATCAAGCCAGCAGGGGGGCATTGACGGTGAACGCACAGCCCACGGATCCCGATCAGAGCTATCGAGACGCCACGGCCGCCCATCTCGACCGGTTGACCAAACCGCCCGGATCGCTGGGGCGGCTGGAGGACATCGCGGTGTGGGCGGCCGGGGTGCAGGGCCGTACTCCGCCGCACCCTTTCCAGCAGGTCCGCCTACTGATCTTCGCCGGCGACCACGGCGTCGCCCGAACGGCCGGCACATCGGCTTACCCGGCCGACGTGACGGCACAGATGGTCGCCAACTTCTTCGCCGGGGGCGCCGCCGCCAACGTGTTGGCCGAGCGCAACGGCGCAACGGTCCGGGTGGTGGACGCCGCAGTCGACTCCGACTACGCAGGCCTGGCGGTGCCACCGAAGGTCGCGGCTGACCGCATCCGCCGGTCGAGTGCCCCACTGGACCGCGCAGACGCGCTATCGGTCGCTGAAGCCGTGGCGGCCATCGAACTGGGTGCCCGGGTCGCGGATCAAGAGATCGACTCGGGGACGGAACTGCTGATCGCCGGTGACATGGGCATCGGCAACACGACCCCCGCCGCGGTGCTCATCGCCGCGGTCGCGGGCGCGGACACGGTCTCGGTCTGCGGCCGGGGGACGGGGATCGACGACAACACCTGGATGCGCAAAGCCGCGGCGATCCGCGATGGCTTGTGGCGAAGCAGGCAGTGGCGGCCGGACCCGACCAGGCTCTTGAGCCAGGTCGGCGGCGCCGACCTGGCCGCCATGGCGGGCTTCCTATCGCAATCATCGCTGCGCGGCACCCCAGTGCTGCTCGACGGCATGGTCGTCGCCGCGGCCGCACTGGTAGCAGAGGTGATGTCCCCGGGGGCGCGGCGCTGGTGGTTGGCCGGCCACCTGTCGGCCGAGCCGGCGCACCGGATCGCGCTGGATCACCTGGACCTGGACCCGATCTTGTCGCTGTCCATGCGGCTCGGCGAGGGATCCGGCGCACTGACTGCACTGCCGGTGGTCCAGTCGGCGCTGGCGGCCGCATCTCAGATGGCCACCTTCGCGGCGGCGGGAGTCTCGGAAGCCACCTCGGTCGGCACAGCCGCGGCGCACGAATGACCGCCGCACTGCGGCTGTCCCTAGGGCTCTTCACCGTCCTGCCCGTCGCGCCCCGAGGGGAGCTGCTCCCGAGCAGGCGGCAGG
>JAQAZZ010000226.1:0-11260 GCA_032127075.1 Micrococcales bacterium | reverse complement strand
CCGTCCACCGGGTCGGGTTGTCGGCCAACGTCCGGCGCAGCAGAGACAGCACCACGCGGTATTCCTCGTTGTCAGCTTCGGTGGGCTGCGGCACTGCCCCAGCCTTCTCGAACTCCACGCCCTTGTGGATCAACAGCGTCGCGTCGCCCCCATCGTCGAGGAGCATGTTGGGGCGCTCGTCGGCCCAGTCCAGCGCACGATCGGTGCACCACCAATACTCTTCGAGCGTCTCCCCCTTCCAGGCGAACACCGGCACCCCCGCGGGCTCCGCGGCGGTTCCGTTGGGCCCGACGACGACTGCAGCGGCAGCGTGGTCCTGCGTGGAGTAGATGTTGCACGACGCCCAGCGCACTTCGGCGCCGAGCGCGGTCAACGTCTCGATCAGCACGGCGGTCTGCACCGTCATGTGCAGCGATCCCGTGATCCGGGCGCCGGCCAGGGGCCGGCTTTCCGCGTACTCGGTGCGCATGGCCATGAGGCCAGGCATCTCATGTTCGGCGAGCCTGATCTCCCGGCGTCCGAATTCGGCGAGCCCCAGGTCTGCGACTTTGTACTCAAGCGTCATCTGATACTTCTCCTCGGCGGTTGCGGCAACGAGTGGCCGCTGTCACGGTCAGTTGCACGAACGGCACGAGGCTTCGATGGTCCGCGCCAGCATTGTGCCACGGAACCCGGTCAGGCGCCGGACTCCCCCGCCCGCGGTTCGGGTTGGCGGCCGCCTTCGCCATGGGGGCCGTCTCGGAAGATGTCCGGTTCCAGGTAGATCACCAACGACTTGCCGGGCACGGCGGCGCGCAATCGGACTTCCGCGGCGTCGATGAGTGCTGCGATCTGCGCCCCGGTGTGATCTGCGGCGACCCCGATCTTCGCCGCCACCAGGACTTCGTCCGGGCCGATGTGCAGCGTGCGCAGGTGGATGACCCGGTCAACACCATCGGTGTCGCCGATCGCCGCGGCAAGGGCGCGCTGCTCCTCCGGCAGGGCGCTCTCGCCGGTGAGCATCGACGACATCTCGAACGCCAGGAACACCGCGATCACGACCAGCAGCACACCGACTCCGGCCGCCCCCAGGCCGTCCCATCGGCCGTCGCCGGTGACGGTTGCCATGCTGATTCCGAACAAGGCGAACACCAGCCCGACCAGCGCCCCCATGTCCTCCAACATGACGACCGGCAACTCCGGCTGGCGAGTCTCATGCACGAACCGGAGGATGGATTTTCGCCCGCGCGTCTTCTTCGACTCGCGCATCGCTGTGCGCAGCGACAAGCCCTCCAGCGTCATGGCGACGAACAGCACTACGAAGGCGACGACGGGGCTGTCCAACTCCTCCGGGTGCTGGATCTTGTGGAATCCCTCATACAGCGAGAACAGCCCGCCCACGAGGAACAGCACGATCGCGACCAGGAAGGCGTACACGTAGCGCACGCGACCGTAGCCGAACTGGTGGCTCTCGCTGCGCTGCCGCTGGGCGCGCTTGTTCCCGATGAGCAACAGGATTTGATTGCCCGAGTCGGCCAACGAGTGGATGGCCTCCGACAGCATCGAGGAGGAGCCGGTGACGATGAACGCCACGAACTTCGACACGGCGATACCGACGTTTGCTGCCAGCGCCGCGAATACGGCGCGCATCCCACCTCCGGTGCTCATCGCGCCGCCCGGACCACGACGGCCTGGCCGGCCACCGACACTGTCGCGACACCCGATGCCGCCGGTATGGCCAGTGCGTCGCCCGGACTCAAGTCGTAGCGGCGGGAGTTGGTCACGACACTGCTCCGTCCCTCGAGCGCGAGCACCAGGCGGTACCGCCCCGACGGGGATTCGACCCCGTCCGTCGCCGCTACGGTCACCGAAAAAGGCGCGCCGGCAAAGCTGTACCGCCCAGAGGCGGGGGAACGCGCGACGACCGCCGACCGGGCCGGCTCCAGCGCCGCCAGGGCGTACGGCACGGCGACGGTCTTGCTCGTGAGCCCGAGCCGCAGGACGTTGTCCGAGGATGTCATCACCTCCACGCCCAGACCGTGGACATAGGCGTGGGGTACACCCGCGGGAACGTACACGGCGTCGCCCGGCTGGAGCAGCAGCGGTTGCAGCAGCGCGGCGACGGCGACGCCGGGATCGGTGCCGAATCTGGCCGTGACGCGGTCCATCGCGGCGACTGCGACCTCGCTGGACTCTGCGGCCCGGAACGCCGCCGACCACTGCGGGCCGGTGCGGACCACCGGGTGTGGGCCGATCAGCAGCCGTGCGGCGCCCGGCATGTCGCCGGCGGCCAGCACATCCAGAACCTGGGCGTCCGCGCCGGTCGCGGCCAGCACCCGGTGGGCAGCGGCCGCCGGGCGCCAGTCCACGAGGCAGGTGAACGGCTGCACCGCAATGAGCATCTCGGTCTTCTCCACCGGATCTTGCAGCAGCCTGCCGGCGGCTGGATCGTCCCGCCACCCGGCGATGACGGCGGCAGTCGGGTGGACCTGCAGCGACAGCGGGGTGGCGGCGGCGAGGATCTTGGTCAGCAGCGGAGTCTTGCCGCCGCCCCATTCATCCACGAGGGTCCGCCCGGGATGCTCGCGCAGCGGCGACGGGGCGGCGGGGTGGCAGCCGAACCACAACTCCGCGTGTGGCGCCCCGTCGGCGGCAGCCCCCCATTCCCGCATGCCGTCCACGACGCCCCAGTCGTAGTCGCGCAGCGCGCCGCGCAGGACGGCGGGTTCCGGAGTCACAACCCCGGCCCCGGATCTGCTTCCTCGACCAGCATCACGGGCAGCCCGTCGATGACGGGGAAGGCGGCGCCGCATTCGGTGCAGACCAGGGTGCCGGCCTGTGGGTCGATGCGCAGCGGGGCGTGATGTGGCAGCGGACACCGCAGAAGGTCCAGCAGCAGGGGATCGAGTCCCAGCAGATGTGCTTCAGCCACGCGGTTCCTCCCGGATCACGGCTAGGACCTCCTCGGTGAGCCCGTCCAGCGTGTCCGCGTCGGCTGCCTCCGCGTTGAGGCGCAGCAACGGTTCGGTGTTGGACGGGCGCACGTTGAACCACCAGCCATCGGCGGTGAAAGTCAGTCCGTCGAGGTCATCCACGTCTGCACGCGTCTCGAAGGCGGAACGCACCCGCATGAGGGCCTCGCCGGTGTCGGCGACCTCGGAGTTGATCTCCCCGGATGCGACATAGCGCTGATAGCCGCTGACGAGCTCCGACATCGTGCTCGGCGACGAGCCCAACAGCGACAACACGTGCATGGCCGCCAGCATCCCCGAATCTGCTCGCCAGAAGTCGCGGAAGTAGAAGTGCCCCGAGTGCTCGCCGCCGAAAGCCGCACCTGTAGCCGCCATCGTGGCTTTGATGAACGAATGCCCCACGCGGGTGCGCACGGCGGTTCCGCCGAGTTCGGCGACGGTCTCGGGCACCGTGCGGCTGGTGATCAAGTTGTGGATGATGGTCGCCCCCGGCTCCGCAGCCAGTGTCCTGGCCGCGATCATGGCCGTGATGGCCGAGGGGCTGACAAGTTCGCCGCGCTCATCCACTACGAAGCAGCGGTCAGCGTCACCGTCGAATGCCAGGCCCAAGTCAGCCCCGACCTGGCGCACCCGCTGCTGCAGATCCGCCATGTTGGCCGGGTCGATCGGATTGGCCTCGTGGTTCGGGAACGACCCGTCAAGTTCGAAGTACATCGGCAGGACGGTCACCGGCAGCTGCGGCAGTCCGGCGGCTGTTCCCAGGACTGCCGGTGCGGTGAGGCCGCCCATGCCGTTGCCCGCATCCACGACCACCCGAAGCGGCCTGATGCCGGACAGGTCCACCAGACTGCGCAGGAACTTCGCGTAGTCGGCGAGCATGTCCCGCCGGCGCACGCTTCCGGCGGTCGCGGCCGACTGCGGCAGGCCGCCGGTCGCGATCATCTGCTTGATCTCGGCCAAACCCGTGTCGCGGCCGACGGGGGCGGCGCCGGGGCGGCACAGTTTGATGCCGTTGTACTGCGCGGGGTTGTGGCTCGCGGTGAACATGGCCCCCGGGAGTCCCAGGCGGCCGGACGCGAAGTACAGCCCGTCGGTGGAGCACAGCCCGATGTCGATCACATCACAGCCCTGGGAGCAGACGCCCTCGCTGAAAGCCTCGACCAAGTCCGGCCCGCTGGGGCGCATGTCGCGACCCACAACCACCGCACCCGGACCCCCGGCCGTGGTGGCCGCGTCCACTACCGCCACGAATGCCGCGGCCACGTCCCGGGCCAGGTGGGCGTCCAACTGGTCGGGCACCGTGCCGCGGACGTCGTAGGCCTTGATGATCGCATCTAGATCGCGCACGGGCTGCAGACTACCGCTAGGCCTGGAGTGGACGCACCAACAGGATCATCCCTCGGCGTCGCGCAGCACCCGTAGGTGTCCACGTCGGGTGACTTCGAGGGTGCCCGGCGGCGTTCCCGTGTCGGCAGGATTGTCCGCCTGGCGTGGCCGACCCGCCTCCCGCACGGCTTCCGCCAGTGCTTCGAGGTCGTCGCTGCTGGGCCGCAATGCGTCCGGGTCGTGCTGCAGGCGCACAACCTCCCAGCCCCGGGGTGCGGTGAGGCGCTCGCTGTGGCTCTGGCACAGGTCGTAGCAGTGGGGTTCAGCGTAGGTCGCCAGGGGACCCAGAACCGCGGTGCAGTCGGCGTAGACGTAGGTGAGCGTTGCCACGGCGGGTTTGGTGCACGATGGTTTGCTGCATCGGCGGGCGGGGCTCACCCACAGAAAATACCCCCCGATCACCCCGGAGACGCGGATTGGGGTCCGTGTCGCGGCGGCCGGGGTCAGCCGGAGCTGTAGTCCGGTGCCGCCCGGGGCAGCGCAACCCATGCCGGCAGGGCCCGGATGCCGTACCCGGTGATCGCCCCATCTTCACCGCGCTGCACGTGGCCCGCCACCAACGGCTGCGAGTCCCCAGAAGGCTCCACAACCACGGTGAACACCTCCGCACCCTTCGGCGCGGCGACCCGGAGTTGGGCGGTGGTACCCCCCTTCACCTCGACATCGGTGCCGGGCAGCAGATCCGCCGGCTCGGCCGCACCGGGCAGCACACGGACGGTCGCACTGGTGTCACCTTCGGGTGCGCTGAGCAGGATGCGGACCTGGGTGTCCGATCGCAGTCCGGTCACCGCGCCGGTGCCGACCAGGGGCGATGCGGCCGCGAACCAGGCGAGGTCTTCGCCCGGCGGTATGGCGTCTCGCTTCTCGGCCTTGGCGAGCGCCGCTTCGGCGTCCCTGCGCTGCGCGGCGCCCTTGGCATCTTCGATGGCCTGCTCGGCGCGTTGCACGGCGGCAGCGTTGGCGAGGGCCGCCTCGGCGTCAGGGTCGCTGGCTGCCGAAACGGCCGCCACCACGGGGGTGGTGGCGCTGATGCGCAGGGCCGCGGCGCGGCCGGCAAGCTCTTCGGTCAGGTCGAATCCGGACACGTGTCGCCGCTTCAGCGAGATCTCGGTGTCCGCCAGGAGCGCAACTGTCCCGTCGGGAGTGATCGCGGACAGTGTCGCTGTGCCGGCGCCGCCCGGGGCGAACAGCACCAGCCGCCGCGTGCCGGGGCCGGCGGGAATCGGCGCGGTGACGATGTCCGACTGCGGGTCCGCGGCCGGGGGGATGATCTCGGTCCCGCGGGGGGTCAGCCCGTCCATCCGGTCGTCGATCACTGCAGCGGTCACGATGCCGACCGTGGTGCGCACCCTCACGACGGCGTCGGCGACACCGGGCGCAAGGGCATCCAGGCGCACCGACTCGACCTTGCCGGCGGGTACAACTATCCCTTGGGTCCCCCTGACCTCGAGCTCGCCGCCGCGGCCGTACACGGACAAGTCGACTATGGCGGCGGTGGTCGTGGGGTTGGCCAGTTCCAGGGTGTCCCGCTGTCCCTCACCTGCGCCGCCGCCTGCCAGCCAGATGTCGCTGTCCGCAGCCAGGCAGGGGCTGCTAGCGATTCCCTTGCCCTCGCCGCCGCCGTCCCGCGACAGTGAGGCCGAGACCAGCCCCGGTGCGAGACCCCGCTCGGCTGATACCCGGGAGGCGGCGGAGTCGGACAGCGGCCGGACGATCGTGGTCCCGGCGGAGTCGGTCTGGGCGACCCGGCCCTTGCGGCCGAGGGCCCCGACCCGCAGCACCCCTGGACCGGAGACTCCGGGGACCCCGGGGACGGCGACCGCCGTAGTCCAGCCGGTGCGCCCGGACCCGGCAGGTACCGACGGACAAGCCAGGGTCTGCTGGGAGATGAACTCGCGCTGCTCCCCGTCGCCGGGTGCCTCGGCGACCGCGGTGTTGTTGTCGATGACCACAAAACCAGCCGCCGCCACACCCAGAGCGAGGGCGACGACGCCGGCAGCCGCCGAGGCGCTCTTCATGCTCATTCCTCACCCCCGGTTCCGATCGCCAGCCCCGGCACCACCCCGGTGTCGCTCGATCTCCTGTCGCGCAGGTCGATGATCGGGTCCGGCGCGGCCGAGTCGGAGCGGCGACGCCTGCGGCGCAGGGACAGCAGGACCAACAGCAGCGCCGCTCCTGCGGGGATGAGCAGGGACCGGTTGCGCTGCGAGCCGTCGGCTTGCACCGTGACCCGGCCCTCGACCTCGGCCGGGACCACGAAGCGGACACCGTCGGCCTCTTCTGCAGCCAGAGGTGTGTCACCCACCGCGGCCTGCCACACCGGGTCCGACACTTCGGCCAGCCGGATCGCGGCCGCTTGGTCGGGCAGTTCGCTGTCCACCGATACCGACGGCACCAGGCCGGCGACCGGCACGGGGATCCGATCCCCGGTGTCCGTCTCGGCCCGCACGCGAGGCTGCCAGTCGTCAACGCTCCACAGCGCCAGGCCGGCGACGGTGGAGGTGCGCCGCAGTCCCGGGACGGCATCGAGCCTGCGGGCCAGATCCCGGTTCGTGCGCGCGTCCACGGCGACGTAGCGCACCGCCGCATCGGCGAAGACGGACAGCGAATCCGCCGCACCACCGGTCAGCAATCGCGACACTGCCAGGTCGAACTCTCGCATCGATTCAGCCGCGGGTGCCACATCGGCGTCACCCAGCCGGGCACCGAGCCCGGACAGCACCCGATACGACAACCCGCCCTCGCGATCGCCGGCGATGCTGACCGAACGCGGCGCACCGGGTCCGAGTGCCTCAGCGGTGACGTATGCCGAAACGTTGACCGGATCCTGCCGGGCGACGACGGTCTCACGATCCCACATCCACCAGCCGGCGCTGACGGCCGCCAGCACCACCGGCAGCACGACTGCGACGGTGGGCACCACTGCCCGCCATCGGCCGCCTCGCGACGACACGCCCAACGCTGCCACGGCCAGGGCCGCACCGGCCCCCATCAGCACCGTGGCCGCGCCGGGCCAGGCTTCCACCGGGTCCACCGTCCAGGGCACCGTGGCCGATATGGCCGTCTGGCCGACGGCCACGGCCAGGCCCAGCGCCATGAGCAGCCACCCCACGATCGCGGCGTTGCGGGACCGCGCGGGGAACAGCGCGACTACGGCCAAGACCACCAGTACGAGCGCAAAGGGAGGCGCCATGGCCGGGCCGCCGGGCAGCAGTGCCAGCAGGGATGCGGGGGTGGCGGAAGGCTCGGTGAGCCCCTGCGGATGGGCGCCCACATCGAGCAGCAGCAACCCGGGGTTCGCAATGACGTATCCGGTCCATGGCCACAGGAAGGCGGCTGCCGCCGCCGCGGTGCCGAACACTCGCAGCACGGCCCGCCACCTGCCCGTGAAAAGGAAGACCACACCCGCTGCGGCGAGCAGGGCGACAGCGACCAAGGGGACACAGGCCGCAAGGGCCGCGCTCAGTACCGCAGCCCAGCCGACACTCGCCGCGCCGTTGGCGGGCAATGCCGCAACTGCCCCGCTGAGCCTGGCGAGGCTGCGCAGGGCAGGAGGCAGCAGCACGGCGGCCAGCGCGGTGCCGAGCCGACCGGTACCCGTGGCAGCCATCGTGGCCGGCAGCAGCCCGTAGGCCAGCGCCACCGCCATCGCGGGGCCCCGCGGCACGACACCACGCAGTGCCATGGCCGCGGAGAGGCCGGCAAGCGCGGGCGCCAGCAGCAGCAGCAGCTGGACCGCCATGGTCGCGCTGCCCAACAGCACGACCGCCGCGCCGGCCACCAGCAGCAGGTAGGGCGGCGACGGCACCGGGGATCCCAATCCTGCTTCGTGCCAGGGGGACAGGAAGTACTGCCAGATGTCGGCTGCGGAATCGGGGGCGGGAAGCAGCGCCCCGCCGCCGAGTCGGCCGGGCCCGAACCAGAGGTGGCCAGTGGCCAACAGCGCCGCTGCCGAAAGGGGGAGAGCAACGATCAGCAGCGCACTCAGGGTCCAGCGAAACCCGCTGAGGGCACCGCCGCCGCGGGTCCCGCCACGCCCCGAGGTCCGGCCGAGGAGCTCCAGATAGTGGACTGCTTGCTGGGCCGCAGTCGGGCGCAGGGGGCGCAACTGCGCCGGCGTCACAACGGACACGTCTGCCAGCGCCCGCCGCGCTGCCCGCCACCTGGGCACGGCCAGCAGCCCGGCCAGCGTCCCGAACAGGTCGTCCCACGCTCGCCCCGGCGAGAGCGCCAGGAGCCAGAACAGGCCGCGCCCCAGCGCTGTCAGGACCAGCCAGACGGCCAGGAAGGGCACATGCCATGCGCTCCCCTGCACCAGTCGGTCGTAGGCCCGAGCCCGGCGCGCCGCGAACAGGCCGGTGCCGCGGTGGTTGTCCGCGGGACGCACCCCGGCCGACTCGGCTCCGCGATGATGCACCAGGGCGTGTGGTGCGACCACGATCTGGGCCCCGGCCCGCAACGACCGCAGGCAGAAGTTCACATCCGCCCGGTGGAAGGGAAGCCCGGGATCGAAGCCGCCGAGTCGGTGCCACAGTTCGGCGCGCACCAGCATGCCGGCGCTGCTCACGGCCATCGCCTCGATCGCCCCGTCCAGCTGGCCCTGATCCAGTTCGCCCGGCCCCAGTCGGATCTCCTCGCGGCCGGACGCCGTGACCCAGATACCGCATTCCTTGACAATCCGCGGGTGCGCCCAGCCGCGGAGTTTGGGACCGACGATCTGGGCGTCCGGGTAGTGGTCGGCCCGCTCCAGCAGCTGCGCCAGCGCATCGGGGGCCGGGGCGGAGTCGTCGTGCAGCAGCCACACCCACCTGATCGAATCCGACCCGCCGTCGGTGAGGTCGATGGCTGGCTCGGCTGCGGCGGCGAGGCCGGCAGCGACAGCTTCGCCGAATCCGGCCTCAGCAGGGAGATCAACGATGTTGTCGGCGAGTCCGCTGTCCCGCAGCAGTTCTGGCGTGGCGTCCCCGGAGCCGGTGTCGACCGCCACCAGGCGATCCGGTGCACGCGTCATCGCGGCCAGCGCCGCGAGGGTGCGGGGCAGCCATCGCTGCCCGTCGTGGGCGACGAGGACTGCGGTGACGTCGTGCTCGCGGGTGCGGACTGCGGACGACGCGAGGCGAGCGTCAGCCTGTGCGGTGAACATGAACCCCTACCGTCGTTGGCGCGGCGCCTGACGACTCCGCCAACATAAGCGACGATCTGCTCACATTCTGCAAATCCGAAGAGTGTTGCGGCTTGGCCGTCAGGGAACCGATCCGGTCAGCCAGCGGCTTTCTTCAGCCGCCGGCGCTCGCGCTCGCTGAGCCCGCCCCAGATGCCGAAGCGCTCGTCGTTTGCCAGTGCGTAGTCAAGGCAGTCGCCCCGCACTTCGCACGACAGGCAGACCCGCTTCGCCTCCCGGGTGCTGCCGCCCTTCTCCGGAAAGAACGCCTCCGGATCAGTCTGCGCGCACAGGGCCCGCTCCTGCCATGTCATCTCCTCGCTGCCCGCGAACGGCAGCTCCACCATGTCACCCACCGCGGTTTCTCCTTCTCCCCTGGCACGGAATGCCGCGTGGCCCGATATCCGTGCCGACGCGGTTGTAATTACATGGGTGTAAGCACGTGCCGTCAAGGGAAAATCCAACATCTGTGGACGACGCGCCGTGGCTACCGCACATCTTGGGGCAGATCGGGCAGTTCATCCACAGGCCGCGGCCTGAGGATGCCGTACTCGGTGTCGCGCTGGGCTGACTTCCGCCCGGCCAAACCGGCGATGTCCGCCAGTTGTTCCGGGGTCATCGCACTGCCGTGGCCAGAGCCGGCCATGCGCGAGATCGTCTCCTCCATCAGAGTGCCGCCGAGGTCGTCGGCTCCCGATTGCAGCATCACTGCGCAGCCGGCGGGGCCGAGTTTGACCCATGAGCATTGGATGTGGTCCACAGCGCCGTGCAGCATCAACCGGGCCATGGCGTGCACCGCACGGTTGTCGCGCACCGACGGCCCGGCACGGGCGATCCCCGCCAGGTAGATCGGGGACTGCTGGTGGACGAAAGGCAGCGGGACGAACTCGGTGAACCCACCGGTGCGCTGTTGGATGCCGCGGATCGTGCGCAGGTGATCGACCCAATGGTCGGGGCGATCCACATGGCCGTACATCATCGTCGCCGAGGTGGCGATGCCCAGGGTGTGCGCGGTGGTGATGACCTCTATCCAGGCCGACGACGGCAGTTTCCCCTTGGTCAGCACCCAGCGGACGTCGTCGTCGAGTATCTCGGCGGCGGTGCCGGGCAGGGAGTCGACTCCGGCGTCGCGGGCGGCGGCCAGCCAACCTGCCACGGTCATCCCGGCTCGGCCCGCGCCGTTGACAACCTCCATCGGGCTGAACGCGTGCAGATGGATCTCCGGCTGGCGGCGCTTGACCTCGGCGGCCAGGTCGAAATAGGCGGTGCCGGGCAGGGCGGGATGGATCCCGCCCTGCATGCAGATCTCGGTGGCGCCGGCGGCCGCGGCCTCGTCGACCCGGTCGCCGACCTGTTCCAGGCTCAGGGTGAACGAATCGGGGTCGCTCTCCCGTTGCGCGAACGCGCAGAACCGGCACCCCGTGTAACAGACGTTGGTGAAGTTCAGGTTCCGGTTGACGACATATGTGACGGTCTCGCCCACGGCGTCGCGCCGGACGGCATCGGCGATGCGACACAATTCATCGAGCGCGGCAGCGTCGCACGTCATCAGCGCCACGGCCGCGTCGCGGTTCTCCGGCCTGGCCAGTGCGGCGGGATCGGCCTCAGCCAGCGCCAGCGCGGGCACGAGTTCCGCCGCGATGCCACCCGCCACGGGTGTGGCCGAGGTGCGCAGCGCGTTGCGGGCGACCCCGGCCCAGTTGCCGTATACCGAACCGTTGTCGCCGCGGACCGCCGACCGTCGCCCGGACGAGTCGATGTC
>JAQAZZ010000225.1:0-2733 GCA_032127075.1 Micrococcales bacterium | reverse complement strand
CCGCTAAGGAACTGGATGTCGTCGACCAGGAGCACGTCGACGTCGCGGTAACGGCGCTGGAAGCTGGCCGCCTTGTCGTCGCGGATGCTATTGATGAATTCGTTCGTGAACTCCTCCGAGCTCACGTAGCGGACGCGCGTGCCCTTGTAGAGCGTCCGGGTGTAGTGGCCGATGGCATGCAGAAGGTGTGTCTTGCCCAGGCCGGAACCGCCGTAGATGAACAGCGGGTTGTACGCGCGTGCCGGCTGCTCGGCCACGGCCACCGCGGCGGCGTGGGCGAAGCGATTGCTGGATCCGATGACGAAGGTCTCGAATGTGTACTTGTCGTTGAGTCGGCCGTCCTCGCTGCGCGTGCCGGGCGAGCCCGTTCCCGGGCGAGGCGAGTCGTCGGGTCGATCACGCGGTGGTGCGACGCTGAGTTCGTGCCCGTCACTTCCAGCGGCGTAGGTGGCGTCCGCCACCTCGTCGGTGGTGTCCTCAAGAGCGGGATCGATGGAGGGGTCGACCGTGACCGCGAGTCGGATCTCCCGACCGAGGGTCGCCGACAGCGCCTCCACGACCATCGGGCGCAGGCGGGTCTCGAGGACGTCCTTGGTGAACTCGTTGGGGGCGGCGATCAGCGCGGTGTCCTCCACCAGGCCCATCGGCCTGGTCAGGTTGACGAAGGCACGCTGCTGCGGTGTCAGGCTGCCGTCGCCCAGGGTGGCGATGGCGGTCGCCCAGACCTCGGTGAGGTCGTCGGTCGCGTCCATCGTCCCCCTGTCGTCCTCGGTATCCACACTCTTATCCACAGATGTGGGCAGGTTGGCGACCCTAGCCAGAACGCTGGAAGAGGACAAGGGTGCATGACTCGGTTTGACCGTACTCGCCCTCGTTCCGTAGGGTTGGCAGCCCTGCCTCGGATCTTCCGCAGGCGGCCTTCCCCGTTCGCACGCGTCCAGGAGCCTGACCATGAAGCGCACCTTCCAGCCCAACACCCGCCGTCGGGCGAAGACCCACGGCTTCCGGGCCCGGATGCACACCCGCGCCGGCCGCTCCATCCTCGCCGCCCGCCGCTCCAAGGGCCGCGAGCGCCTGTCTGCCTGATCCGGCATGCTCCCCGCCGCCAACCGGCTTCGGACCGCGGCTGACTTCCAGGACACCACCCGACGTGGCTCGAAGGCGGCCCGCGGGTCGGTCGTCGTATACGTCCTTCGAACGGCGGATGACTACTCCCCGCGCGTGGGCACGGTGGTGAGTAGGAAACTCGGCGGGTCGGTCGTCCGTCATCGCGCCGCCCGCCGTATCCGGGGAGCCATGGCGCCCCTCGTCGGCACCCTCCCGATGGGAAGCCGCGTGGTGGTTCGAGCGCTGCCGGGGGCAGATTCCGACCCGAACCTCGCCGAGAGTGTCCGCATCGCCCTCACGACCGGGCTCGGGCGTTCGAATCGGACGAGGCCGACCCCATGAGTGGCCGGCCGGCCGCGATCTGGCGCCGTGTCGTGTGGGCCTGGGACCACTCGATCGGCTGGGTGCTCGCCTGGGCGTTGATCCTGCCGATCCGTGCCTACCAGGTGGTCATCAGCCCACTGACGCCGCCGACCTGCCGGTTCCACCCGAGCTGCTCGGCGTACGCAGTGGAGGCCATTCACACCCACGGAGCCGGAAAGGGCTTCGTGCTGGGCGCGTGGCGGGTCATGCGGTGCAACCCCTGGAACCATGGTGGACTGGACCCGGTACCGGCCCGCGGAGAATGGTTGCCGGACGTGCTGCGGAACGGCGAACCCCGGCATGGAACTATGAGCACTCAGGGTCCTGCGGACCCACCCGTCTAGGAAGGCTCCCCACTCGTCATGTTCATCCTCGACTGGCTGAAGGACGGCGTCAGCTGGATCCTCATCCAGTTCCACCAGATCCTCAGCAACATCCTGGGGATGAACCCCGACAGTGGGTGGACTTGGGCATTCTCGATCGTCGGCCTGGTCATCGTCATCCGCATCGCGCTCATCCCGCTGTTCGTCAAGCAGATCAAGGCCCAGCGGGGTCTGCAGCTGATCCAGCCGCAGATGAAGGAGATCCAGAAGAAGTACGCCGGCGACAAGGACAAGCAGTCGCAGGAAATGATGAAGCTGTACAAGGAGACCGGGACCAACCCGCTCGCCTCGTGCCTTCCGATCCTGTTGCAGGCGCCCATCTTCTTCGCGCTGTTCAGCGTGCTGCAGGGAGTGGCGCAGTACAACCCCACCAACCCCGACTACGTGCCCCCGGGTGTCTTCGCCTGGGACCAGTACGCAGGACTTGCCGCCTCGATGCACGATGCGCAGATCTTCGGCGTACCGCTGTACGCGACCTTCATGGACGCCGACCAGACGCCGAACCCGATGAACACCCGCATCCTCGCGCTGATCATGATCGCGCTGATGACGACGACCACCTTCATCACCCAGCGACAGCTCATCGTCAAGAACAGCGCCCCGGACAATCCGATGGTCCGGCAGCAGAAGATCCTGCTGTACGTCTTCCCGGTGATCTTCGCCGTGTCCGGCATCAACTTCCCGATCGGCGTCCTCATCTACTGGTTCACCACCAACCTGTGGTCGATGGGCCAGCAGTTCTACACGATCCGCCGCATGCCGGCGCCCGGGTCCATCGCCGAGAAGGCGCTCATGGAGCGACGCCTGAAGAAGGGCAAGGAGCCGCTGCCGCCGGCCGCAGAGGGTACTGCTGCCGGTGCCTCCACTCTCACCGAGCCCG
>JAQAZZ010000224.1:0-4210 GCA_032127075.1 Micrococcales bacterium | reverse complement strand
CCGTAGGAACTGGCTCAACTTTGAGCCGCAGTTGACACTGTGCAGTCGACTTCGAGAATTGACAGCGGGCCAACCCGCCGGCCCTTCCCGGCGCAGGATCGTCCGACGGTGGCTCAGCGAGGCCGGGGTCGACCGGGCCTGCCGGTGGTCCAAGGGGCTCGTGGGCACTCACGCATCGCACGGTCTTGCCCCCGATCGCGTCGGCCCGTGCGGGAAGGTCCGTCCCGCAGAGGCGGCGGGCGGCGGCGGATCGGAGCTTCATCCGCTTGTCAGGGACGTCCTCCGTCAGTCGCTTCACCCCTCCTCGAGCCCGAGGCCGCCCGCTACAGGGCCTGGTTGAGCACGGTGGCGGATTGAGCGCTGAGCGGGTGCTGACGTGGGCGCAGATATCCTGGTTGACGCGGGTGGAGGAGTGGCGGCCGCGGCCTCCTCACCGAGCCTCAATTGGGCCCCAAGCCCGGTCCTGGGATCGCCCATTCCTCGCCCTTCGCGCCCGATCCAGGGTGGTGGACTCCTAGCCACGCCCGGCGGATCGACGTGATCGACGTCGGCAGGCAGATGGACGCTCTGACTGCCGTGTGAGGGTGGAGCCAGTCGCTACTTGACGGTTCCGGACACACACGCGTAGCTGGTGCCCTGGAACCCGCTGGACGTCAGCGTCGCGCAGTTCGTCCACGGGCCGCGCCTGCCCGTGGCTCGGGCGTCGAACGTGACTACCGCGGACTGGGTCACTCCCGGCGTCGACGAGACACGCAGTTCCGTCGTGGATGTAGGCAGCGTACCGACGCCGTCGACGTAGATGTTGCCGCCGCTGTTGCCGAGCTTGTTGGGGTGTTGGTAAGAAACGTGTCACCAGCCGCCACGGATGGGCTGGTAGGCGGCGCCGGCCTGCGGCCATGTCCTATCCCGGTCCTCCGAGCGTCAGGCGGCTGCTCATGTCGAGCTTCACCTCGCCGTAGGGCAGGACGTGGGTCCAGAACAAGGGGGTGAGCCCGCGGCGGTCGGCGTCGGTGAACGCGGTCGCCCACTCCTCGTCGGCGAGGACGTCCTGCACCATCAGTGTGTTGACGAACACCAATGCGGCCTGGAGCACCCGGAGGCACAGCACCGAGAGCTCCTGCTCGTCGCGGCGGTTGCTGGCGATGTCGCCGCCCTTGCCGTAGAAGATGACGCTGTTGGCGCGGTTCCACGACTCGACCACGTTGAGCCCTTCGGTGATCTCGCGTTGCAGGTCCCGGTCGCGCAGGTACCGGGACACGAAGATCGTCCGCTGCGCCCGGCCGACCTCGAGCATGGCCTGGTAGGCGGGGTGGATGGCGTTGGCGCGGGTGAACCGGCGCAGGATCGCCTCGGTGGAGGCGGTGCCCTGCCGGATCGCGGTGGCGTACTTGATCATCTGGTCGTACTGCTCGGCGATGATGTCCCACCGGATCGGGCGGCTCAGGGCCGGAGAGAGCCGCGGATAGGCTTCGGGCTCCCCTGGTGCGGGACGGTAGAGCCGGACCTTGTTGATCCGCTTGATCCTGGGCAGCAGCTCGAATCCGAGCAGGCGGGTGATGCCGAAGCCGACCTCGGACTGGCCGTGGGAGTCGACGTAGTTGCCCTCCACCTCCATGGCGGTGCCGTGCCGCATGGCGCCCTCGACCATGGCGGCGACCTCGGAGGCGGTGCAGCTGATCAGCTGGGAGTGGACGGCCATGCTCTTGCGCTCGACGTGCCAGTAGATGAGCACGCCGCGGCCGCCGTAGCGGGAGTGCCACTCGGTGAAGATGTTCTGGTCGAACGCGCCGAAGTGGGTGGAGTCGCTGGCCACAGCGGTGGAGCCGGCGCCCCACACTGTCTGCGCTCGGGCGGCGAAGGTGGCGTCGGCGATCTGCACGGCGATCATCCGGGCGGTCTCGGCGGTCAGGTACCGGCGGCGCACGTAGCGGAGGTCGTCCTCGCTGTGGCCGTGGCTGCCGTTGCCGGCGACGGCGCGGATCCCGGTGTTCGTGCCGTAGGCGTAGATGGCCAGCAGCAGCCGTTCGGCGAGCACCTCGGGGGCCAGATCGCCGCGTCCGGCCGCCGCGGTCGCGCCGGCGAGGCAGCCGGTGCGCAGCACCGCCTCCTTGAGGATGTCGATCAGCGGCACGGTGCCCCAGCGGGTCCGGACCTCGGTCTTCAGCCGGCGCAGGTTGCGCGGCTCCGGGGCGGCGTCCGGGTCGGTCAGCCTGATCGGGCCCTTGGCGCCCCGGTCGGCGATCTCCAGCCAGTCGGCTTTCGGCACCGCCGCGTCGAGGGCGGCCAGCTCGTCGCGCATCTCGCCGCGCAGCTGGTCGATGAACGCGACCGGGTCCAGCGGCTTGCGCAGCGCGGTGTAGCAGGCGGCGCGGCGGTCCTCGAAGTCGCGGGGCAGGTCCTCGTCGGGGTTGCGCCACCTGTCGGCCCCGACGACCCAGATCTCCTTGCAGCGCAGCCGTTCCCGCAGCGCCTGGAAGGTGCAGATCTCGTACACCGAGCGGACCACCCGCCGCCCTCCCCTGCCGGTGTCGGCGAACACCAACGGCTCCCAGTCCCCGAGCAGCTCCTTGTGGGTCGGCACCGCCTGCCCGGCCGGGTAGTAGGTCAGCCGGGCGTCGGCGTGCCGCTTGATCAGGTCCAGGGCGTCGAGCACGGGCCGGTGGGTGGCGTTGCCGGACCGGAACTCCAGCACTTCCAGCAGCTCGATCAGGCCGCGCCGGTAGTGGTTGGAGTACGAGGCCTTCAGCGTGGTCTGCACGGTGCGCCGGTACACCGGCCCCTTGGTCTTGAACTCGTGCACCAGCTCGCGCAGGGTCTGCTCGCCGCCGCCCACCGCCGGGAAGACGACCTGCCGGACCGGGTCGTCGGGCGATGCCAGGGACGCCTCGGCGATGGCGAACAGGATGTTCTCCTTGCCGGTGACCCGCTTGAACGCGTTGACCAGCTCGTCGGTGACCTTCTTGTCGGCGCGGGCGCCGATACGGTGCACGGTGGAGATCAGCAGCTCCACCAGGGTGTCGGTGATCTCCCGCTGCCGGGCGTGCAGCAGCGCTGCGAGCAGGGTCAGCATCAGCGGCTCCGGATGGTCGCGCAGATGCGACGGGGACTCCACCATCGCCCGGTCCCGCCAGGCGGCGAACACCCGCGGGGAGATGTCGGCGAACAGCCCGTCGGGCAGGCCCGCCGCCCTGGCCGCGCGGAGCTTGCGGATCTCGGTGAGCATCGAGTCCAGGCTGACGTTGCCCGGCACCGACTTGATCAGCGCCAGCGCCGATTCCGAGCCCGGCCCGCCGGCGGGGTCGTCATCGGCCCTGTCGCCCGCGACCAGGCCCCGCAGCCGGTCGGCGGCCCCGGTCGGCAGACGTGCCGCGATCCGGGCGGTCAGGGCCTGCTCCGACCGGTGCAGCGCCGAGCGGACGATCCGGTCGATCCGCCCTGCCGCCGGCGGTTCGACCCGCTCGGCGCGGCACCGCGCCAGCAGCTCCTCGCGGACCAGCTCGGGGCGCCGCTCAGCCTCGCACACGCTGCCGGCCAGCCACGAGACCAGATCCTGCGCATCGGCCGAAGAGCATTCCCGGAAGCCCAGGTGGGCGCGGATCCGCGCCCGGTGGCGCTCGATCGTGCGGCCGGACCACTCGTAGAAGCCCAGATCGGCCGCCGCGACCCCGACCTGGCGGGCCACGAACTCCACCGCCTCCCCCGGCAGCTCGCCGCGGCCCCGCGGGAACCGGCCCGCCCGCGCGTAGAACTTCAACAGCAACGCGAACCCGAGCCGGTTCGCCCCGAGCCTGCCGGCGATCAGCTGCTGATCCTCGCCCAACAGCGTCCAGTGCTCGACAAGCTCATCAAGATCCAGCGAACGTGCCACGACCGAACATCATCACGCAGCCGACCAAACCCACACCGCCTGGCCCCCTCCCCCCCACCCACAGAACCACCCACGGTGGCGGCTGGTGACACGTTTCTTACCACCACCCCAACCTGAGCGCCTGCGCCGACTATTGCGGCCACGCCCGTGACGGACTGCGGCTCTTGCGGGCACACATGGAACTGGGCCGGGCGTGGCCGCGTTACCCGCCTTCGCCACGCATGATTCAAGGCAGAAGGCGCAGACAGGAACGGCGGAGTTTGAGCATCCCGTGTCGCATGCGAGGCGGCAGGGACCGGAACGTGAATGCGCCCGTCGAGCCCTCGAGTTTCATTGCGCGGG
>JAQAZZ010000223.1:0-4663 GCA_032127075.1 Micrococcales bacterium | reverse complement strand
GCTGGCCCTCAAGGAGGACATCGAGCGGGAGGATCACCGCGCGCAGATCTACGCCGCGACTTCACCGGATGAGCATCTGGGCGAGATGGACGCTGTTGTGACGGCAACATCGGGGGCGGGCAAACGGGTGCTCGACATCATGAAGCTCAAGCCGGGCTGTGTCGTCACCGACATCGCGCTTCCGCCTGATCTGCCGGCCGACGAGGTGGCGAAGCGGCCCGATGTGATGGTGGTGCACTCCGGCGAGATCCAGGTCCCCGGGCACATGCGGATGCGGACCGTCGGATTGCCCGATGGGGTGGTGTACGCGTGTATGGCCGAGACGATCGTCCTGGCGCTCGAGGGGCGCTTCGAGAACTTCACGGTGGGGCGCAGCATCGAGCCGGACAAGGTCAAGGAGATCTACCAGCTCGGCTTGAAACACGGCATGACGTTGGCGACGATCTCCGGGGCGAACGGGGTCTTCACCGATGAGGACATCGCCGCGATCAGGCAGCGCGCCGAGTTGGCGCTGTCACCCGACTCATCGGGGCATCTTGGGGGGTCCTGATAGCCACGCGCCGAGCATGGACGTTGCGCGACGTCCGGGGGTGGGGTCCGGCTCATCCCCACGGACGAACGGGTCATGCGCCGTGGCCATCAGGCAGGCCGGTGGGTGGTTCGCTAACGTGCCAATCATGATCGACATCGTGTACCCACCAGTGATTGCGGGCGGCTACGGCTTCTTCCGGCTGCTCGGACTGAAGTTCAACACTGTGGGCGGTGAGCACCTGCCCCGCAGCGGCGGGGCGGTTCTCGCCAGCAACCACGTGTCCTACTTCGACTTCATCTTCTGCGGCTATGCTGCGCGGCCCAGCAAGCGGCTCGTCCGTTTCATGGCGAAGAAGTCGACGTTCGACCACCGGATCGGCGGGCCGGTGATGCGCTCGATGCACCACATCCCGGTGGATCGGGCGGCTGGCGCGCATTCCCTCGACCATGCCGTGGACTGGATGCGTCAGGGCGAGGTGGTGGGGGTCTTCCCCGAGGCAACGATCAGCCAATCGTTCGAGTTGAAGAGTTTCAAGACCGGTGCGGTGCGGATGGCGGCGGCGGCCGGTGTGCCGGTGGTGCCGATGATCACCTTCGGCGGCCAGCGGTTGTGGACCAAGGGCCACAAGCGCGAACTGGAGCGGGGGTCCACCATTGCGTTGACGGTGGGCGAGCCCCTGGAGGTCTCCCCCGACGAAGATCCGCTCGCGGCGACGGAGCGGCTGAAATCCCGGATGCAGAGCCTGTACGACCAGACGATCGAACGGTACCCGGAACCATCGCCGGGCACCTGGTGGTGGCCGGCACGCTTCGGCGGCGGCGCACCAACCCTTGCCGAGATGGCTCAGCGGGATGCGGCAGAGCAGGCCAGCCGTGAAGGGCGGGAATCGAATTGAGCGCCCTGCAAACCGCCCCCCCGATCGTTGGGGGCCTGCCGTGGACGAGATGATCCGGATCGCGGCGATCAGCGCGATGGGGGACACCGACCACGCCGACCGTGCGTTCGAGGTCATGTCCCCGGGCAGGGTGAACCTGATCGGGGACCACATCGACTACAGCGGCGGGTTGGTACTGCCCATGGCCCTGGACCGCGGCACCCGGGCGGTTGTTGTGCCACGAACCGATCGCACACTGCGCGGATTCTCGGCCAACTTCCCATCGCTCGGGGTGGTGGCAGCCGACTTGGACCGCACTGAGTACGATCCCTCGCACGGCTGGTTCTCGTATGTGCTCGGGGTGGTGCACACCGCGCTGGAACGGGGCCATGACATCCCCCACGGCTTCGACATCTACCTCGACGGCAACATCCCCAAAGGTGGCGGGCTGTCGTCGTCGGCATCGGTCGAGATGGCTGCGGCCATGGCGCTGGAGCACATGTTCGACCTCGGTTTGACGGCCACCCAGTGGGCCGTTCTGGCCAAGGATGCCGAGAACAAGTACGTCGGGGTTGCCTGCGGGATCATGGATCAACTGTCAATCGCCCGCGGGCGTGCGGGGCACGCGATCCTGATGGACTGCGAGTCCCTCGACTGCGATTTTGTGCCCATGCCGGTGCAGGACTTCTCGGTCCTGGTGGCGAGCACCAACTACCCGCGGCAGTTGGCGGACTCCGCCTACAACGATCGGCGGCTGGCAGTCGAGACGGCCCGCCGCATCATGGGCGAGCATCGCGGGGAGACCGTGACCCACCTCGTTGACGTGACCCTCGAAGAGTTGGCCGCCGCCGCCGGACCGCTGGATGAGGCCGGGGTCGCATCCTTCGCCCGGCACACCGTCACCGAGCAGGCGCGCGTAGAGGCCGCCGCCGAGGCGCTGCGGGCCAGGGATCTGGCCCGCTTCGGCAGACTCATGCGTGAATCGCACGACTCCCTGCGCGACGACTTCCAGGTGACGGGCCGACATCTCGACGCTCTTGCCGCGGCGGCGTGGGCGACGCCCGGCGTCATCGGCGCCCGGATGACGGGGGCGGGCTTCGGTGGCTGCTCGGTGAACCTCATCGCCAAGGGCGCCGAGGATGCCGCGACGACGGAGATCGCCGCACGCTACGAGGACGCCGTGGGCATCAGGCCGGAGTTCTTCCTGGTCAACCCCGCCGACGGTGCCCACTTGATCCCGGATCACTGACGCCGCGGCGGCTCTCGGGTATCCGAAGGCCGTGCAAGGCCTGCGATCAGCCGAGTCTGCCGCCCCAGGGCCACCAACCGACATCGGCGATGAGCCGCGCCGCTGCGCGGACGTTCCATTTGGGACGAAGCGCCGCGGCGCCCGGTGTCCCGCCGGCGTGCTGCAGCGTTCCCCCGTCGTTCAGCTGGAACAGACCCCAATCGTTGGTCCGGTTGGGGTTGCTCGTGTTGACCACGTTGGGCAGCAACCTGCTCTCGCGCCAGGCGATCCGCAGGCCAGATTTCGCCGCTTCGCCGCCGAGGCGGTTGCGGAAGACCCGCCGGATATGCAGCGCGGACACGTTCTGCACTTCCGTCAAACCCCCGGGCTGGTCCATCACCGCAGCGAGCACCCGGTGTGCCCAGCGTTTCGCCATGGGCAGCCGGGTGCGGCTGCGGGCCGACAGCTGGTGGGCGAGCGACCTGTTCTGCAGCGGGTAGCCGGCAGCTTCGGTGCGGCTGCGATCCTGCGCGGACTCCGCGGCGACGCCCATCGCGGCGTCTGCTGCCGGGAGTGGGGGTGCGAGGGTCAACATCACGGCGGTGGCCGCCGCGATTGCGGCGCTGCGGGGGCGTCGTAGGGCGTTGAGCATGGCCGTCAGTGTGTCGGGAATCGACGTGACGCGCCGCCCGAACAGCACAATTACCTCACAATTCGGAACTTGCTTCGGCGTGTCGCAGTCCTACCAGCCTGACGCAGTGCTAGAGGCTCAGGCTCAAGTTCAGGCTGAGCCTCAAGTTTGCGCGGTCAGGGCAAGAGCCCTGGCGCCGTGCTCTGCTGCTCCGGCGGCGGCGGCGGCAACCCGGTCGGGCTGGCCGGCGATGAACAGCCACTCCACGTTTCGGGTCCGGCCCACCGTACCGACTTTGGCTCCCGCCGGGTTGTGGATCCCGATGCGGGCTCCGACGTAGCGGGCGGAGTCGAATCCGACGGCAGCCACATCGGCGTAGCCCGCCGAACGCAGCGCATCGACGATCTCGTCTGCGGCCACCCAGGACTCATCGTTGTAGGACAGCATCAACGTCTGGCTGCTGATGGCCTCCACAACGCTGCGCAACGCCCCGGGGAAGCTTCGTCGACTGTTGAAGGGGCTGCGCTTCGCCGATTCCCGCAGGTCGATCCGCTTGCAGGCGGTCCCGTAGTACTCCGGCTCATCGCCACGGACCAACGTCTCCCAGATGTGGTAGTTGGACTCGTAGCGGTGCTGGTTGTACGGCGGGTCGAGGTAGGCGAGATCAACGGGTCCGACCTCTGCGGCGGTCTCGACGATGTCGCCGTGGATGGCACGGCCGTGCCCGGGGATCAGGTCGGGCGGCCGAAGCTCGAGGGGTCGGTAGGAGCGGGGGGCCCACTGCTTCAGATACGCCATCTGGACCCCGGTGGTGGAGTCGACGCGGTCAGCCGCCAACAGCAGGGCTGTCATCGCGATGGCGTGCATCGGGGTGCCGCGGTAGTCGTCGATCGCGGCTCGGATTGCGTCGATGCGCTCGCCGTTGTGCGGTTGGAAGAACCGGGCACGGCGGCAGAACACGTCTGTGACATACCCGGGCCGACCGGGCAGTGCATTCAGGCGGCGGATCTCTTCGGCGACAACCGTTCGTTCGATGCCCGCCTCGTCCGTGGCGATGAAACATTCGGCCATCACCGCCGAGTAGCTGGCGGAGTCCAACGCGGTGACGGCCATCCCGTCGGATTTCAATGCTCGGGCGATGCGGGTGGTCCCGGTGAACAGGTCGGCCGCCGTGGCCGCGCCCGTTGCGCGGGCGGCCGCTGCGATGGCGGGAACCAGGCGGCGCTTCGAGCCGATGTACTTCAGCACTTGACCTCGCCGCCGCCGGAGACGAAGAAGAGCCTAGTGGAACCGCCAGTAGCGCCGACACCGGGTTGCCAGCCCCCCCGCGCAGGGGTGAGGATGAATCATGGCTGCCGAGGACGACGAAATCGCCCGACTCCTGCGCGAGGTGGACGC
>JAQAZZ010000222.1:0-25673 GCA_032127075.1 Micrococcales bacterium | reverse complement strand
GTCCCGCAGCCGGTCGATGTCGGTGGCGTCGGCGACCAGGCCGCGCCATTGCAGGTCGTCAAGAAGTTCAGCAGTCATGTCGCTCCTGGGTTGCCGGCACCGTTCATCGGGCCGGGCGGCCCGCGCCCGTGCCCAGCAGGTCCCTGGCCGTCGGGGACACGGGCACATGGTCCTTCGGCGGGGCGGTCCGCAACACCCGATCGCCCACTGTGGAAGTGATCCCGAACCAGAAGTTCTCATTGCGGTAGTGGTGCAGCCGGTGGTTGGAGTACAGGTGCCGGTAGGGTCGCGACCGGGGCTTGTAGTCGGTGTGGATCAGGAAGTGGCTCCACTCGTACACCACTGCCATGCCGAACGCGGCCACGTACCACGACGCGCGCAGCGGCCACGTGGGGAAGATCAACCCGATCACCAGCACCGAGAACACCAGGTACCAGCACCAGCGCCGGGGGATGAAGACCAGGTACAGGTCCCGTGGATCGTTGTGGTGCAGCCGGTGGTCGCGGGCCACGACCGTGTCGAAGGTGTGGCCTCGGATCTCCTTCGGCCTGGCGTGCAGCACAAAAACATGCAGGAACCACTCGAGGAACGGCTGAGCCGCGACCACGATGGCGAACGGGATCACATCGGCCCAAGACCACCCGCCGATGTAGATCCGCACGGCAGCCGCCACCACAAAACACGCCAGAAGCGTGCGCGGCGAGCCGAACCGCACGAACTGGCGCCCGGCGTCAGGCAACGCCCTGGGCAGCGGTCGTGGGGCCATGGCGTCATCCTGCCACGCCGCGGGGGGCCGGGTCAGAGGCCCTTCATCTTGCGCACTTCGGCCTCTACCTGCTCGTCGCTGACGGCTCCGGGGGGCCCGAATGCTGCCCACCATGCGAAGGCCAGACCGATGCCCATGCCCAGGATCGCCCAAGCCGGCCAGAAGTAGCCGCCGCCGGACAGCCACCACACGCCGATGAGGATCGCCCAGACGATGAGGAAGATGCCGGTGAGTTGTTTGACACCCTGCTTGTCCTTCACCCGCTTGCGGGTCTCTTTCCGCAACTGCTCGTCACCGGTGCTCATGGGACCTCCCTGATCGTCCTACAACCAGTCTGGCACTCGGACTTCCCCGATGCGACGGCCCGTCGAGGCGGTCACTTCGCGCGGTGGTGGGCGATCTGCTGCTGGAGCTCATCGAGCTGCTCGCGGACACGAACCGGGGCGGTACCGCCCGTGGCGGATCGCGAGGCGATGGAGCCAGCCACGTTCAGGACATCGCGCACGTCGGGCGTCAGCACCGGCGACACCGACTGCAACTCCTCGTCGGTCAGCTCATCGAGCTCGGCGCCGCGCGCCTCGGCGATGCGCACACACCCGCCCGCGGCCTCGTGTGCATCGCGGAACGGCATGCCCCGCCGCACCAGCCACTCAGCGACATCGGTGGCGAGCGCGAAACCGCCGGCGGCCGACGACGACATGCGCACGGTGTCGAACTGCAGCGTCGCCACGGTGCCGGTCATCGCGGGCAGGACCAGCCCCAGTTGCGCGACGGTGTCGAAGACGGGCTCTTTGTCCTCCTGGAGGTCCCGGTTGTAGGCGAACGGCAAACCCTTGAGTGCGGCCAACAGCCCGGCAAGGTTGCCGATCAGCCGCCCCGCCTTGCCCCGGGCGAGTTCGGCGGCATCCGGATTCTTCTTCTGCGGCATGATGCTGGACCCCGTGGAGAACCGGTCGTCGAGCGTCGCCCAGGAGAACTCCGACGACGACCACAGGCAGATCTCCTCGCCGATCCGCGAGACATGCACACCCAGCATGGCGGTGGCGAACAGGAACTCTGCGACGAAGTCGCGGTCGCTGACCGCGTCGATGGAGTTGCCGAGGACGGAGTCGAACCCCAGTTCCGATGCGACGGTGTGCGGGTCCAGGCCGAGGGAGGAACCCGCGAGCGCACCGGCGCCCATGGGGGAACGGGCCGCTCGGCGGTCCCAGTCCTCCAGCCGCTCCACGTCGCGCAGCAGCGCGTGGGCGTGCTTGGCCAGTTCATGGCCGAACGAGACCGGCTGAGCGCGCTGCAGGTGGGTGTAGCCGGGCGCGGGGACGTCGACATGCTTCTCGGCCTGCTCGACGATTGCCGCGGTGAGGTCGAGGGTCAACCGGCGGATGCCGGCGGCCTGGTCGCGCAGATAGAGCCGGAAGTCCGTGGCGACCTGGTCGTTCCGGGATCGGCCGGCGCGCAGTTTGCCGCCGAGTTCGGGGCCCAGCCGCTCCAGCAGGCCGCGTTCCAACGCGGTGTGGACGTCCTCGTCGTTCGGCTGCGGCGCGAACCGGCCGCCCAGCACATCGTCGAGCAGCCCGTCGAGACCGGCCAGCATGCCGGCGAGCTCGGGATCCGACAGCAGTCCCGCCCGGTGCAACACCCGGGCGTGGGCCTTGCTCTGCGTGATGTCGTAGGGAGCCAGTACCCAGTCGAAGTGGGTGGACAGGCTCAGCGCCGCCATGGCGTCGTCGGGGCCGCCGCCGAAACGCCCCCCCCACAGCCGTAGCGATTCAGCGCCGTCCGAGTCAGACATCGCGGCCGACCCGCTGGTCCCGGGCCGAGGCAAGCGTGCTGGGCAGCCCCCACAAGTCGATGAATCCCTTGGCCTTCGACTGGTCGAAGGTGTCGCCGGTGTCGTAGGTGGCGAGGCCGAAGTCGTACAGCGACTCGCTGCTCCGCCGGCCGGTGGGGGTGGCCCGCCCGCCCGACAGCACCAGCCGCACTTCGCCGGACACCGATTGGTTCGCCTCGTCGATGAAGCCCTCGAGGGCCCGCTTCAGCGGGGAGAACCACAACCCGTCGTAGACCAGCTCGCTCCAGCGCTGCGAAACGCCGCGGAAGAATCGGGCCAGTTCACGTTCCATGGTCACGTTCTGCAGTTCTTCGCGGGCGGTGAGGAGGGTCATGGCGCCCGGTGCCTCGTAGACCTCGCGACTCTTGATCCCCACGAGGCGGTCCTCGACGATGTCGAGTCGGCCCACCCCCTGGGCGCCGGCGCGGCGGTTGAGCTCCTCGATGGCCTGCAGCATGGTCACGCTGCGACCGTCGATCGCGACCGGGACACCCTGTTCGAAGGCAATGACCACCTCGTCGGGGTCCCGCTGCGTCGCAGGGTCGGAGGTGTACTCGTAGACGTCCTCGATCGGTCCGTTCCAGATGTCCTCCAGGAACCCGGTCTCCACCGCACGGCCCCACACGTTCTGGTCGATGGAGTACGGCGACTTCTTGGTGACGTCGATCGGCAGGTCGCGGGTCTCGGCGAACTCGATGGCCTTGTCCCGGGTCATGGCATAGTCGCGGACGGGCGCGATGCAGGTCATGTCGGGTGCGAGGTTGGTGATGCCCACCTCGAAGCGGACCTGGTCGTTGCCCTTTCCGGTGCAGCCGTGAGCCAGGGTCGAAGCTCCGTGCTTGCGGGCGGCGGCCACCAGGTGCTTGACGATGAGCGGGCGCGACAGCGCCGACACCAGTGGATAGCTGTCCATGTACATACCGTTGGCCTTCAGGGCGGGCAGGCAGTACTCGTCCGCGAACTCGTCCTTGGCATCAGCGACCTCGGCCTCAACCGCGCCGCATGCCATGGCGCGCTCGCGGATGACTTCCATGTCCTCGCCGCCCTGGCCGACGTCGGCGGCCACGGCGATGACCTCGGCCCCCGTCTGCTCGGCGATCCAGCCGATGGCGACGCTGGTGTCCAGGCCGCCGGAGTACGCCAGCACTACGCGATCGTTCATGATTCCTCTTCCATTCCGGTGGTGGTCGTCCGACCGGATGCCCCACATGTCATGGTCGCACCCGCTGATTGATGAGGTCCAAGATGCGCGCCGCCACCGCGACCCCGCCGTCGGGTTCACGAGTGACCAGCAGCACCGTGTCGTCGCCGGCGACGGTGCCGATGACCTCGGGCAGCACAGTGTGGTCTATCACGCTGGCGAGGTACTGAGCGGCCCCCGGCGGGGTGCGCAGCACCACCAGGTTCCCCGACGAGTCGGCGCTGATGAGGATCTCCGCACCGATGCGCGCCAGCCGGGCGCCGCCGGTCACTTCCCGGTCGGGCGGGCGGGCAGTGAGATCCCCGCCCTCGCCGGGCACCGCGTACACCATGTCCCCCTGGGCGTCGAGCACCTTGTTGGCCTGCAGTTCGTCGAGGTCGCGGCTGACCGTGGCCTGGGTGACCTCGATGCCGTCGGCTTCCAGCAGCGCGATGAGTTGGGCCTGGGAGTGAACCCGGTGCCGCTCGAGGAGCTCGACGATCCGCAGTCTGCGGGCCGACATGGTCTTGGGAAGGTTCATGCCGCTCCCTCCCGCGCCTGCCGGAGGATGCCCGGCAGCGCCGCCAGGAACGATTCGGCCTCCGCGTCGGTGAGGATCAGCGGCGGCGCCAGCCGGATGGTGTCCGGGCGCACGGCGTTCACCAGGAATCCGAGTTCGCGGGCCTTGCGCTCCACCATCGGTGCGACGGATTCCGCCAACTGAAGCGCCCGCCACAATCCGACACCGCGGTGTCCGGCCAGCCAAGGGTCGTCGATCGTGTCGAATCCCGCCGCCAGCAGATCCCCCACGCTGCGCACGGAGTCGAGCAGCCCCTCGGCTTCGATGGTGTCGACGACCGCCAGCGCCGCCGCACAGCTGACGGGGTTGCCGCCGAAGGTTGTGCCATGATCGCCGGGCCGCAGCAGGTCGCCGGCCGGCCCGACGGCTATACAAGCGCCGAGCGGGAGGCCACCGGCAAGCCCCTTGGCCAGGGTGACGATGTCCGGGGTGACTCCTTGGGCGGTGCTGGCGAACCAATCACCGGTGCGCCCGATGCCCGACTGGACCTCGTCGACGACCAGCAGCGCCCGGTGCTCGTCGCACAGCATCCGTGCCGCAGCCAGATAGCCCGGGGGCGGCGCAACGATTCCGCCCTCCCCCAGCGCGGGTTCCAGGAAGACTGCCGCAACCGTGTCGTCCATCTGCGCGGCAAGCGCCTCGGCATCGCCGTAGGGCACGAAGGTGACGGGCCCGGGCAAGGGTTCGAACGGCTCCCGCTTGGGCGGGTTCCCCGTGATGGACAGCGCGCCCATGGTGCGGCCGTGGAAGGACCCCTCGGCTGCGATGATGCGCAGCCTGCCGCCGTCGGGGTCGGCGGTCCAGCCGTGCCTGCGGGCGATCTTGTAGGCGGCTTCGTTGGCGGTGGCGCCGTCCTGGCTGAAGAACACCCGCGCCGGGTGCCCCAGGTGGCCGACCAGCCGTTCGGCGAGTTCGAGTCCTGGTTCGTGGATGAGCAGGTTGCTGGTGTGGATGAGCTGTGCGGACTGCCGGGTCACGGCCTCGACGATGGCCGGATGGGCGTGGCCGAGGGTGGAGACCGCGATGCCGGCCACGAGGTCGAGGTACTCGTTGCCGGCGACGTCGGTGAGCCGGCAGCCCCGCCCGGACACCACCGCGAGCGGCGGGGTGCCGTAGTTGGCCATCATGACGGCATCCCAGCGGGACTGGGACTGCTGGGTGCTGCTCATTCGTCGGCCACCCCGTCCGGCAGCACCATGGTTCCGACGCCGTCGTCGGTGAAGACCTCGAGCAACAGCGAGTGCGGGATGCGGCCATCGATGATGTGCGCACGCGCGATTCCGGCCGTCACCGCGTCGGCGCACGCCTGCATCTTGGGCCGCATTCCCGACTCGAGGCGGGGCATGAGCGCGGCGAGTTCCGACAGCGACATGGTGCGGATCACCTCGCCGGATCGGGGCCAGTCGGCGTACAGGCCCTCCACATCCGTCAGCAGGACGAACTTGTCCGCTTCGAGTGCGATCGCCAGCGCGGCTGCGGCGGCGTCGGCGTTGACGTTGTAGACATTGCCCTCGTCGTCCATTCCCACGCTGGAAACCACCGGGATGAGGCCGTCGTCGATGAGGGTGGTGGCGAAGTCGGGTCGGACGTTGACGATGTCGCCGACGAACCCGATGTCCACCGGCTCGCCGTCGACTTCGCCGCCGCGCCGCCGCGCCGTGAACAGGTGGGCATCTTCGCCGGAGACTCCGACCGCGAAGGGGCCGTGCTCGTTGATGAGCCCAACGATCTCGCGCTGCACCTGACCGGTGAGCACCATTCGCACGACGTCCATGGCCTCTTTGCTGGTGACCCGGTAGCCGCCTTTGAACTCGCTGGGCACGTCGAGGCGCTGCAGCATGCTGGAGATCTGGGGACCGCCGCCGTGGACGACGACGGGTTTGAGGCCGGCGAGGCGCAGGAATACGACGTCTTCGGCGAAGGCCCGTTTGAGGTCCGGCTCGGTCATGGCGTTGCCGCCGTACTTCAGCACGACGGTCGCACCGTGGAACCGCAACAGCCAGGGCAAGGCACTGGCCATCACGCCCGCGTGCGCCATCGCGGTGTCGCGGTCGAGGGTGCGCAGGGTGGACATGTCGGGCCTCAGGTGGAGTAGGCGGAGTTCTCGTGCACGTAGTCGGCGGTCAGATCGTTGGTCCACACCGTGGCAGTGCTGCGCCCGGCGGAGAGGTCGATCTGGATGTGGACCTGCCTGCCGGACAGGTCCACCAGGTTGCGGTCGTCCCCGACACCGCCGGACCGGCATACCCGGACGCCGTTGACTGCGACATCCACCCTGTCGGGTTCGAAGGCGGCGTCGGTGGTGCCGACCGCGGACAGGATGCGGCCCCAGTTGGGATCCTCGCCGTGCATGGCGCATTTGACCAGGTTGCTGCGGGCCACCGCCCGGGCTGCCGCCACGGCGTCGTCTTCACTGGCGGCGGCGCGGACCTCGATGCTGATTTCTTTGCTGGCACCCTCGGCGTCGGCGACCAACTGCCGGGAGAGGTCGGCGCAGACGGCGGTGACCGCCGCAGGCAACTCCTCCTCGCTCGGCACGATGCCCGCGGCGCCCGAGGCGAGCAGCAGCACGGTGTCGTTGGTGGACATGCAGCCGTCGGAATCGACGCGGTCGAATGTGGTGGCGGCGGCACGCTGCAGGACCCGCTGCAGGACTTCCGGTTCGGCAGCAGCGTCGGTCGTGACGACCGACAGCATGGTGGCCATGCCCGGCGCGAGCATGCCCGCACCCTTCGCCATACCGCCCACGGTGAAAGCACCGCCGCTGTGCTCGGCCGTCTTGGGGCGGCTGTCGGTGGTCATGATGGCTTGTGCGGCCGCCGCGCCGCCATCGGCGCTCGCCTCGGCGACGGCGGCGGCGATGCCCGGCAGCAGCCGTTCCATCGGCAGCCGGATGCCGATCAGCCCGGTGGAGCAGACGCCCACCTCTATGGGACCGCAGTCAAGCAGACCGGCGAGGTGCTCGGCGGTGTGGTGGGTATCGGCGAATCCGTCGGGGCCGGTGCAGGCGTTTGCGCCGCCGGAGTTGAGCACGACCGCATGCATACCGCCTGCGGCGAGGCACTGGCGGGTCCACAGCACCGGCGCCGCGGCGAAACGATTGGTGGTGAACACTCCGGCGGCGGCCTGGGCCGGGCCGTCGTTGATGACCACGGCGACGTCGGGGGCGCCCGATTCCTTCAGGCCCGCAACCACACCCGCCGCGCGGAATCCAGCGGCGGCGGTCACCCCGGTGCTCATGGCGCCACCCCCAGCACGGGCAGTCCGGCGGTCTCGTCGAGACCGAGGGAGATGTTGGCGTTCTGAATGGCCTGACCGGCCGCCCCTTTGACGAGGTTGTCCAGCGCTGCGACCACAGTGGCGCGACCCGTGCGCGGATCGACCGTGGCCTGAAGGTGCACGCTGTTGCTGCCGTACACCGAAGCGGTGGCGGGCCATCGGCCGTCGGGAAGAACATGTACGAAAGGGGTGTCGCGGTACGCCGCTCGGAGGCACTGCGCCACAGCCGCGGCGTCGGCTCCCCCGGTCGTGCGCGCGGTCGCCGTGGCCAGGATGCCGCGGGACATGGGCGCCAGCAGCGGCGTGAACAGCAGCGACGCCGGCTGACCCGCCGCAGCGGTCAGCGCCTGCTCGACCTCCGGGGTGTGCTGATGCACTCCGCCTACCTTGTAGGCACTCATCGACCCGGCGACCTCGCTGGCCAGCAGCGCCTCGGCGGCCTTTCGGCCGGCTCCGCTGGTGCCGCTGGCGGCCACGACCACGATGTCGTCCGGCTCGATGAGGCCCGCTGCGAGCAGGGGAGCCAGCGACAGGGTGATCGCGGTGGCGTAGCAGCCCGGGTTGGCGATGCGCTTGCTGCCGGCGATCTGATCGCGGCTGCCCTGCATCTCCGGAAGGCCGTATACCCAGGAGCCAGCATGCTCGCCGCCGTAGTAGTGCTCCCAGTCGCCGGCGTCCGCGAGTCGGAAGTCGGCACCGAGATCCACGATGAGGGGCACACCGGCGAGTTCCCGGACCAGCGCCGCCGACTCGCCGTGAGGCAGCGCGAGGAACACCACGTCGGCCTGCCCCAACACTTCTGCGGTCGTGGGCTGCAACTCGATATCGCCGAGCGCTGTCAGCTGCGGGTGCACGGCGGCCAGTCGCTGACCCGCTTTGCTGCCCGCCGCCGCCGCTGTCAGCTCCAATGACGGATGCGACTCGACGAGGCGTACCAACTCTCCGCCGGAGTAGCCGCTGGCGCCGGCCACGGCGGTGCGATACCTCTGCGCTGTCACAAGCGCTGAGTATACGCATACGTCCATATATGCATGCACCGGGCCCCTCTCCCTGCCGGCACGCCCGCAGCCGCCTGTCCCCCATGGGTGGGAGTTGGCGCCCTACGCAGCAGATGGGTGACACTACGGGCAGATACGGCGACCGCAGGAATCGGCGCCGAGATCGTCGGGAGGGGCTATGCGCCGCCCACCAACCGATCCCGTGATCCGCCGAAGGCGCGAAGGTGCGAACGTGCGAAGGTGCCCCATGGTGTCCGCCAACCCGTTAGGCGTGGTGCGCCGGGCTGCCCATGACGCGCGCGCCGCCGTGAGCCTTACCCGCGGCGGAGTGCGAGCCTACGTCGCGTCCGGCTTGACGGTCCCGCTGGGTCCATTGACGCTGGCCCGGATCTCCCGGGACCTGCTCGCCTTCGGGCTGTCTCCCGGATTCGGCTACGCCGGCGCCGCGGATCGGCACCCCGGTTCCCCCGCTGTCGAGGAGGATGGCGAGCCGGGACCAACCTTCGCCGACGCCGAGCGGATCACCCGGGCGGCTGCCGGCTTCCTCGCCGCCGAGGGATGCGCACCGGGGTCACGTGTCGGGCTGCTGGGGCGCAACTCCTTGGCCTTCGCCGTGGCCGTCGCCGCCGTGGGGCGGACCGGGGCCGACCTGTTCTACCTGAACACCGGCTTCCCAGCCGCTCAGCTGGCCGACCTGGTGCACCACCATGGTCTCCACCTGGTGCTTGCAGATGCCGATCTGGCGCGGCGGCTACCCGACGATGTGCCGACAGTGGCGCTCCCGGGCCTGCTTGCGGCCGACTCCCGCCCCGGGGTGGGGCCGGTGGTCGGCGGCGGGAGGCACATCATCCTCACCTCGGGCACCACCGGGCGGCCCAAGGGTGCAGACCGCAGCCGGACACCGCTGGCGGCGGTGGTGGCCCTGCTGTCATCGCTGCCCTACCGCGAGCGGGGCACCCACGTGATGGCCGCACCGATGTTCCACTCCTGGGGCTGGCTGAACCATCGCCTCACTTCGCTGCTGGACACGACCGAGGTGATGGTCCCCCACCCCACGGCGACGGCGGTGCTGGATGCCGCCGAGCGGAACCGGGCAGATCTGATCATCACCACCCCCGTCGTGCTGGGGCGCCTCGCGGCGGCCGGACCCGGCGAGCGGAACCTGTCGGGGCTGCGCGGAGTGCTGGTGAGCGGGTCGCTGCTGCCGCCGGACGTCGTTGCGAGGTTCCAGTCCCAGTTCGGTCCGGTTCTGTACAACCTGTACGGCTCCACCGAAGTCGGCTACGTCAGCGTCGCGTCGCCCGACGATCTGCTGGCCCACCCGGATACGGCGGGCCTGCCCCTGCCCGGGGTCGCGGTGCGGATCCTGGACCGACACGGCCACCCGGTCGCGGTTGGCCACGAGGGCGAGATCTGGGTGGGCTCCCCGGCCGCGTTCTCCGGGTACATCGACGGCGGCGACACCGATCGGCGCGACGGGCTGGTGGCGACCGGTGATGCGGGGCGGTTGGATGCCGACGGTTTCCTGTTCGTCCACGGCCGAGCCGACGATCTGATCATCAGCGGCGGGGAGAACGTGCATCCGGCCGAGGTGGAGACCGTCCTGCGCGCCATGCCGGAAGTCGCCGACGTCGCTGCCGTCGGCACGCCGGACCCGCTGTTCGGCGAACAAGTGGTTGTCCACGTGGTGCCCAGCGCGGACACCGACCCCGCTGAGCTGCCCGACCTCGTCCTCGCCCACGCCCGGCGGGAGTTGGCCCCCTACCAGCGGCCGCGGGAGGTGGTCGTGCACACCGAACTCCCCCACAGCGAGACCGGCAAGGTCATGCGCCGGCTGCTCGGCAAGCCCTCGGAGTCACTCTTCGGCGATGGCTTCGAGGATGTTGAGCCGGGCGGCCCGGCGCGCGGGCAGGACTGATGCCAGCACGCCGATGATCAACGCCAGCACCATGATGGCCAGCAGGGTCGAGGTGGGGACCGCGAGCTGGTCGATGCCTGCATCGGCGAGCGCGCGCTGCAGGGCGACTCCCGAGGCCACCCCCACGGCGATGCCGAGCACTGCGCCGAGGACGGCTACCACTACCGCCTCCCAGCGCACCGCCCGGCGGATCTGTCGCCGGGTAGCCCCGACGGCGCGCAGCAGTCCCAGCTCCCGCGTGCGCTCCACCACCGAGAGGGTGAGGGTGTTCACTACTCCGAGGGCGGCGATGATCACCGACAACCCCAACAGCGCGTACACGAAGTACAGCAACTGATCCAGCTGTGCGGAGTTCTGTTCCTTGATCTGCGTCTGGTCCAGCACCGACACCAGCGGGTTCGCCGACGCCGCGTCCTCCACCTCGGGCAGGACTGCACCGGGGTCCACGCCCTCGTCCAGCACCACATACAGCTGCCGGTCCAGGGCGGCCCCGCCGACCTCGCGGTAGTCGGCCAGATCGATGACCAGACCGGTGATCAGGACGTTCGACTCGTACTCGCCCACCAACGTGTAGCGGCGCTCGTCCCCGCTGGGGAAGACGATGGCGACCTTGTCCCCCACCGACCAGTCTTCGTCTGCCGCCAGGTCGCTGCTCACGACCGCTTCCCGGTCACCGAGGTCGGCGACGGAGCCCTCGGTCACTTCGAGGTCGTAGACCTCGTCCAGCGGACCGCCGCCGACGGCGGTCACGCCTGTCTGCTCCCCGTCGATCTGCACCGGACCGCCCGACTCGCTGAACACTTGCTTCACCCCGTCGATGCGTCGGATGTCGTCGGCGATCGCGGTCTCGAAGGGTTGCGCCGTCTGGGTGGCCACCACGAACTCGGCCTGGAACGCCCGGTCGATGAGCCCCGATACCGAAGACTGGGCAGACACCGTCACGATCGTCGCCGACACCACGAGGGCCAAGCCGATGGTCAGGGCGCTGGCCGTGGCGGCGAGTCGTCGCGGCGCCCGCACGGCGTTGCGCGCGGCGAGGCGGCCGGTCGTGCGGCCGATCAGGGCCATCACCGGGGTGAGAAGCCCGATGAGCCCCACGCCCAGGATTGGCGCGAGCAGAAGCGCGGCTATCAGCAGCAGCAGCGAACCCAGGCCCGCCTGCGCCGCCCGCCCCGAGGTCTCCTCGTTGGCCAGGCCCGACCACAGCACCCAACCGGCCGCGGCGAGTACCAGCAGGCCGAGGACGGTGCGCACCCGGCCGATGCCCTCAGCACCACCCTCGGCGTCGCGCAGGGCGGCCACCGGTGCCACCCGCGATCCCCTGGCTGCGGGCAGCAGCGCCGACAGCAGCGTCACGACGAAGCCCACTGCGGCCGCCCATGCGATGGCCGCGGGGGTGACCGAGATTCCAGCGGTGAGGCTCAACCCGAAGGAGGTGAAGAATACGCCCAAGCCCACCGCGAACAGGTAGCCGGCACCGATGCCGAAGACGACCGCAACTGCCGCCACCAGGGCGGCTTCGGTCAGCACACCCGCCAGGACCTGGCGGCGAGTGGCTCCGATGGCTCGCAGCAGGGCCAGTTCTCGGGCGCGTTGGGCGACCAGCATGGTGAACGTGTTGTAGATCAGGAACGCCGCCACGAAGAGCGACACCGCGGCGAATCCGACCAGGAAGTAGTTGAAGAACGACAGGCCTGCGCGCAGGGAGTCGCTCTGCGCCTCGACTTGCTCCGCGCGCGTCTGCACATCGAACTGGTCGTTGTCGAGCGCCGCCTCTATCGCCGCCGCGACGTCTTCGTCGGACGATCCTTCCGCAACGGCGACGTCCACGGCCGTCCACTTGCCGGGTTCGGCCAGCAGTTCCTGCGCCCGTTGCGGCGTGAATGCTGTCAGCGTGGCTCCGGCCAGGCCGCCGGTCTCCCCGAATCGGAACACGCCGACGAGTTTGGTCTTGATCTGCCCCTCGGGCGTGATGACCTCGACCCGGTCCCCGACATCGGCACCGATGAGCGGGAAGGTGGTGTCATCGACGGCTATCTCGTTGTCGGCCGCCGGAGCGCGACCTTCGGTGAGGGTGGCGACACTCACGGCCTCGTCCTGCGGCCAGTTCACCCCCAACGCCGGCGGTCCGACGGCGCCGACGACCTCGCCGTCGGTGTCCAGCAGGTAGACACCGTTGCGGGTCACCCCGCCCTGGGCAGCCGCGACCCCGGGCACTTCCCGGACCTGCTCGACGACCTTCTGGCCCACCAGCAGTGGGGCGGCATCGCCGCGGTCTCCGGTCAGGTCGAGGTCCACGGCCGGCTTCTTGGTGATCTGCACGTCTTGGGCACTGCCCTCGATGATGCTGACGAAGGTGCGGTCCAGTGCGTTGGTGAGCATCAGCGTCCCGGTGATGAACGCGACACCCAGGACAACAGCGAGGGTGGTGAGCAGCAGACGGCCCTTGTGGGCGAAGGCGGTCCGCAGTGTGGCGCGGAGCATCAGGTGGTGCGCACCGCCTCGAAGTCGACCATCCGCTGAAGGACGCGGTCGGCGGTGGGCTCGGCCATCTGGTCCACGATCTTGCCGTCGGCCAGGAACAGCACCCGGTCGGCGTAGGAGGCGGCGGCCGGATCGTGGGTGACCATCACGATGGTCTGGCCGAATTCGTCCACACTGCGCCGCAGGAAGCCCAGCACCTCCGCACCCGAGCGGGAGTCGAGGTTCCCTGTGGGTTCGTCGGCGAAGATGACGGTGGGGCGCGACACAATGGCCCGGGCGCAGGCCACGCGCTGCTGCTGGCCGCCGGACAGCTCGGTGGGGCGATGCTTCAGACGTGGCTCCAGGTCAAGGGCCCCGACCACGGAGTCGAACCATTCGCGGTCCACCTTGCGGCCGGCGATGTCCATCGGCAGCGTGATGTTCTCCTCCGCCGTCAGCGTGGGGATCAGATTGAACGCCTGGAAGACGAATCCGACCTGGTCGCGACGCAGTTTGGTGAGTTCGGTGTCGGACAGATCGGCCAGCATGGTGCCGCCGAGGGAGACCTCGCCGGAAGTGATGGTGTCCAGCCCCGCGAGGCAGTGCATCAGGGTGGACTTGCCCGAGCCCGACGGCCCCATCACTGCGGTGTACTCCCCTGCCGGGATTTCACAGTCGACGGCGTCGAGGGCAACGACCCGGGTGTCCCCGGAGCCGTAGATCTTGGTGAGCCCTCTTGCCCCGGCGGCCACTGTCTCTTGGACGGTCTGGGTCATGGCGCCAGCCTAGTCGTGGCCGCCGCCGGCTCGCCACGGTCGGGTGCGGGGGGGGTTCGCAACGGTTCGGGCGATGACACCACCCGAATTCGAATCGGTCGCGTAGAGCATTGGACCGTCTGATGACATGGAAGCGTTGTACGAGCCTGTTCCGGCACCGAGCAGGATCTGGCCCACCAACTGATGCACGCCGGACGTCGGTGGGTCGGCGCTCGGACGCTAGACGGTATGGAGTGACCGGTTCGGGTGTTCACAGAGCGTATGAGTGTTGGCTGGATGTGCACGCACGATCGGCGGCGGCGATCGACGGCGCAACCGGCGAGTTGGTACAGGCCCGGTTGACCCCGGACCACGATCAGATCCTGTCCTGGGTGAACGGTCTGCCGGGACCGGCGGCGGTGGCGTACGAGGCCGGCCGGTGCGGACCCATTGGCCGCTCCATCGCGGCACGGGGTGGCGGCGCTACGCGGCGGCGGAGTTGTCGCGCACCGGGGCTGCCGCCAGCACGATGCCGGCCACCAGAAGCAACAGGTAGGAGGCCGGGGGGCCCATGATGGCGTGGGTGGGGAGGGTCAGGATGCCCACCACCAGCAGGATCCAGCCGAACACCTTCAGGTGGTGCATCCAGACCAGATCCAGGCCGAATCCGATGAACGCGCCCAGCATCCCGACCATCGTCAGCAGGCCGGCGACAACCACCGGGGCGGGAGGCAGGTCGGTGACGGCGAGGTCGGCCGGGGAGGCCGCGATCTGGTAGATACTCCCGATCGCCCCTGCGCCGCTGAGCAGTCCCAGCCATCCGGCGATCCCCGCCCAACGGCGGGTCCGGCCCTGCACCGCGACTGCGGCGATGTCGCGGCCGAGGACCCACAGGCCCACCGCTGCGACCACGATGCCCACGGCGGCCAGCCCCTGGCTGATGTCCCACTCGGTGGCCGATTCCTCCAGCAGTTGCTGGGCGCGGGCGGTGTCGCCGTCCCCGAGGGCCTCATAGAAGCCCGAGCCGACCGGCAGGAACAGGCTGGACAGGTAGAGCGCGGACCCGAGGGCGACCAGCCCCCCGGCCAGCCGGCCGCCTGTCCGGCCCGCGGGGTGGGGGCTGAGAGCCGTGGTGGAACTCGTGCTGCTGGGATCGGTCATGGTGCACACCTTCCGTGTCGGGCCTCGCGGGAGCGGGGCGTGGCGGGGCGGAGTCGCAGATGGCGCACACAGGTCAAGGCCAGCCCGGGGCACGCCACGCCGCCGGTCAGGCGGGAGCCCGCGGTCGGCGGGGCGGCCGCGCCGTCGACGAGCATCAGCCATCCGGCGGCAACGGGCACTCCCGGGTCGGGCGGCCTGGTGCGCGCGGCATCCATACATCGGAGGCTAGGGGCCCGCTGTCCGCGGCGGCTATCCCACCACCCCCCGTAGACGGTTCCGGATAGCCGCAATCCCGTGCTGCGGACCGCCGGGGGGACAGGCCGTGCGCAGATGGGCGATGATGATCGGGTCATGGGACCGTCCGCCCCAGAAGGCGGCGTGCAGGCTCGGGGGCGTGCACGCCCGCCCGTCGGCACCCGGATGCTGGACCACCCGGCCGTCGGGTGGACTCTGGTCGCGGTGGGTGCGTTCGCCACCCTGGCCCAGATCGTGACCGTGCTGGTCGTCGAGCGGTCCCCTGCCGGACTGTCCTGGGTGGCGCAGACCGCCGTGTCGGTGGCGGTGGCGGCGGCCGTGCTGCTGCGCCGCGCCAACCACCCCCTGGCGGGGTGGTTGGCGGCTGCGGCGGCGCTGGGCGCTGTCGGGCAGTGCCTGGACAGCCTGCTGGCGTGGCTGGGTCGGGAGGGGGGCGGCGCGGGGGCCGTAGCCGCGCTGAACCTGGGCCTGCAGGAGGCGACGCTGGTCGCCATCGTCGCCATGGTGCACGTCATCGGCCTGTTCGCCGACGGCCGCATCCAGCGCCGGTACGAGCGCACCGTGCTGTCGACCACCTGGTTCGTCCTGCTGGTCCCCCTGCTGCTGATGCTGGCCGTGCCCCAGGTGACGCTGCCCTGGTACCACGCCACCGGGCCGGTGGACAGCCCTCTTTTCGTCCCGGCCGTCGCCGTGGACCCCGCCGTCGGACGGGCGCTGGTGGACCTCGTCTTCCCCACACTGTTCCTTGTGGGGGTCCTGCTGTTCGGGCTGCGCTACCGGCGCGGCGACGCAGACTCGCGGCGTCCCATGCGCTGGCTGCTGGTGCCGGTGGTGTTCTCCGTCGTCGTCGCGGTCACCAATCTGCTGATCCTCGTCGATGAGCCGATCTGGCTGATCAACCTGCTGTGGATCCTCACCGGGGTGCTGATGTGGGTGTCGATCGGTCTGGGCATCGTGCGGCCGCGGGGGCTGGACATCGACCGCGTCGTGCGCAAATCCCTGGTCTACTCCGTGCTGTGGCTGGCCATCGCCCTGGTGTACGTGGCGATCGGGGCCGCAGTCGGGGTGTATGCAGGCCAGTTGCTGCCGATCGAGTGGGCGGCCACCGCCGCGGTGGTCGCCGCGATCGCCTTCCAGCCCGCACGCACGCGCTTGGAGCTCCTGGCCGACCGATGGGTCTTCGGGGCCCCCACCGACCCAGCCCGGGCGGTGGAGCGGCTGGGCTCGGCGCTGGCGGAGACCTACGACGTCGATGAGTTGCTGCCCGCCATCGCCGACACCGTGGCCGAGGGTCTGGATCTGCGGTGGGTGCGCGTCCGGCTGGAGCCGGAGGACGTGCGGGCGGGCGACGGCGACGGCCGGGGCGAGCCGGCGGTGACAGTCCCCATCACGCTGGAGGGCGAAGAGGTGGGTGCCATCGAGTGCGGTCCGAGCCGAGGCGGCCGGTTCGACGACGACGATCTGGCGGTTCTGCACACGTTCGCCCGCCAGGCGGCGCTGGCGGTGAGCAACGTGCGTCTGACGCGGCGCCTCGAGGCCCAGGCGCGGCAACTGGCCGCCTCCCGCGCCCGCCTGGTGCGGGCCCAGGCCCTGGAGCGGCGCCGCATCGAGCGCAACATCCACGATGGGGTGCAGCAGGAGCTGGTCGCGTTGATCGGGCTGGCCGGCCAGGCCCGGGCGGCATGCGACGAGGCGTTGCCGGGAGAGGAACTGGACGAGCTGCAGTCCGGCTTGCAGCGGGTGCTGACCGACCTGCGCGAACTGGCGCAGGGCATCCACCCGTCCGTGCTCAGCGACAAGGGGCTGCTGGAGGCGGTGGAGTCGCTGGCCGCGCGCCATCCGGTCCCCGTCACCGTGCGCAGCGAAGCGGCGCTGCGGGGGCTGCGCCTGCCCGAGGACGTGGAGGGCGCGGGCTACTTCACCGTCGCGGAATCGCTCGCCAACAGCCTGAAGCACGCCGACGCCGCCCGGGTCGACGTGGAACTGTCCCGCACCAAGACGGCGCTGCTGATCCGGATCCGCGACGACGGGGTCGGCCTTGATCCGCAGGCTCAGTCGGGCAACGGCCTGTCCAACCTGTCGGAGCGGCTCGCGGCGGTGGGGGGGCGGCTGGAGGTGTCCGGGCGGCCCGGGCGGGGGACGGTCGTGGCGGCGGCCATCGCCCTGGCCGAAGGAGGCGGCGATGGGTGAGCGGCTGCGGGTCGTGATCGCCGACGACCACTACCTGGTGCGCGAGGGGGTGCGCCGGGCGCTGGCGAACAGCGCACGGATCGAGGTGGTGGCCGCCGTCGGCGACGCCGAAGAGTTGCAGACCGTCGTGGACCGGGAGGTGCCCGACGTCGTGGTCACCGACATCCGCATGCCTCCCGGCCACAGCACCGAGGGCATCGAAGCCGCCCACCGCATCCGCGCCGCCCACCCGGGCATCGGGGTGGTGGTGCTGTCGCAGTACGCCGAGGCGAGCTACGCGATGGATCTGCTGCGCTTCGGCACCGACGGCCTCGCCTACCTGCTGAAGGAGCGGGTCGGCGATCCGCAGTCGCTGATCTCGGCGGTCGACGCAGTGGCCGGCGGCGACTCCCGCATCGACCCCGACGTGGTGGCCGCGCTGGTGGGACGCGGGCGGCCGCATTCGACGCCTCTGCAGGACCTCACCGATCGCGAGCGCGACGTGTTGTCCCAGATGGCCCAGGGGCGCACGAACTCCGGAATCGCCGCGCAGTTGCACCTGTCGGAGTCGTCGGTGGAGAAGTACGCCACCTCGTTGTTCGCCAAACTGGGGCTGACCGGCGAGCCGCAGACCCACCGCCGGGTTGCGGCCGTCCTCGCCTTCCTGGACGACCAGCGCCGCGCCCGGCCGATCCCCCCGGAGGGGGCCGCCGGGCCGTGACCGCGCCTGCGGGTCAGCGGCGGGGGCGGATGACGCGGGAGTAGCCGGTCATCGTGCTGCGCTACCAGCCCCTCGGTCCATCGATGCGCACGCCCCGGCTGGGGTTGGAGGTATTCACGATCTTGTTGTGGCCGATGTAGATGGCCACGTGCCCGTAGTCCCGCCGGTAGGACAGAAGCATTGCGGAACGGCAGCGTCACCGACGCTTGCAGAGGTGTCGCCGGCGGCCGTGGGTGGACCGCGCGCTGCCGCGGACTGGGCGGCGAAGGCCAAGTCGCCCCTCGTATCGTGAGAGTGGATGAGCAAAGGGGGTAGTTACGATGACGGGTAGCGGGACGCGGCAATCTGCTGGGGACGGACAGCGCGGCTCGATCCCGCAACCGTCGCTGCCCCGGGGTGCGGCCGGGTGGGCGGAGGCGCTTGCCATGGCGGTCGGACACGTGCCCTCCTACCGACGGGTGAGCCGCGTGCTGGCCCCGCGTGCCGAGGACGACCTGCTGGAGGTCGGGTGCGGCTCGGGCGGGTTGCTGGCTCGTCACGCCGCACACGTCCACCGGGTCGCCGGCATCGATCTGTCCGAGCTGCAGGTGCGCATGGCCAGGCGCCGCCTGGCCCGGCGGATCGCCGAGGGCAGCGCCGAAATCGTCCGCGGCGACGTCACCGCGTTGCCCTGGGAGGACTCGCGGTTCAGCGCGGTCGTCTGGCTCTGGGGGCTCGAGGTCATGGTCGGAGACCCGCGCCGGGCACTGGGTGAGATCCGCCGGGTGCTGCGCGGCGATGGCCGTGCCGTCCTCAGCGTGGGGGCATTGTTGGAGGACCGGACGCCACGGGGCCAGGTGCGCCACCTGCCGGGCTTCTGGCAGTGGACGCCGGACCGGGCTCGCAGCGAGTTGGCCCGGGCAGGATTCCTCGACCCCGAGATCCGCCTGGTCAAGGTCGGCGGACCTCTGGTCAGCCGAGCCGAGCTCACCATGTTCGGGTTCGACACCTTCTGGATAGCCACCGCCCGCCCTTCACCCGGCGCAGCCGCACCGGCCTGAATCCTCCGGCACCACGACGACCGGGGCAGGCGCCGATAGGCGTCCGGGCATTGCACCGGGGGCGTCGGATCCGCTCCGCAGCCGCCGGACCGAGCCGACCATGCCACCGGGGGCGATGCGGGGATCGGCCACAGCAGGCGCCTGCATATCGGCTGTCTACGCTGGCCAGAAGCGCAGGGGCAAGCACTTCGCCTGGGACACATCGGTTCCGGCCCGGTGCGGGGGATCCGCGGCGTCCTCAGACGCTGGCGGACCCCGCACCGGGCTGCTGCCCTGCTGCCGGATCCCACGGGCGGTGGACCAACTACCGCTTCCGCCGCACGACCGCTGTGTGGGCTGCTGCCCGGTTCGTGGCAGCGCCGACCGCATCAACCGCACGGTGACGCCCTAGTAGCCGCGGGACTTCCTGGAGCGGACCTTGTATGTGCACTTGGGCAGTGGATCGTCCGGTCAGGCGGTGACCTGCTCGCGGTGCTCGGCCGCCTCACCAGCCGGGGCTGCGCCGGTGGCCGGTTTGCGCAACTCACCGATGCTGAGCCCGGCGATCAGGAACCCGATGGCTGCCACCGACAGGTACAGGGGCACCACCGCGACGAATCCTTCACCGGCCAGCAGGCCGACCAACTCGAGTGAGGTGAACGTCCCGTAGACCACACCCAGAACCGCGTTCGCCCACTGGACCGCCCGGTTGTGGGCCAGCAGGTTCACCACCGCCATCGCCAGGACGGGGATGATCTCCCCCACCAACCACCAGCCGGCGAAGCCGTCCAGGGCCATCTCATCCATCTGGCCGGCCAGCGCCTCCTCCAAGGCATCCGGAATGACCAGCAGGTACATCAGCATCATGAGGGCGTAGGTCACCGCGGCGGTCACCCACAGCATCGCAATGCGCATCCTCTTGTCTCCCGCGTTCATGGTGCTCGCCTCCTCTCATCGGGGAAGCCCGCAATGGACTCCTCCCAATTCCTGCCTATCCCCCGACACGCTCGCGGCCGAGTGTCGAACGTCCCGTGCGCAACTGCCACAAGGGCCGGGCGCCGCGCCGGGCCAGCCTCACCGCTCGACACGTCGCAGTTCGACCGCCGCCACAATCAGGTCCGGGCGTCCGTACCCCTCGGTAGCCGCCTCGTACACCGACCGCAGACCGCAGACCGCGGCCGCCTCGCCCCGTTCAGTCTGGGGCTGGTGCGTCGGCGAATACCACCCTGAGACCGTCTCCGGTGGTTCTCACGACCGCCGGACGTTGCCGGCGATGGTGGAACGGGGCCTGGGCGTGGTTCTGGGAGGCGCCGAAAAGGGCGACGACGCACACTCCCCCGCCCGGTGGCGGACGGACCCGCGTGCAGGCCTGCGCCACCGCTGGCCGATCACCGAGCCGCAACCCGAGAACCCGTGCTGGTCAGTCGCGCTCCACCCAACGGTCGATGGCCCAGACCAGGGCGAGCGCGGCGGCGGGCTCGACACCGTCTGCGATGTCGACGACGTACTGGTCGCGGATCTGGATCCACTTCTGGGTGATCTGGATGACATGCCGTCCGGTGCTGTCGTCGACGGCGTAGTTCTTCTCGATGATGTCGCCCTCGAGCAGCCACTGCTCACCGGAGGCCAAGGTGACGTCGATCTTGTCTTTGACGAACGTGAATGGCCGGGCGTGCATGTGCGCGTACTGGTTGCCGTTCGCATCCGTGATGTCCATGCGCTTGGGGATACCGAACATCCTGCCGCGCACCTGGTAGAGCACCGTGCCGTCGCCGGCCTGGACGTCGGCCTTCGGCCGCGTGCCCATCTTGCCGTCGACGTAGAACAACTGCTCCTCGGTCAGGGGATCAAGGACGCGGAAGTCACGGCCGGCGCCGTACTTGCTCTTCATCAGCAGGCGCGTGTACCCGGGCGGGGCAGGGGGGATAGAGACTGCCATGGGGGATCCTCTCCGTCGGTGCGGCGCGAACGCTCATCGCCGCGGGGCGCTCGGATCGGGCGTGCGCGTACCGAGACCATATCCGCCCGGGTCCGCGGCGGCACGTCCGGGTCATGCCGTCCATCAGTTCCGGGTGCCGCCCGCGCTGCCCTCACCGTGAACGACGGCGGGCCAGGGTCGGCCCCGTGACTGCGACCGCCGCGCGCCGGGGAGCAGTCCCGAGACCCAGCCGATTGGCCAGGTTTCGCACCCGTGGTGCTTTCCCCAGCAGGACACCTCGAACCCGCCGGCAGCGGTGTCAGCAGGCTACGGACCGTCGCCGCGGATGAAGCCCGCGATGGCGGCGGTCCCGGCCTGCGGCTCCTCGACCAGAACCATGTGCCCGGCGGCTGGGATGACCGCCAGCCGCGCGTCGGGAATGGCGGCCTGCACCCGCTGCGCCCCGCCGGTTCCCCCGGGCTCGTCCTCGCCGACCATGACCAGGGTCGGCGTCCCGACCCGGTGCAGCAGCGCAGGCGGGTTGCCGGGGTGCCGGTACATCGCGCGGATCTCAGCCGCGCGCTCCGGCGCCACTTGCGCGCGGAACACCCGGCGCCATCGGTCACGCTCGCCGGCACGCGCCGGGTCGGCCATGAACGCCGGCCCCAGCATGGCCGCCATCATGCGTTCGGTGAGGCGGTCCCGCACTGCGACGCCCAGCGGTCCCAGCGCTCGGCCGGCGGACAGCGCGAGCCCACCGAGGTCGATCTTCAGCAGCAGCGACCTGGCGGAGGGTTCCACCACCGGCCCGATCAGCACCAGCGACCGCACCCGGTCGGGCTGGCGGGCGGCCAGCCGGATTCCGACGAAACCACCCAGCGAGGCCCCCACCCAGTGGCAGCTGCCGATTCCCAGCCCGTCGAGCAGCGCGACCGCATCGGCATACATCGCCTCGACTCCGAGGCCGTGCCACGGCGACTCGGCGGCACCCAGGCCGCTGTCGCCCTGGCCGCGGTGGTCGTAGGCAACACAGCGGTGGCTGCCGCTCAGCTCGGCCATGGTGGGCCGGAACATCCCGCGGTCGGTGAAAAACGCCGGGGAGAACACGACCGTCTCGTCCCCGGCGCCGATCTGCTCCACCCGCAACGCGGCGCCGTTCACCGCCTCGGTCCACTCCCGGCTGCCCGGTCCGACTGCTGCCGCCTCGCCCACGGGAACCACCCCGCATCCCATTCTCGCAGGGCTGCATCCACAGTTGCGCGGCCCGCTGCCGCGCCCACGCAGGCGGCGTGCGGGGCGTGCGCCCAGGTGCGGCCGGTCAGGACCCCGATTCCGGCACCAGCACGGTCAGGATCTCCTCGACGTGGCGGGACAGCAACGAGAAGTGCCCCTCGTCGGGCAGGAACCGGGCCCTGCAGTCCGGGATGACCCTTGCGAGGTAGCGGCCCATCGCCGGCGGGACGAGGGTGTCGTCCTCGCCGTGCCAGAGGTGGACCGTCGCTGCGATGTCCTCGAGCCGGAAGCCCCAGGGCCTCTTGATCAGCACGTAGTCCAGCGCCGCACCGCGCGCGCCGGTGCGGAACGCCTCGCGCATCATGGCGACGTACTGCCGCTTCACGTCGGGCCGGTCGAGTGCCGACCTGTCCGGAGCGGACAGATCGCGGAAGATCCGCCGGAAGGCCTGGTCCGGGTCCCGCTGCAGCGCCCGCGACGTCGCCCTCATTCCCAGTTCGGGGATCCACAGCGGACCCTTCCGGGCGAGGAAGCTCCGCATGCGCCGAGACCGGCTCCCGCCCCCGGCGGCCCCGGGAGCCCCCGGTGGGCCGGGCCCGAAGAGGACCGCCACCGACGTGAGGCGTTGCGGGATCTTGTACGCGCACGCCAACGTCGAGGGCACACCACCGGATCCACCGACCACGGCGAAGCGCTCGATCGCCGCACGATCGGCGAACTCGATGACGTCATCCGGCCAGTCCAGCAGCCGCCTGCCCGGCCTGTAGTCCGACAGACCCATCCCCGGCCGATCGAGCCCGATGATCCTGATGCCGAGGTCCAGCGCGGCTTGGTGGAACACCCGGCTCGCGAGGCGGGACGAGGGGATGCCGTGGAAGGCCAGGACCGGCTTCCCCTCGGGGTCTCCGTGCTGGACGTAGCCAAGAACCCGCCCATCGCTGAGGTTCACAGTCCCGCCCGCGTCCAGGCCGCCCACGGCCGGGCCGCTCACGGCCGGGCCGCTCACGTCCTGCCGTTGTTCGTCAAGGCCATGGCCCGGCGCCGCGGACCCGCCTTGCGCTGCGGATGACTCTTCCGGGTGGGCGCCCACACTCCCATCTTCTTCGACGGCAGCACCGGCAACAAGCCCTTGCGCAGGACCGGCGCCCGGTCGGGAAGGGGAGGCGCGACTCGGCAGGCCTCGTTGCGCTGCGATCCGCTCGACGGCCAGACGGTGATGAGGAGGACGTCGTGAGGGTCTCGTAGGCGATGGGGTAGTCGCGGCACGGACCCGCCGTTCGCCGTCTCATAGGACGCCTGCGGGTACTCCCCCAAGGCGGTCGCGCACCTTGCCACGGCCTCTCGAATGATCCGGTTCTCCCCGGGTGCTCAACAAGATCCGTGAAATGGTCGGGGTCCTGCCGGTGGGCACCGACATCGTCATGGTGGACGATCCCAGGAACGCCGGGACAACAGGGCGGGTCATCCAGCACAAGCGGACCCGCTACGCGGTGGCCACCGATCGCGGGACGCTGCGCGTGCCGTTCGCATTGGTCCGCCGGGCGCACTGACGCCGCCGTCTCGTGGGTTCGGGGTGCACGACGCGGGCAGGCGCGGCCTCAGACCTCGCGGCACTCGAAGAGGTAGTGCGTGGGCCCGAGCCGTTCGACGGCGGCGCGGACCTCCCGGAACGACTCGGCGTCCAGGGCACCCAGCGCATGCTCGAGCGTGTCGAAATCCGCCACGACCACGCGCGCGACCTCGCCGTGCTTCGCCCCCGGGCCCATGAGGGCATCGACGCTCGTGGTGAAGGACTGGAATCCCGGGCTCTGTTTGAAGGCCGCCGCGCTGCGCTGCACGACCTCGTCGACCTGCGCCGGGTCCGCCGACTTCGGGTACATCGAAAGTGTTCGGTACATCGGGTCAGCCTAGCGAGGCTAATCCAGCGCAAACGGTGGCTTGCGCTGCGCCGGTACTCGCTCGCGCCGCCGCGCGGGCTGCAAGCGTAGAGTCATGGGTAGAGGTGTACGGAGGCGGGCGATGAAGCGTCGCACCTGGGTCGAGTTGGCCTGGTTCGGCCTGACCACCGTGCTGCTGCGCCGCCGGGATCCGATCGTGGGTTCCGTCATCGTCACCGACCGCTGCAACCTGGCCTGCCAGCACTGCGTGGTGGGCAACATCAGACGGGTTGACTACTCCCTCGAACAGGTGCGAGCCGACATGGCGTCGCTGGCCGCACAGGGCGTGCGGATCCTCATGCTGTACGGCGGTGAGCCGTTCCTGTGGCGCGACGGCGACCGCCGTCTGCGCGACCTGGTGCTCGAGGCCAAGCGCATGGGGTTCGCGATGGTCGATGTGGTCACCAACGGCACGTTCGGGCTGGACCTGCCGGAGGCCGACCTGATCCTGGTGAGCGTCGATGGCACCCGCGAGCACCACGACCAGATCCGCGGCACCACCTACGACAAGGTCATGGCCAGCATCGCCGCGGCCCCGCGCGACAACATCTGCCTGTACATGGCGATCAACAGGCGCAACCTCACCGACATCGAGCATGTCGCCCGCCTCGCCCAGGAGTTGCCGAACGTGCGGGCAGCGTCGTTCAACCTGCACACGCCGTACCCGGGAACCGAGCACCTGGCGCTGAGCCCGCAGCAGCGCAGCGCCGCCTGCGCCGAGCTCGCCCGCCTCATCGGGCAGGGCTACCCCATCCTCAACCTGGCCAGCACCCTGCCCGCGGTCGCCGAGAACGCCTGGCCCACCCCCTGCCACCAGTGCGTCCTCGTCGAGGACGGCGAGCAATGGGTCTGTGGGCGCTGCGTGGAGATCCCCGGACTGTGCGACCAGTGCGGATACCTGTTCTCCGCGGAGCTGTCCCTGCTGTTCAGCGGGAGTCCGCGGGTAGTGGCCGACGCCGTCCGCACCTACGGCCGCTACCTCTGACGGGATCGCCACGCTGGACCGCAGGCGCTTCGGCGTGGTGCGCTCCCGGCTCGCAGCGCCCACCTTGCTTCCGTGACGCGCGGTTCGCACCGGCGGTCACATCCGAGATCGGCGATGCCACGCCAGCCACCGCGACAAGCGCGATCGCAGCCGCCCGCTCGACGGTGCGCCGGGTGCGCTTCAGGCTTCTCCCTTCAGCAGCCGCGATGCGCCGGGGGGCTTATCGACCACGTCATGGCCGCTCTGTTCGAGCGTGGTGGGGGAGCTCGTCGAGCATCGCCCCGGTGTGGTGGGCCCACAGCGACAGGTGCCCCTGGCCGTCGAGCACGTGTGGCGACGCACCGGGGACGTGGGCGGCCAGCCAGCGGCCGTCGGCGATCGGGGCCAACAGGTCTTCGGTGCCGTGCCAGATACTCGTCGGGGTGCTGATCTCGTCCAGGTCGAAGCCCCAGGGCCGGACGAAGGCAAGGTCATCTTCGAGCCAGCCGTCGACGCCGGTGCGCAG
>JAQAZZ010000221.1:0-4560 GCA_032127075.1 Micrococcales bacterium | reverse complement strand
GCCTCGTAATCCACCGCGGACAGCGTAGCCACCTCGGTGCCGTCCGCGGCGACTTCCAGCAGCCAGCCCTGGCCGTAGGGATCGGAGTTGATGATCTCCGGCGTGTCCAGCAGTGCCTCGTTGCGTGCCACGACAGTGCCCGAAACCGGGGCGTAGATGTCACTGACGCTCTTGGTGGATTCGACTTCGCCGCAGGGTTCGCCCGAGGTGATCGTGGCACCCTCCTCGGGAATGTCGACGAAGACGATGTCACCGAGCGCATCCTGGGCAAAGTCCGTGATGCCGAAGCGGACCCGGGTGCCGTCACGCTCCTGGACCCACTCGTGCTCCTGGGTGTATTTCAAGTCCTGCGGATTCACCGTTCCTCCATGGCTCCCAGCGGCGCCGTTGGGCCGCCGGGACGATCCTGCCATGCCCGCCCGGGTCTGCAACCACCCATATGGCTGTCAGCCAGGAGTTGGGGCGGGCAGGGCGCGCAGGACCCGCCGGGCCTGTTCCAGGTACAACACGGCGGCGTACCAGTACAGGCCGGTCCCCCAAATGGCGAACGCCCAGCCCACCACCTGTGCGATCTCCCCCACCGCCCCGGAGGCGTCGCCGAGCAGCAGCAAGGGGAATGCATACAGGAGGCAGAAGGTGGCCGCCTTGCCCAGGAAATGCACCGGCAGGCCCACCAGACCCCGCTTCTTCAGCGGCGGAAGGATCGCCAGCAGCACCAAGTCGCGCAGCACCAGCAACCCCACAAGCCACCAGGGGATGATCCCGCGCAGGGCCAGGCCGAGCAGAGCCGCGGCAATGTACAGCCGATCGGCGGCCGGATCCAGAATCTGACCGAGCCGGGAGATCTGCCCGGTGGCGCGGGCGATCTTGCCGTCGAGCCAGTCGGAGATGCTCGAGACCACCAGAAGCACCAGCGCCCAGCCATCGGCCTGGGGGACCAGGATCAGCCAGAGGAAAAGCGGAACACCCAGCAGTCGGATGAAACTGATGATGTTGGGGATCGTGAAGATCCGGTCGGTCTGGACCTCGGTCTGCTGGACCTTCATGGGCTGCCGGAGCCGTTCGTCATGGCGTCCCCGGAGGGCGCTTCGTCGGCGTCAGCGGTCTGCACCGCGTCCTGTCCGCCTGACTCGGCGGGCACCGCACGCTGTCGTCTGGGGCGCAGGAGCACCAGACCCACAACCACGAGAAGGGCACCGACGGCGATGGCCCCCACGGACAGCGGGAAGACCAGTTCGGACTGATAGCCGATCGCGATGCGCGCCTCAACGGGTGCAGTCGCGTTCTGATTCATCACCACCAGACTTGCCTGCCCTTCGCTGGGGATCTTGAAGGCAACCTCCGCGTCGAACCCGGTGCTGCTGCCCAGCCAGAAGTTCTTGTCCAACGGGTCGTCGGGTTCGACCACGCCAGGGACTGTTCTGGTCTCCCAGGCCGACCCCTGCTGCGCCACGGCGTCGAATCCGACACCTTCCAGGTACTTGTCCACCGATCTGCGGGTGCCGTAGCCGATGAACAACGGCTTCCCCCCGACAGCCTCCGCGCCGATGGTGACCTCACCCAGGGCGGAACTGCCGGGGAAACCCGCCTCGATCGACAGGATGTCAGCCAACAGGGCGTGGGATCTCGAGCTGGACTCCAACGCGGAACTCGACGACTGCATCTTGCCCTCGACCCCGAATGCGGCCACTCCGATGCCACCGACCGTGATCGCCGCAACCCCGACGATCACAAAGATGACTGCGAGCACTCGCCTCATCGTGGGTACTCCTCCCCGGATTCCTGCGCACACCCTACCCGCGCCGGCACCAGTTCGCGGCGTACCGTGACATCGGCTCGGCGCACCATCTCAGGCAGATTCAGCAACCCGGGCGACCCACCCCAGCAAGCCTCGATGTGTGAGGTATCTCACTCATGCAGCTATGAGTTCGCAGTCTTGTCATCGTTGTGTCTCAATAATGGTCAACTCGTCGGTCGGGGGACCGGCGCCCGCGGACGTATTCGGCGTCCGCCTGGACACAGGGGAATCGATGCTCTTGAGAAGAACCACCGTGCTCGGCTGCGCATTCGCCCTGGCCACCGCGTTGGGTGCGGGCAGCGCCCAGGCCGTCAGCGGGGCAGACACCCCTCCCGCCGAGGTCCCCGTGGCATCAACCGCTGTGCAGGCGGAACCTGCACAGCCCGCACAGCCCGCACAGCCTGCACAGCCTGCACAGCCTGCGACAACAACACAGGTTGAGGCCGCCAAGGAGACGCAGTCGGCGCCCACGAAGCCCCGCGCCAAGCGCAAGAAGGTGGCACGGCCCTTCGCCGACGTCACCACGGGCCCGTCGCGGTGGAAGGGCAACAAGCTCAGGCACCCGAGCGGAAGGCGGTTCCCCGGCGCCGTCAAGCGGTGGGCCAACCTGGTCGCGGCGGTGATGTACGAGAAGAAGATCCCCAAGCGGTTCCTTCGCGGGATCCTGGCTCAGATACAGCAGGAATCGAGCGGCAACCGCTACGCGGTCAACCGTTGGGATATCAACGCTGCACGCGGCACCCCGTCAAAGGGCCTGTTGCAGATCATCGCTCCCACCTACCGGGCGCACGCCAAACCCGGTTTCCGCAACATCCGCTACCAAACGGTGCCCTACACCAATATCTGGGCGTCCCTGGAGTACGTGCTGCAGCGGTACGGGATGAAGAAGTTCAAGTACTGGAACCGCGGATACAACCAGGGCTACTGACCGCCCGCAGCTCAGCCCAGAAGCCCCTCGCGCCGCAGCCACCGGCGCGTCCGCGCCATTCCCTCGTCGATGCCCACTTCTGGCTCCCACCCGAGCAGGCGCGCCGCCTTGCCTATGCCGTAGGTGCCGCGGCGGTCAGCGAGGTAGCGGACAGCCGCGGGGGTGAGTTCCACCCGGGCGCCGACAGCACGAGCAGTCATCGTCTGTGCGGCGGCAAGGGTCAGCGCCAAAGATCGCGGCACCCGCGGAACCGCGGCCTGTCCAAGCATCCGCGCGTAGTAGTCGAAGAACTCCCCGGTGCCCACCCCGACCCCGCCGCTGAGCGTGATGATCTCCCCGGCGGCCCGCCGGTTGCCTGCAGCCGCGGCCAGGCCCCGGACGAGGTCGTCGATGTGCACGGGGCTGTGAACCCCGCGCCGCCCCGGCACTGCTGCACGACGGGCGCGGATCAACCGGATGGGTTCCAGGGTCCAGGGCCTGCTGTTCGGCCCGTACACGTCCCCGGGGCGGACGATGACGGTCTCCATCTCGCCGCGGATGTGGCTCAGCAGCGCGAGGTGCTCAGCGGCAATCTTGCTGTCCGGATAGGGCACACCCGTCGGATGCACGGGATGCTCTTCGGTGACACGGTCGGGGAATCTGTTGCCGAACACTGTGACTGACGAGAGCAGCACGAACCGCGCGACCCCGGCCCGCCGGGCGGCCGTCAGCATGCTGGCGGTGCCGACGACGTTGACCTGCCAGAAGCGGGATACGTCCGACGGCATCCCCACCATGGCGGCCGCGTGAACGACCACGTCGGTGCCTTCGAGTCGGCTGCTCCAGCCCGGCGCCCGCAGGATGTCAGCGCGTAGGTCGGCGCCTGGGGCCGTGTCGATGCCCAGCACCGTGTCGCCCCGTTCCCGGAGGTAGTCCGCGAGCGCGGCACCGATGAAGCCCGCTGATCCGCTGATGGCGACCCGAGTCATGCCACCGCTCCACGCGGGCCGCTGACAACATCGGGATCCACACTGTCACCTGCTGGAGAGACCACGTCACTTGTCGTAGGTGTGAAACTCGCTGAAGCCCCGCAAGACGTCCTCGGGGCGGTCCGCCCGTATTTCGTGGTCGTCGTCCCACAGATTGTGCCCATCGGTGAGCCCTCGGGCTCCTGCCCACCACGTGGCCAGCGAGAGCAGACCGAGCAGCGCGGCGAGGCCGGCGAAGACGAACGCCAAACCCACGGTGGCGAGACTGCCAGGCAGCACAAGCAGAGCGATGCAGGCGACGAGCGCGACCGCGGAGAGGGCGAGGAAGATCCGATACCTGTCGGCCCCGACCCACCGCCGGGCCTGCTGGAAGACGCTGTTCCCATCAGTGTTGCCGGGCTGGTCGCCTGCAGCTTCAGCAGGCAAGACCCGGACTCGATTCTCGGTCATGCCTCAAGTGTCACCCCGACTCATCGCCCGCGGAAGACACCGATTGTCACGGTCAGGTCAAGGTCGAGGGAACGGGACTGCGACCTGCCGCCGGGTGCTGCTCGGCGCCCCGGTCGGCCGCGCTACCCTAGGCGGGGCGAATGTGCCCGCACGGGCTGTGGCGCAGCTTGGTAGCGCACTTGACTGGGGGTCAAGGGGTCGCAGGTTCAAATCCTGTCAGCCCGACACGACGGAAGGGCCGGGGTGTTCCCCCGGCCCTTTTGTCGTGTTCGCGGTGAGCACGGCAGGATTTGGGAGGTTGGGCGCCGGAGGCGGCCAACCGGTTCCGGTCAGCCCGACACGACGGAAGGGCCGGGGTGTTCCCCGGCCCTTTTGTCGTGTTCGCGGTGAGCACGGCAGGATTTGGGAGGTTGGGC
>JAQAZZ010000220.1:0-22800 GCA_032127075.1 Micrococcales bacterium | reverse complement strand
TGACCGAGTTGCGGATGTAGGTCACCTGATCCCGGTTCAAGGCATTGACCGACCTCGACGTGGCGGTGATCGAATCGCTGGTCGCCTGGTCCAGCAGCGTGCGCGCCGAATAGGGGTACTGGTCGGACGTGGTGTATCCGTCGACGATCCACTTCACGCGGCCATCGACGACCACCGGGTACGGATCGCTGTCCAAGGTCAGCCAAGGAGCGACCTTCTCCACCCGGTCGCGAGGATCGCGGTCGTACAGGATCCGCGACTCGCTGTTGACCAGATCCGACAGCAGGATGTTGGTGTCCTGGAACTTCGTGGCGAATATCAGCCGGTGCAGGAACGAACCCATCGCCACACCCCCGTCGCCGGTGTAGGTGTTGTTCCGCTGCCCGGTGGGGCTGGTGTCGTCGGGGAAGTCGAGCTCCCGGGGCGGGTCCCCCTCAGGGGCGCCGACAATCGAGTAGTCCGGCGACAACTGACCGAAGTAGATCCGCGGCTCCTCGATGTCGAGGGGGCCCTCAGGCGGGATGTCCGACTCCAGGTAGTTGGGCGCACCGGTGGAGTTCGAGGTGTTGTCCCGTGCGGCTACGAATCCGTACCCGTGGGTGTAGACGGTCGTGTCGTTGGTCCAGTTGCGCTGTCCCTCGGGCAGCCCGGTCAGGTCGACCTCCCGGACGGCGACAACCGCACCCTGCTTGGTGTCCCCCTCGTCCAACTGATACCGGTCGACGTCCAGCGCGTCGGGGAACGCGTAGAACCCGCGGATCTGCTGCTGCTGCCGGAATGTGGGACTGACGACTGAGGGATCCAGCAGGCGGATGTTCTCCAACGTGCCCGAATCGTTCCGGAGCACCGACGCCGGCGCGACCTCACGGCCGCTGTAATCCTGCACATCCACCCCGTCCAGCCCGTAGGCGGCGCGGGTGGCATCGATGTTGTTCTGGATGTAGGGCCGCTCCCGGACCTCTTCCGTGGGTCGCACCTGGAAGGTCTGCACGATCGACGGATACACCCAACCGATCACGATGCTGGTCAGCAGCAACAGGCCCAATCCGATCAACGGCAGCGCCCACATCCGACGCACGGCCGTGATGAAGAACAGCACCGCGACGACGACCGAGGCGAAAGCCAGGATCGTCTTGCTCGGGAGCACTGCGTTGACATCGACGTACTTGAGGCCCGTGAAACCGGGTACGAGGGACTGGCTCTCCGTTGCCAGCTCGTAGCGGTCCAGCCAGTAGGCCACCGCCTTTGCCAGGAGCACCAACCCGCCGAGGATCGCCAGTTGGGTCTGCGTGGCCGGACTCACGCTGCGGACATCGCTTTGGACCTTGATCCCGCCGTAGAGGTAGCTCACGACCACCGTGGTGATCAACGACAGCAGCAGCACCGCGAAGACGAAACTGAGCATGAATCGCAGCCAAGGCAGCTGGAAGACGAAGAAGCCGGCGTCCAAGCCGAACTGCGGATCCTCGGTCCCGAAGTCGCCCCCGTTGCGCCACAGCTGGAACATCTGCCATTCGGAACTCGCCGACAACCCCGTCATCACTCCCATGAGACCGGCCAGACCGATCGTGATGGGAATCCGGTACGGCTCCACGGAGGCCCGGTAGCGCTCCAGCGACGCCTGTTCCGGCGTCAGCCGCTCCATCGCGGGCCGGGTTCTGAATGCGATGGCCGCACTCACCGCCAGTGCGGCAGTCATCACTGCCGTGAAGAACAGGAACAGGCCCACCTGGGTGAGCACGGTGGTGCTGAACACCGTGCGCTGGTCCACAGACCCGTACCAGAGCCAGTCGCTGTAGATGCCGGCGAAGACCACGAAGGCGAGCACAAGCCCGCTGAGGACGAGGACGGTCGGCACCAGCACACGGCCACGGGCCGGCGCCTCTCGCACAGTTGCGCCCCTGCTCGATCCGGCGGATGAGTCGCCGGGCATCTCAAAACCCATAGTTCCCGAACCTAGTCGTTGTTGTCTTGCTGCATGTCGGCGGGACAGGACTCGAGGTCTTCGCCCCCCCGCCAGTCCTGAATCGCTGTGATCGCCTGATCCAGGGAATCGACCGGGACGGCGACAAGTCCGTCCGGCACCGCACCTGCCACTTCGCCGCAATTCCCCCGTGGAGCGAGGAACAATCTCGCACCCGCGTCCCGCGCGGCGATCATCTTCTTGTCGATCCCGCCGATCTCCCCCACGGCGCCGTCGGCAGTGATGGTCCCCGTCCCGGCGATGTGGCGCCCGCCGGTCAGGCGGCCCGGCGTGAGTTTGTCCACAATTCCCACAGCGAACATCGCACCCGCGCTGGGGCCGCCTATTCCATCGAGGTTCAAAGCCACGCGGAAATCGGACCGGTAGTAGTCGTTCACCAGGATGCCGATCACCGGACGGTCCACCTCCTGAGACTGCCGTGAGACGACGTCGACCTCACTGGCACTCCCCCCTCGGACGATGGCAAGGCGGAAGCTGGTTCCCGCCGGTTCAGCGGAAATCAACTCGCCGACCTCTTCAGCGCGGCTCACCCGCCGCCCGTCAACCCTGCGTATCCGGTCTCCCGCCTGCAGCACACCCTCGGCCGGCGAGCCCGGCGTCACCTGGACCACGGCCGGGACACCGCTCACCGGACGACCCAAGTAGGTCGCAGCCGCAGCCAGCGCTTCGGTCTGCGAGGCGTCGAATACGGCTGTGTCGACCTCCCGGTCCGCCTCGGAGCGGCGCTCCTCGTCCGGCACCACCGCCGTATCTGGAGCGAACCAACCCACCAGCGCTGCCCCCACAGTCAACGCGCCGGCTGTTCCGCCGAGTTCGGCGACGGTGGTGATGTCCAACTCGCCCGAGGTCGGGTAGGTGCGGGCACCGCTGATCTGCAACGTGGGTCGGCCATCGGTCTCACCGAGGATGTCGAACACCGGACCGGGCGAACGCGACAGGAACGGCATCGGCAGCACGGCCGCCGCGACGAGCACGACCACACCCAGGACAGCCGCGGCCGTGATCCAGAAGCGCCCCCGCCTGCTCACCTGGCATCGCCCGAGTCCTTCGCACTTGGCCGCAGCGCCGCCTCGATCCGCTGCAACTGGCGACGGTGCAACTGATCTCCGGATTCCGGGTCGCGGGGCCGCGACCTCCGCATGAGCACCCAGGCAGCAACGGCTGTTGCAGCCATCGGCGCCAGCAGCCACAGCACAGGTTCCACACCGGGATTATCCCCTACTGCGTGGCCGGGGTTCGCCTGGCGTTCGGGCGTCCGCTGTGAGCGGACAGCCGGGGCTCGCAGTCGAAGTTTGCCGCGCCCGCGGTTACCGTGTGATCAGCGGCAACCGCCGTCGATCAGGAGGCACCCATGAGCGGCAACCTTCCCTTCGGCTTCCAGCCTCCCGGCGAGGAGGGTCCGGACAATCCGTTGGCGGGCTTCGACCTCAACAATCTGGGTGCGGCGCTGGAATCCCTGGGCCGCATGATGCAGTCCGGCGGGGCCGCCGGGGCCGTCAACTGGGAGATGGCCAAACAGATCGCGCGGCAGCACGACGAGCAGAAATCCGATCCCGGGGTTTCTCCGGCGGAGAAGTCCGCGGTCGAGGAATCGGTGCGGCTGGCCAACCATTGGCTCGACAGCGCCTGCACCTTCGCCGCCAGCAACGCCGCCGCGATCGCGTGGAACCGGGGCGAGTGGGTGGACAACACCCTGCCGGCCTGGCAGCGCATCGTCACACCGATCGCCCAGCAGGTTCAGGGAACCCTGACCGGCATGTTGGGCGGGCAAGGGCTGCCCGGCGGCGGCATCCCTGGCGTTGAGGCCGAGCAGTTGCAGCAGTTGCTGGGGCCGCTGTCGGGGATCACGCAGCAGCTCGGCTCAGCCATGTTCGCGACCCAGGTCGGCCAGGGCCTGGGCACGTTGTCCGCGGAAGTGCTCAGCTCCAGCGACATCGGTGTGCCGCTGACCCAGGACGGCCGACCCACTCTCCTGCCCGCCAACGTCAACGTGTTCGCCGACGGGCTGGGGCTGCCGCGCCAGGAGGTGCTGCTGTACGTGGCACTGCGGGAATGTGCCCACCAGCGGCTCTTCACCCATGTGTCGTGGCTGCGGTCGCGGTTGGAAGAGGCAGTGGACTCCTACGCCCGCGGCATCCATGTGGACACCGCGGCGATCGAAGAAGCCCTCAGCGGGATCGACCCCATGGATCCCGGCTCGATGCAGAACATCCTGTCCGAGGGGATGCTGCAGCCCACCGACACCCCGGAACAGAAGTCCGCCCTGGCCCGCCTGGAAACCCTGCTGGCGCTGATAGAGGGCTGGGTGGAGGCCGCGGTGGCCCAGGCCGTGGGCGATCGCCTCCCGGCCCTGCCCCAACTCTCCGAGGCGATGCGGCGCCGCCGCGCGGCCGGTGGGCCGGCGGAGAAGACGTTCGCCAACCTCGTCGGGTTGGAGATGCGGCCGCGCCGCCTCCGCGAGGCCGCACAATACTGGCAGCAGGTCACCGCAGACGACGTCGCCGCCCGGGACAGCCGGTGGGAACATCCCGATCTGTTGCCCACGGCCGATGACCTCGACGACTTGCCCGGGTTCTTCGCCCGCCTGGAGGCCACTCACATGCTGGAGGCGCCGAGCCTCGACGACACCGACGACACCGACGACACCGACGCCGCCGACGACGGCAGGGAGGACGGCACCGCCTAGACTGGGTCGCCCGCCGGCGCTTCGGCGGGATCGACGTTCCGGGGGGTTCGGGGGATGGACGCGACAACGGTTTCGCGGCAAGTGCTGCGTGACGCCTGGCGGCACCGTGGATCACCTGGTTCGGGTGGCGCAGTCGAAGCGGTGGCACGGGCCCAATCGTTGTGGGCGCCGCTCCTCGTCGGAACATGGCTGCTCGGCCTGATCCCCTTCGCATTGTCGTCGGCTCCCCTCACCGCCTGCCTGGCGCCGACCCTGGTCGTGTGGTTGGCGACAGTGATCCTGCGCCCGCGGGAGGGGTGGGCTCTCGCCGCGACGATCACCGCGAGCAGCGTGGGGATCATATGGATCACAGACGGCGGCGTGGGGAGTTCGGAGACCCCCGCGGCTGCCGCTTGGTTCGATGCAGCGGCCGTCGCAGCGGGCCTCGGGATGGCAACACTGCGTCGCAGTGTTCTGGCAGTCGCCGCCGTCGCTGCAGTGGCAATCGTGAGCTGGACGATTGTCGCCGCAACGGGACCGCTGGATGGTGGCTGGCGCACCACCCTGGCATGGCCAGCCGCGACGTTGGGCGGTGGCCTGGCTGTGGCCCTGGCCTTGGCCGTGATCCGGCAGGGGGCCGTCCGTCTCGACCGGGTCCGCGAAATGACCCAGTCCGCCGCCAGCGACGAGGAGGTCGCCCGGGCGGCTCGTGATCGGCTCCAGTTGTTCGCCCGGTTGCTGCACGACACCGTGGTCAACACCCTGGGCGCCGTCGGCCGGGGCCTGCCGCCGGAGTCGAAACCGCAGTTGGCGGAACGTTGCCGCTACGACCTCTCCCGTCTCGCCGCGGCCGACCCCGTCCCGCCGGAGGACCTCATTGCCTTCTTGCGCGAACGCGCCGGAGCACTCGGCGTCTCGCTGAGCATCCACGGCCGGGCCCCAGCCCTCGACCGGCTGTCCGCTCCCGTCTCCAGCGCCGCTGCAGTGGCTCTCAGCGAGGCCCTGCTCAACACGTCCAAGCACTCGGCAGCCTCGCGGGCAGATCTCACGATCGCCGAGCGGGACGGCTCTGTTGAACTGCGGCTGACCGACCGAGGGCGGGGGTGGAGCGGGTCCGTCCCACCCGGCGGTGGCATAGCAAACTCGATCATCGGACGCAGTCGCGAAGCCGGTATTGCCACGGCCATCGACACCGAACCGGGAGAAGGCACCACTGTCACCCTCATAGCCCCGCCCGCGCGGCAACCCCAGGAACGCGTGGAAGGCGCCATCCAGACCGAGGTTGTGGCCCTCGGCGCAATGGCCTGCGGTGCCATCGTTGTCGATGTCGGCATCCGCACGGCGCTGACGATCGGCCTGTACCCCGCGGCCGGACAGTTCGCGTCGTACGCAATCCTCGTGGGCGCCCTGGCCTTGGCCTACCGAGCCCTCGACTCGAGAGGCACCCTGCGCCACGTCACATGGGCGGTGTTGCCTCTCGCGCTCGCTGCCATCATCCCGCTGCTGCCCGACGAAGCCATCGGACCGCTGTCCTGGGGCTGGTGGGCGACCATCGCATCCCTGCCGCTGCTCGCCGCCCTGCTGCTTCTGAACGCACCGCTGTCGATTCTGATCGGCGCCTATGCCATCCAGACAGTCGTGCGCATCGTCGTCAATCCGTACCATCCCGCGGACATCGTGATTCCGGGAGTGATCTCGGTCGCCTTCACAACTGTCCTGCTGTGGCTCGTACGGGAACGTATCTATTCCCTCCTGCTGCGCTACGACCAGACGGCGGCGGTGCTGTCGGAACAGCGGCGCCGCACCGTCGCGCAGCTGGCCGGGCAGCGGTCCGGGGCGCTGCAGCTGCACCGGGCGCTCGAGCCCGCCCGCTCCATGCTGACCCGCCTTGCCGACGGCAGCGCCGACTGCGACGACCCCGCGGTGCGGCGCTGGTGCGCCGATGAGGCCGGGCACCTTCGCAAGGTGTCCATGCTGGGCCCCTACCTGGCGGAAGCCGACGCAGGCCTGCTGGATCTCCTCTCCGACTACCGCCGCAGCGGCACGGAGGTGCGCGTTGCGGTGAATCCGCACGTCAGACTCCCCGACCCGCCAGCACGCGCCGCCCTCGGCGGTCTGCTGACAGCCGCTCGCGACTCCGGCAATCCGCTGGGTGGGATCACGTTGTCGCTGCTCCACCGAACTGGGCGGGACTGCCTCGCACTCGTCGCCGAGGATGGGACGTGGTCGCTGCCGCCGGAAGACCTGGCACAAGCGCGATCGGCGGGGCTTGCCGTGGAGTGGATCGGCGGAAGCGAGGGCGCCGCCCTGGAGATCTCCTGGCCGGCATCGGAACCGGCAGGTGACGCGGCCGGCTACCAGTCCGGCCGCAGCGGCATTCCGGAATAGCCGTCGCGGCCGGTGTGGGTGGCCAGTACCTGGTGCAGCTGGATCATATTGCGGGCGAAGCCCCATCTCGATGCGTTGAGATACAACCGCCACACCCGGGCACGCCGCAGCCCCACCTCCGCAACCGATTCCTCCCAGTGCTCGTCGAGGTTCGCCGACCATCTCTGCAGGGTCAGGGCGTAGTGCTGGCGCAGGTTCTCCTCGTGCTGCACCTCCAACGACTGCTGCTCCATCTGGTCGATCAGATGGCCGACGTGCACCAACTCGCCGTCGGGGAAGACATAGCGGTTGATGAAGCCGCGCTGCCTCTTGGTGCGGGCCTGCGCGTCGGAGCGGGTGATGCAGTGGTTGAGCAGCCGACCGCCGTGCTTGAGTTTTCGGCGCAGGAAGGTGAAGTAGTCGCCATAGTTGCCGCGGCCGATGTGTTCGGTCAGCCCGATGGACGACACCACGTCGAAATCGGACTCCCCCACATCCCGGTAGTCACCCGCGCGGATCTGCGCGGTGGCGGTGAGGCCCTCGCGGATCAGCATCTGCTGGCCCCATTCGGCCTGCGCCCGCGACAGCGTCACGCCGATGACATCCACGCCGTAGTGCTTGGCTGCATGACGCACCATCCCGCCCCAGCCGCACCCGACATCGAGCAGCCGCATGCCGGACCGCAGGCCGAGCTTGCGGCACACCAAGTCGAACTTCTCGTCCTGCGCCTCTTCCAGCGTCGAGTCCGACTTGGGGAACACCGCGCACGTGTACGCCATGGTGGGCCCCAGGAGCCACCCGTAGAAGCGGTTCGATACGTCGTAGTGGTGGCTGATCGCCTCCGCATCGCGGCGGCGGCCGTGCAACCGGCCCATCAGCCTTACCTCTTCCGGCGGTGGCGGAACCCGCTTCAACGCGAACGGCGCCAACTGTCGCAGCAGCGCCCCCCCGTTCCTCGGCGTGAGGCTGCGCCGATTCAGATACAGCCGGTCAAGCGCCTCGAAGACGTCGCCGTGGATCTCCAGGTCGCCATTGACATAGGCACGGGCGATACCCAACTGGCCCGGCGCCGACATGAAGGCTGAGACGGCCTTCGGGCTGCGCAACTCCACGCGGACATCGCTGCCGGGCCGCCCGGAGCGGCTGCCGTCGTAGGCGGTGAACTCCACGTCGGCACCATCCCCGACAAGGGTGTCGAACACTTCGGCCAAGCGCACGGTGCGCTCCTCTCCTGTAGGCATCCTGCCGTCCCACGGCTCGGTGAATCAAAGGCTGACCACACACTTGTCGTACAGCGTCGCGAAACGCCCACCCGGGTCGTAGCGTTGCTTCAACTCCCAGTAGCGGTCGCCGCCATAGATCTCATAGAACTCGTCGCGGTCGTAGAACGACGTCGAATATAGCGACTTGCGCCCCCCGAGCTCGCGAACCTTGCTCTCGATAGCTCGGTTGACCCGCCCGTCCGCAGGGTCGCCGCCGTCGGTGCGCGGCACGGACGACCAGAAGCCGACGTTGACATACGTCGTGCCGGGGTCGAACGAGTACAGCGGCCAATCCACGAGCGGGTCCCGCTGCTGCAACGGGCACAGCCACACCGGGGCGATCCCCACCTGTTCGTCGAAGAACTCCATGAACTCCGGTAGCGCCGCCAAGGGGATCTCCACGTCCTGCACGACCGCCTCCCTCGGCGGACGCCCCCGCAAACGGTCCGCCCTGGTGGACAGTGCGTACCGGCGGTCCAACGCGACCATGCGCCAGTAGACGTCGCTGCGGAGTTTCGCCTTCGGCCACAACCGCCGCAGCAACGGATTCTGCGCCCCCATCGCCCGGGAGCACCAGAACCAGTCGGTGTCCCAGCGCCACAGGTAGTCGTGGGTGGTCAGCCGGTCGTCGGCCCGGCGTCTGATCGACTGGAAGTAGATGTCCGTGCCGGTGTAGTCCGACGCCGCACCGGGCTCGTCGGTGTAGCGGCCCAGCGTCACATAGACCTCGTCGGCGCTGAATACGGTGCCGTCGACGAAGTCGATGCGCCCACCTTGCCAAGAACGTCCGGACGACACGGCGGCCAGGACGGCTGCCGCCTCGCTGATGCCGCCGCATGCCACGTGCGACAGCTCGACGAAACGGCCGACCGGCTCGACCTCGATCTCGAGGCGCAGCGCGTAGCCGAGAGTGCCGTAGGAGTTGGGAAAGCCGAAGAACAACTCACGGTGCTCCCCATCGGGGGTGGCGCGCACCACCTCGCCCCTGCCGGTCAGGATGTCCATGGCCACCACAGATTCGTGGGGGCAGCCGTTGCGGAAACTCGCCGACTCTATGCCCAGGCCGGTCACCGCACCGCCGAGTGTGATGGTGCGAAGCTGCGGCACGCACAACGGCGAAACGTCGTACGGCAGGGTCCGGGCGACGAGCTCCTCGTACGTGGTCAGCCCGCCCACAACGGCTCGGCCCGCTTCCGCGTCCAGGGAGAACACACCCGCGAAGTCCGACAAGTCCAAGCCGCCGCGGGCGGGCGCGCGGGGCCGGAAAAGGTTGGATGTGTGTTTGGCGAGCCTGATCGGCCCCTCGGGGCTCCACCGCGCCACTGCCTCACCGGCGCGCAGGGCCGCCACATCGAAGTCGGCCATCGCCGATACCTGCTGGACCGGCGGGGCGCCCGCGGAAGATTCCCGAAGCGCCCCGCCTTTGCTCACGCCTTGCCCAGAATCCTGGTCACGGTTGTTCCGCATACGGGGCACTTGCCCTTGGCCATGCGGGTGCCTTTGGCGTTGACAGAGACCTCACCCGTGAAGTTGCGCTTCTCCTTGCACTTCACGCAGTAAGCCTCGCCCGTGTACTCCTCGGCCATTCGTCCTCCTTGTGACATCGGCTTCGTGCCGCGGACGAGCCTACGCCCAGCCCGAGCGGCGGTCGTTCGCGGTCCCCCAGCGTAGCCCTCCTGGGCTGTGGACAAGCACTCGCCGCCGCGGTTGGCACGTGCGAGCATCCGGCATGCCCGAAGACCGCCAGGACACCCTCCCCGCCCACCCGATCGCCAATCCGGCGGTGCCCATCGTCCCGCTGCGGCACGGCGTACACATCGGCTATTCCGGCAGGGGGAAACTGCTCGGTGACGCAGGCCAATCAGTGCTGGAGTGCCTCCCGCTGCTGCGCGAGCAGGCGCCGCTGCACACCTACACGCCCCGACAGCGGCATGGGCTGCTGGCACTGCTCCGACTCGGCGCCCTGCTCGCCGCACCACTGCCGTCACCTCCGGCGGGCGAGGATGAATCCGACCGCTCGCGGCTGCATGGGCTGGTGAACTCGATGGCCCGCACCGACGCCGGGGCCGTGCTGGCACATCGCCGGCAATCCAGCGTGGCAGTGGTGGCGCCACGGGGCTGGAACGCAGTCGCCGCTGCGTTGGGCCGCCTCGACGTCGCTGCTGCGGTCACCCCCGAGTCGGCGGCACTGGTTGTGCTCGTCGGCCGCATGCCCTTCCCCCGGGTCAGCGCCCTGATGCGCCGCAGTGTCCCTCACCTCGCCGTGGTGCCGCGCCACGATTCCGTGCGGGTAGGCCCACTGGTCGTGCCGTCCGCGACCCCGTGCCTGCAATGCCTCCATCTGGCCCGCTCCGAGCGAGACCCCGAACATCCCCGTGTGGCCCTGCGGTGGGAGCGGGGGGACCCCGAGATCGACCCGGTCCTGGTGGATCAGGCGGCGCTGCTGGCCGCACGGCTGGTGAGCCGGCACCTGGACGCGGAGTACGACGCTGCCAGCAGAGCCGAGCCGACCGTCGGAGCCGACGGCAGCCACGAACCCCACGGCATCCACGGCAGGTTCTGGCGCGTGAGCGCCGCCGCCGCGGAAGTGACGGCCACCCGCATCAGCAGGCATCCGTTGTGCGACTGCTGGTGGGAGCCGCTGCGTGCGACAGGATGAACCGGCGTGCAGCAGCGCCACCCGTGGGAGGGGCGTCAGCCGTCTCGCGACAACCGGTCCAGCGCCTCCGGCCGGAACACCTTCAGCCCCAGTTCCGGCTTGTAGCCGTGGATCTCACCCACGTCCAGCTTCCGCAGGAAATCGATTGTCTCCCGAGTGACTACCTGGCCGGGAACGATCACCGGGAAGCCGGGCGGGTAGGGGATGATGAACGTGGCGCCGACCAACTCCGGCCCCTGCGCGAGCCGTTGGTCGATCTCCCCGCCGTCGAGCGGCAGATGGGTGCAGGCGTCGGGGTCGTAGGCCAGGTAGAACGCCTCACGCATCCGGCCCTGCCTGGTGTCGCCGTCGGGGTCATCCCGGAACGCGTCGTGGAAATGGCTGAAGTCAGGCAGCCGCGGGGTGTTGGTCACCAGATCGACCACCCGTCGGTTGAACTCCTCACGCTCCGCCGCCGAACCGTGGGCCAGACGGTTGTCGATGCCGCGGGAGATGTCGGCGAGGGCCTTGAGCAGATGCGCCATGTCGCTGCGCGTGTTGTTGATGTTGACCTGGAAGAGCACGGAATTCCGCGACGTCTTGTTGATCTGGATATCGAAATCGCTGGCAAGCAGTTCTTTGAATTCGGTGCCGTCCAACCCCGCGTAGCCACAAGAGACTGTGACTCGGGTGGGATCCAGGAAGAACTCGTCGGTGGTGATCGCAGCGATGTTGTCCCGCCACGAGCCGATCCCGCTGACTGTGTCCGCCTCGGGCTGCTGCCGGTACTCCGGCGGGATCATCTCAGCAGGTGTGAGCGCCCGGAAGTATTTGGACACCAGGGTGCTGGAGTTGATCTGATGCCGCAGCTCCGTGGCCAACTCCACCGCCCAATGCACGAGTTCATAGCCCTCCAGCTCCATCTGGCGGCGTGACAGGTCCAGCGAGGCGATGATCTGCTGGTTCGGCGAGGTGGAGGTGTGGGTGTAGAACGCCTCATGGAACTGTTCCTCGACCTCGGGGAACAGATCGTCGGCAACGAGCATCAGCGATGCCTGGCGCAGCGCGGACATCGACTTGTGCACCGAGGTCGCCTGGTAGACGCGCACCTTGAGCGAGTCTGGGTCGGGCACCAACCGCTCCTCCAGGGCCCGGGGGTCGGATCCGTCCAGGGCGATCCCCTTCGCGGCGAACTGCTCGTACTGCGCGCGGTGATTTGCATCCACCTGGATCCGACGCAGATGCTCAGCGCCGCTCATGGCGGTGCGCTGCCGCAGGAACGGGGAGAACCGAAGCGACGCCGACCAGGCCTCGTCCCACAGGAACACGAGGTCCGGCTTGATCGCAAGGCATTCCTCCATCACCTGCTTCACGTTGGACATGTGCCCGTCGAAGGTGGCGTTGGTCAGGATGAGCATCCGCACGTCGTCCAACCGGCCCGCCCGGGCCAGGCGCAGCAGCGCGTCTTTGATCCGCCGGATCGGGACACCGCCGTACATCGAATACTGCGTCAGCGGGAAGGCGTCGATGTAGTACGGCTGAGCGCCGGACAGGACACAGGCGTAGTGATGCGACTTGTGGCAGTCACGGTCGATCAGGACGATGTCGCCGGGCCGGCAGATCGCCTGTCCGATGATCTTGTTGGACGTTGATGTCCCGTTGGTGGCGAAGAACGCGTGATCAGCGCCGAAGGCGCGGGCGGTGAGGTCCTGCGCCATCTTGATGTTGCCCTTGGGATCCAACAGGCTGTCCAGGCCGCCGGTGGTCGCCGATGATTCGGCGAGGAAGAGGTTCTCCCCGTAGAAGGCACCCATGTCGCGGATCCAGTTCGACTTGAATATCGACTTGCCGCGGGCGATGGGCAGGGCGTGGTACGTGCCGACTGGTCGCTGGGCGTACTTCACCAGATTGTCGAAGAAGGGCGTCTGGTAGCGCTCCCCGACCCCCTCGAGGATGCTGAGGTGCAACTCCAGGACCTCCTCCACGCCGAAGAAGATCCGCCGCACGTTCGCCGCGACTTCCATGTCCGCCACCTGGTCCCAGGTGCGATCGACCAGCAGGTAGGTGTCCACCTCCGGGCGGTAGCGCCGCACCGCGTGCAGCAACGGGACCCCCAAATCGCCGGCGGCGTGTGGCACCTCCCTGCCCGTGGCGAGATAGTCGCCGAGCTCGGGGAGCCCCAGCGGGCTGCGGAAGGAGAAACCCTCGTGGGCGACAACTGCCTGGATCTCCGGGTTGACCACCAGCGCCGCGGCTGCGTCGGAGAAGTTGTCCACCAGCACGACCTGATACACGAAATCGTCGCTGGGCCGTCGCAGTCGCCCGATCCGCCGAGCAAGGCGGGTGAGGTAGCTGGAGTCCTCGCCGGTGACAGCCAGAACCTCGAAGTACGGGCGGCCCAGATCCGCGGGGTCCAGCCGGGGAACGAGCAGATCGTCGGCTTTGACGGGCTCCGGGTCCTCGTCGAAAAGGTCCCAGCCCTGCGGTGCGCGCCGGTAGCTGCGGCTTCGCAGGGACCGGCTCACGTTGCGCACGCCGACCGCGAACTTGTGCAGGTCACCCTCGTCGAGCTCATGGCGGAGCGCGGCAATCGCCTGCCGGCCGGGGAAGCCCCAGTAGCGTTCCGCGATGGCGATCATGCTGACCTGGGCGTGCAGCCGAGCCAGACCCTGGCCGTCGTCCGCCTTCAGGGATCGGCTGTCGCGCTGCAGCGTGCGCCACGTGTCGAGCCGGTGCGCGGAGTAGTCGAGCAGCTCCGACAGCGTGGCACTCCCCCGATCCGCGCTGCCGCCAGGCCCCACTCGTGTCCCGTCCATCTACACACTCCTCACCGTGGCCGACCTGCGACCCCCAGCCTAGGAGCAGAGCAGGCGCCGTGCAGCCGCACCGGCGGGTCTCTTGCACCGAAACCATGTGCGCCGCGGTTTGCCGCAATACGGTGTCCGGCATGGAGGAGTTTCCACTCGGCGTCGTGTTCCTGAGCGAGTACATCGGCACCACGCTGCTGCTGCTGCTCGGCATCGGCGTGTCGGCCAACACCACGCTGAAGAACTCGTTCGGCCACGGCCGGGACTGGCTGATGGTGTCGATCGGCTGGGGTTTCGCGGTGTTCGTCGGCGCCAGCGTCGCCTGGCGGTCCGGCGCCCAGCTGAACCCGGCGGTGACGCTGTCCCAGGCGCTCACGGATTCGATGCCTTGGGGAAGGGTGCCGCTGTATCTGGCCGCCCAGATCCTGGGGGCGATCACAGGGGCCTTCCTGGCGTATCTGGCCTACAAGAAGCAGTTCGACACCCACGACGAGCCGCAGAACACCGGCGGCATCTTCTTCACCGGTCCTGCTGTGTCCGCACCAGGCTGGAACATCGTCTCTGAGGCCATCGGCACGTTCGTCCTGGTGTTCTGGGTGCTCGAGAGTTCCCCCTTCCAACTGGGGATAGGCGACTCCGGCCCGAATTTCGGCAACTCGGCCCTCGGGTATGCCGGAGTCGCCTTCACCGTCCTCGCCGTCGGCGCGTCGCTGGGCGGCCCCACCGGCTACGCCATCAATCCGGCGCGGGACCTCGGTCCGCGCATCGTGTACGCGATGCTGCCCCTGGCCGGCAAGGGATCCGCCAACTGGGGCTACGCCTGGATTCCCATCGTCGGACCGTTCGTGGGCGCGGCTGTCGCGGTCTGCCTGTTCTGGCTGGGGGCGGTAGAGGGGGCCTGAGCCGCACAACAGGCGCAGGTGCCGGCGGTGGGGGAGAATGTCGCCATGCCCGAACTGCCCCGACGCGCTTTGTCCCGCAGCGCGCGCATGGCCGCACTCCCGCTGAGCCACGCCGGCCGGGCTGCCGTCGGCCTCGGCAAGCGTGTGGGCGGCAAGCCGGCGGAGGCCGTGGCCCTGGAGGTTCAGCAACGCACGGCGGAACAGATGTTCAAGGTGCTGGGCGAACTCAAGGGCGGCGCCATGAAGGTCGGCCAGGCGATGAGCGTCTTCGAGGCCGCCTTCCCCGAGGACCTCGCCGGCCCCTACCGTGCGACGCTGACGAAGTTGCAGGAGGCGGCCCCGCCGCTGCCGATGTCGTCGGTGGATGCGGTGCTGAGCGACCAACTCGGCGACGACTGGCGCGATCGCTTCGCCGAGTTCGACGAGAACCCCGCCGCTGCCGCCTCGATCGGGCAGGTTCATCGCGCGACATACCGCGACGGGCGGATCGTTGCGGTGAAGATCCAATACCCCGGCGCGGCCAAAGCACTGACCAGTGATCTAAACCAGATGGTGCGCATGGGCCGGGTCTTCGGGTCGTGGATCCCCGGCATGGACATGAAGCCGCTGCTGCTGGAACTGCGGGAGCGGGTCATGGAGGAACTGGACTACCTCGCAGAGTCCGACAACCAGCGTGCCTTCGCGGTCGCCTATGAAGGCGACCCCGACTTCGTGGTGCCGCATGTCCTCGCCGCGGCACCGCAGGTGCTTGTCAGCGAATGGGTGGACGGCACACCGCTGTCGCAGATCATCGCCGACGGCGACAGGGCCAGCCGCGACCGGGCCGGGGTGCTGTACCAGCGGTTCCTGCTCTCCGCGCCCGCGCTCGCCGGCCTGCTGCACGCCGACCCGCATCCGGGCAACTTCCGGCTGACCGACGACGGGCGGTTGGCGGTCTTGGACTTCGGCGCGGTGGCGCACCTGCCCGACGGGCTGCCGCCGGCCATAGGGCGGCTCATGCGGATCGCGATGAGCGGCGACTCCGAGGAGGTGATGGCGGGGCTGCAGCGGGAAGGTTTCATCCGCCCGCACATCACCCTGGACTCCCAGCGGCTCCTCGACTACCTCAGCCCGTTCATCGAACCGTTGGCCGCTGAGGAGTTCCACTATTCCCGGGAGTGGTTGCGCGGCTTGTTCAACCGGGTCAAAGACCCCACATCGCCGGATTTCACCGTGGGGTTGAAACTCAACCTGCCGCCGTCCTACGCCTTGATCCACCGGGTGTGGATGGGAGCCACGGGGGTCACCTGCCAACTCGACGCCACCGTCCGGATGCGTGCCGAGATTCAGCGCTGGGTGCCCGGTTTCACCGATCAGGATCCGGTACTCGAATCGGTGTGAACCGCCCCGCCCCGCGCGGCATCGGCGACGATGCGCAACAGGTCGGCCCCGTGCTTCCGCAGCCGTTCAGCGGTGATGCCGGGGATCAGCCCGAGCTCGTCGATGCTGGTCGGCTGGACCTCTGCGATGGACTGCAGCGTCACCGACGTCAGCACCGCGTATTCCGGCAGCCCCGACTCCGCGGCCGCACGGGCGCGCCACGCCTCCAACTCCGCGAGGACGGCTGCGTCCACCACGCCGGGGCAGACCCGGCAGCGGCCCAGCACCCGCTCCGCACCGGTGACCAGCGCCCGGCCGCAGACCCGGCAGCGGGCCGGGGGCAGCATGCGGCCGGCGTTGTCGGCGGCCCCCTGGCCCGGATCGGCGGGTGTGGAAGGCGCCGACGACACTTGGCGGGCGGCGTGCGCCTCACCCAGCGGGACGAGGAACGGCGATTCCCTGCGGCGCACCCCATGACCGCCCCGCTCCCCCCACGTGATCATCAGTCGCCGTCGGGGGCGGGTCACCCCCACATAGGTCAGCCGCAACTCCTCGGCGAGCTGCTCGGGGGCTGACGCCGCGGCCAGGGGCAGCATCCCGTCCCACGCGCCGACGATGAACACCGTGTCCCACTCCAGCCCCTTGGCCGCGTGCAGCGTCATCACCGATACCCCGGCGGGCCGGGGTGCGTCCTCGTCCGCCGCCCTGCGGTCCAGTTCCGCGAGGAGTTCACCGCCGCTGACATCGGGTGCCGCGAGCGCGGCGAGTGCGGCCAGCGATTCCCAACGGTCCCGGCCGGATTCCACCGCGGGCGGCCCGGCCGGGTGGTTCATGGCGGCGGCCACCGCTTCCCACGCCTCGGACGCCGTCTGCACCGGTTCGGCACGCAACTGCCCCCGCAGCCGGGTCAACGCCTCGCGGACCTCGGGACGTTCGAAGTAGCGCTCCGAGCCACGCAGCGCGAAGGGAATGCCCCGGGTCTGCAACGCTTCGCGTATCCGCACCGACTGCTGATTGATCCGGAAGAGCACGGCGATCTCGGCCGGGTCGTGCCCGGCGGCGACCATCGCGGAGATCTCCTCGGCCACGCCGGCGGCCTCGGCCGCATCGTGGGGGAACTGCAGCACCTGCACCGAGCCAGCGGCGGCGGTGTCGGCCGGTCGAAGCACAGTCGCGCGGGGGATGGTCCTGGCTATCGCATTCGCCGCAGTGATGACCTGCGGTGCGCAGCGGTAGCTGATCGGCAGCGATACCACGGTGGCGGCGGGGTATCGCCGGGAGAAGGTCGCGATCAGGGACGGGTCCGCTCCCGCGAAGGAGTAGATGGCCTGCGCCGGGTCGCCGACGGCGCACACCTCGCCGCGGTCGCCCAGCCACAGGTCCAGCAGCCGCTGTTGCAGCGGGCTCACGTCCTGGTACTCGTCGACGGTGAACCAGCGGTACTGCCGCCGCACGCTCTCCCGCGCGTCGGTGCGGCTGTCCAGCAGACCGATGGTCAGCAGCAGCACATCGTCGAAGTCGATCACCCCCCGCGCGGCCTTGACCTGTTCGTACGAGGCGATAACCCTCGCCACGTCCGCGGGTTCCAGTCCGCCGAGGTCCCTGCCCACCGCCCGCTCGGCGTAGTCGTGGGCATCGACCCCGAGAGCCTTCATCCAATCCAGCTCCGTGCGCAACACCGGCAGCGGGACATCGACCCCGAGGCCGCTGTCCCGAAGCGCCGCCTGCAGCAGCGGCGCCCGGTTGGCAACCACTTTGGCCGGTTCGCCGCCGATCAGCTCCGGCCAGAAATGGCGCAGTTGCCGCAGCGCGGCGGAATGGAAGGTCCTGGCGGCCACACCGCCGGCGCCGAGCTCCGCCAGCCGGCGGTGCAGCTCCCCGGCCGCGCGGGTCGTGAACGTCAACGCCATGGCCCGGGGCGGGTCGATGATCCCAGCGTGCACGCCGTAGGCGATGCGCCGGGTGACGGTCCTCGTCTTGCCGGTCCCCGGCCCAGCCGTGATCAGCACCGGACCGCGCTGCGCCATCACTGCGGCGCGCTGGTCCCCGTTCAGCCCCGCCAGCACCTCCTCGGGCGTCATCGTGTCCAATCTCCGGGCAGTTCCGCGCCGTACCACTGCTGGATCAGCCAGCGCGAGATGCTCAGCGCGGGCGGCAGCCGGATGCGCCCCGATGCGCAGTCGCGCACGAGCGACTCCCGGGTGACCCAGTTCGCCTCGCTGATCTCGTCGCCGTCCGGGCGGGGGTCGCCGGCGTCGGCTTGCGCCATGAAACCGAGCATGAGCGAGTTGGGGAACGGCCAGGGCTGGCTGGCCTGGTACTGCGCCGACGTCACAGTCAGGCCCACCTCCTCGGCAACCTCACGCGCCACGGCGGCTTCCAGCGACTCCCCGGGCTCGACGAAGCCAGCGAGGGTGGAGAACCACCCCGGCGGCCACCGGCGCTGGCGGGCAAGCAGAGCCCGCTCGCCGCCGTCGTGGACCAGCATGATCACCGCCGGGTCCACCCGCGGGAAATGCTGGCTGCCCTCTGACTCACAGACCCGCTGCCACCCCGCCTCGGCCACCCGGGTGGCCGCTCCGCACCGGGGGCAGCGCGGATGAGAGGAATGCCAGTTCATCAGCGCCATGGCGCCGAGCAACTGCCCCGCCGCGTCGGGGGCGAGTCCACGAGGCGACTGCCATGAAGCCGCCCCCGCCGCAGCAGGCGCTTCGGCCACCGTCGCGGCGAACCGCGGCGCCCCGGCGTCGTCCAACCCCAGGAAGGCCCACGCTTCGGGCCGTTCGCCCACGTCTGCACCGGTCGCCCAGGCTGCGGCGCCGTCAGCCGCGACAGCCACCTCACCGTCGCGGAACATCGCCACGCGGCTGTCCCGCGACTCCTACAGCCCGCGGATCCAGTCCTCGTCGCCGCGACGGGTGGCAGCCGGATCCCACTGCTGACCGTCGGGAAACGATCCGATCGCCGCTGCCACCCGCACAGCCTAGTCGCCGGCGGTGGCACCGCCCGGCGCAGCCGCCGGGGCCGTGATGTCGGGCAGGCGGGTGAACGTGCGCTGGGAGCCATCGGAAAGTTGCACGAAGGTGCCGCGGATGCGCTGCGGTGCGCAGCCCGCCGTCGCCGCCCACGCCCGGGCGTAGACGGCCAGTTGGACCGGATCGGCGCGGTCCAACGATCCCGTCTTCCAGTCCACCACCTCCCAGTCGAAACTGGGGTCGTCGGTGCAGCGGAAGACTGCGTCGATGCGCCCGGTCAGCACCAGACCGCCTTCTTCGACGACAAACGGGTACTCGACGGCGGCCGGTTGCCGTTCCGCGAAGGCTGTGCGGGAGAACAGCTCCTCGAATTCTCGGCGCTCTTGAGCCTCACCGACGTCGCCGAGCCACTCCGACAGGTCGAACAGCTCCTGCTGGCCCATCCGCTGCTCCACCCACGCGTGGAATCTCGTTCCTCGCTCGGCGGCAGCCGACGGCCGCGTGGGCATGGGTCGGGCGAGGTCGGTGAGGAACCGCGCCGGGTCGCGCTGCCACTGCAGCAGCCGGCTGACCGACAGCACCTCCGGGGGTTGCACGGCCGGTGCCCCCTCGGAGTGCCGCACGTCGATGAGGGCGTCGATCTCCTTCGCCCAGGGGCCGGGAAGGATCCCGCACCGGTCGGCGTCGGCGACGCTGCTGGCGGCGGCCTCGACTTCGGCAGCGAACCCGGCCACGTCGTCGGACTGGACCCCGGCGGGCCACGTCACCGCGTCACCGCCAGCGCGGGCCACCGCCGGGTTCTCCCCGGGTTCCGGGCACCACTGCGCCACGTCACCGCCCCCGGCCCGGCATGCGGCCTCGACATGCAGCAGGTAGGGGGAAGGACCCCGCGGCCGCGCCTGGGTGGCGCCCCACCAGTGGCCGCTGGCGATCAGGAACTCCCGCGCCCGCGTGACCGCGACGTAGGCGAGCCGGTCCTCATCGAGGCGTTCCTCCGCCCGGCAAGCCGCGACGTACGCCTTGTGGTCGGCGGTGCGGAACCCGGGCGAGGGGAATCCGGTTTCCCGGCCCACGTCGGGCTCGTCGGGGGCGACGGGAGGGATTGCGCCCGCGCTGGTCGGCCAGCGGGAGTTGCCCCCGTTGTCGGGGAACACCCCGTCAGCCAGGAACGGCAGCGCCACCACCGGGAACTCCAGGCCCTTGGCCGCGTGCATCGTCATCACCCGGACGCCACCGCCGCCGGGAGGCGCCTCGATCTGCGGTGCGGTCTCGAAGCGGCGGCAATCGTCGAGGTAGGACACGAACTCCGCCAGCCCGCGGCCACCCGCCAGCGATCTGAATCCCTGGGCGAGTTCCACCAGCCCGGCCACGGCCTCCGGCAGTCGGCCATCGCCTGGCGGGACCAGCAACGGGCTGAGCAGTTCTACGGCTTCGACGACGATCTCAGCCACCGGACGGTCGCGCATCCTTCCCAGCCGGTCCAGTTCGGCCAGGAAGCCGATGAGACGCTGGCGCGCTTCGGCGGAGAAGCCGTAGCGGTCCGCCGGCCCCGGATCCTGCACCGCGTCGAGGAGTGACACGTCCGGATCCACAGCACTGCTGGCCGCGACAGTCAGCATGGCTAGGTCTCGGGCCCGGCGGCCGAGGATCGCGAGGTCGCGGGGCCCGATACGCCACCGGGGGCCGGCCAAGTGGTGCAGCAGCTCTGGGTTGGCGAACGGGTCGACCATGATCCGCAGCAGGCTGGTAACCCACTCGGTTTCCGGTGCAGCCAGCATGTCCCGCTTCGACGCCACGTGAACGGGAACGCCCACGTCGCGCAGGTGGTCGGCGACAACCCCGACTTGGCTGTTGGTCCGGCACAGCACGGCGATGTCCGACCACTCGCGCCGCGATCCGGCCGCAACGATCTCCCGGCCGAGCCAGGCGACCTCTTCGTCGAAAGACTGCAGCAGGGCACAACACAACCCCGCCGCGGGTGAACCTGCCGGAGCGACCAGCGGGCTCACCTCCAGATGGACGCCTCTCAGGTCCGCGGAGATCCGGTTGGCCGCGTCGAGCACCGCCTCGCCGGAGCGGCGGTTGATGGTCAACCCGTAGACGGGTGCCGCCGCCCCGTCGGGGTCGCGGAAATGGCGCGGGAACTCGTCGATGTTGGTGACGCTGGCTCCTCGCCAACCGTAGATCGCCTGGCAGGGGTCTCCCACCGCCGTCACGGGGTGCCCGCCGCTGAACAGCGCCTGCAGCATCCGGCGCTGCGCTCGCGAAGTGTCCTGGTACTCGTCGAGCATCACGACCCCGAATCGCGCGGCCAGCCGCTGCGGCACGAGCGGGGTACGGGCGGCCAGTTCACCGGCGAGACGGACAGTGTCGGCGAAGTCCACGTACTCCCCCGCAGCCTTCTCCGCACGGAACTGGTCCACCAGCCGGCTGAGCCTGATCCGGGTCTGGGCCGCCAGCTCCATCTGCCCGCGCAGTGCCGCGGGTCCGTCCGACCGCTCCAGGTCATCGAGCAGAGCCGCGTCGTGGCTACGCAGGTGATCGGTCGCAACGTCCAGGTCGGCCAGGGCGTCGTCCATCGTGAGGATGCGCCCGGCCAGCGACACCACCGAACCCGTCAGACCGTCCTCGGCGGCCGGGCGGCATGCGGTCGCGTACGCGAGTCTGGCGCGCTGACCGTCGGCGAGCAGCTGCGCATCCGCCTCCAGACCCACAAGTGCGCCGAACTCCGCCAGGATCTGCCCCGCGAAAGCGTGGTAGGTCATCACCGTGGGTTCGGGCTCGTCGCCGCCGGCTCGGCCGGGCAGCCGGGACAGTGCGGCGCGGACCCGCTGCCGCAGCTCGGCGGCGGCCTTCTTGGTGAATGTCAGCCCCAGCACCTGGCCTGCCTGCAGCGCGCCGCTACCCACAAGCCAGACCACCCGGGCGGCCATGACCGTGGTCTTGCCGGTTCCGGCACCGGCGACGATCAGCTGCGGCGCCAGCGGCGCGGTCGCTGCGGCGAGCTGTTCAGCGCTCAACGGCACACCCAGCACGCGGGGCAGCTCGGCGGGGTCGCGCAGAGTCATGGCCTCCTCCCCTGCGCCGGGCAGGCAGTACGGAACTCGCAAGTCCGGCAGCCGGGCCCAGGTTGGGCCGGGAACAACTCGGACCGCACCACGCCGAGCGCCGTGGACATCCGCTGCAGTTGCTCTTCAGCGTCAAACTGGGGCTGGCCCAGCACCAGCGGCCCGGGATCTCCCGCGGCCGCGGGCAGACACAGCTGCACATATCCCGCCCCGCCGGTGGTCCCCCCGCCGCCGAGCACCGCGAGTTGGTAGGTGGCCAGCTGGATGCTCTGCGCCACCTGCTGTCGGGTGAACCGAGTCCGCCGGGTCTTGAAGTCCCACACCACCGATGCGCCGTCCGCCGTGGTCTCCAACGCGTCGATCGAGCCGGTGACCCGGACACTGTCGCCGGAGCCCGGGTCGGCGATGGGGATGACCACGTCGATGCCCACCTCCGGCGCCACCGCCCCGGAGCGCGACCGCCACCACACCAACGCCCGCCGCAGCGCCGCAAGCGCCAGGTCCCGCTCTGCTTGGGCGTGCCAGGCCGCGTCGTAGCCGGCGGCGTTCCACCGCTCGCCCAGCAACACTTCGGGGTCGACGTGTTCCCCGCGGTTCAACGCTTCGATCATCGCCGCGACCGCATCGTGGACGATCAACCCGAACCGGGTGGCCGAACCGCTGGGCCGCGAAGCGTGGGCCTCCCTGGCCAGGAACCACCGAAGCGGGCACTCGCTGATCGCGGCAACTGCGGACGCGGAAAGCAGCAACGGCTGCTCGGTGCTGCGGATCGG
>JAQAZZ010000219.1:0-14542 GCA_032127075.1 Micrococcales bacterium | reverse complement strand
GAGCGGGCTGCCAGCGGGGGGACGCACCACTGTTGCGGCGGCGCTTAGGACGCCCGCGACGTGGCGGCCGACTTCGACCGCGCTCTCGCGGACGTCGGTCATGCCGGCCTTGATCGAGTCCATCACGGTTGCCGGGGAGCGCACCGCGTCGGCGATGCCCCCGGCCAGCAGTTCCAGCGACGTCGGCTCCCGGGCGGGGCGCCAGACGTCGGTGCCCATCTGGCGCGGCTCTGCGGTGACGTCGAGGATGACCTGGCCGATGTCGACTGCGGCCATGCCGTCGACCATGGCGTGGTGGCTCTTGGTGAGGATCGCGAAACGGCCCGAGTCCAATCCCTCTATCAGGTACATCTCCCACAACGGCCGGTTCTGGTCCAGCGGCCGCGACATGACGCGGGCCACCAATTCTCGCAGTTGGGCATCGGTCCCCGGCCGGGGCAATGCGGATCGGCGGACATGGTAGGTGACATCGAAGGATTCGTCATCGACCCAGACCGGGTTGGCGATTCGGCCGGGCACCCAGCGGACCCGCTGCCGGTAGCGGGGGACAAAAGCGATCCGCGTCTTGATCAGCTGCACGAGCCGGTCATGGTCGAAGCCGTCCGCGGGCGCCTCGAATACGGCCACACTTCCCACATGCATGGGCGTCGTGGGCTCCTCCAAGTAGAGGAACGACACGTCCAACGGGCTCAACCGGTCCGCCATTGTGGTCCTCCTGTCATGGTCCGCCCCCTATCGTTTCATGCGCGACCCACTGCCTCGACGCAGGGACGAGCCCTCGCGCGGCGCTTGTGACCCACCTCTCAGCGGGTGCACCAGGGCCATCGGTTACGCACAACGGGTGATTCCCGGCCCGGGGCTGCCGCTGTCGTTGCTTCGCTGCCAGCACAGGGGGGACAGTATGTATGTCCTCCCAGTTCGCAGCCCGACACCCATCTCCAGGCTCCGATCGAGGAGGGCAGCAAGTTCATAGCGGATGCGCGAAGGTCAACGGAGCCGGAACTGGCACCTGTCTTGGTCGCCGGACACCGATCCCGCCGATCCCGTGAAGATGTCCCGGACGAACGGTGACTCGAAAGGAGATACCGGGGTCTACCGGCGGGGTATCGGCGACAGGAGAAGACAGTCGAGGCCAGGGCTCGCGTGCGTCAGGTTATGGACACATCCCGCGGAGGGGATAGTTCCCATCCGCAACCAGGGCCGGATCCCTCGGACCCGTAGAGCGAGGGGTCCGGTCTCTGGCTGTCCGGCGGCGCGGATCGAAATCGCTCAGAGGAGCCTCGCGGCCAGGTCCCGCAGCCCGCTGCGTAGTTCGCAGTCGGGGGCGACATCCACCAGCGGCCCCGGCCTGCGGTTCATCGCTGCGGCGGCATCGTCATCTTCGGACAGCACCGCGAAACCCACTCCGGCACCGGCCAGCGCCGAGGCCTCCCGCAGCCGTGCCACGGGGTCCGGGCCGAGGGCGGAGCTGCCCGACCCCCCGACCCGGTTCCACGCCAGCACCACCGACCCGGACAGCACGGGGCGGTGCACCGACCACCAGCGGGAGAGACGGTGGATTCCCAGAGCCGTCGGTGAGGCCACGACCACCACGGCTTCGGCGTCGGCGACCGCGCGCGCCCCCCACTCCGGCAGATCGCCGCTGCCGCAGTCGAGCACGGTCGCGGCGGCGCAGCGGCGACTGGCGTCGGCGACTGCGGCGAGCCCGTCGGCGAACTCGGCCAGCGCTGCGCCGTCCGCCGTTCCGGTGGCGAGCAGGACCTCGCCGGCGACCGGCGTCAGGCAGGACAGCCAACTGTCCCGGTCGATCACCCCGGCGCGGCTGCGCGCCAACGCTGCAAGCAGCCCCGCCGGCTCGGCCCGCGCCCCGAAGATGAAGGCCTGCGCCGCAGCGCCGGGGTCGGCGTCCACCAGGATGGACTCGCCCGGCAGTTCCGCCGCGAGGTTGCCTGCGACGCAGGAGACCCCGGGGGAGCCGGCGGGTCCGCACACGGCGACCACGCGTCCCCGGGCGGATGGCGCGGCCGCACCGACCGCTGCCGGCCGGCTGGACAACAGCCTGGCCAGTTCCGGCGGCGAGCCGTCGGTCAGCGGCAGCCCCCAACTCTGCGCAGCGTCGCGATGGGTGGCCGCCGCCGGCGAACCGACGGCGAGGACCAGCGCCGCGCTCTGCGAGAGTTCGCCGACGACTCCGGCCACTTCGGGGCAATCGACCTCGACCAGGACCAGGGCGGGGCGCAGGACAGTGGCCGCGCTGACCAGCTCGACGGGGTCGGCCGTCTGGCGCAGGACCAGGAAGCCCGAGCCGGGTCTGCGCAGCGTCTCGGCGAAGGCGGCGGACCCGCTGGCCGCGATCACAGTCGGCACCGGTCTCACGGCACACCCCCCTACGTCGTCGCCCGGTGCACCCCGAGCGGCATTCCCGTGTCAGCATTAGACCGTGGATTACCGGTTCCTGACGCTGGCGGACGTGGCAGATGTGCTGAACATCTCAGCGGACCAGGCCTACTCGCTGGTCCGCAGCGGCGAGTTGCGGGGAATGAAGGTCGGCGGCCGCGGCAAATGGCGCATCGAGGAGAACGACCTCGAGGACTACATCCAACGGATGTACGCCCAGACCGAGGAAGCGATCAAGGCAGACCCGACCCACCCTGAGGAGGCAGCGGGCGGGGTTGTCAATCGGGAGGTCCTGGGCTGAGCTCCCGGTCGCGGCGCCACCCGACGCGCACAACCGCGGCCATGGGGATCATCGTGATCCGACCATCCGCGGCCAGCGCGAGGTGGTCGGAACCCACCGCCACCAGCACCCCGGCAGCCTCGACCCCGCCGGTGATCACGAGCGTGATGCCGCGGTCCACCAGATCCCGCAGCACCGTCCGTGCTGAAGCGCGCTCCGCGCCGCGCGCCGGCAGCGCGGGTGGGATCTCGGAAACAGTTGCGGCGGCAATGGCGGCGAGGGGGACGAGCAATCGCTGCCTGCCGTCGGCGAGGACGACGGAATCCGCGGTGGCCAGTTCAACGGACCCGGTCACTGCGACGCCGTCCACACATCGCAGCGAGGCCGCCCACCCCGTAGCCCCCCGCAACCGGTCGGCGAGAGCCACCGAAGCTTGTTCCACGAGGATGGCGGTGCGCATGTGCTCGGCGGCGTCCGCCTTCTCCTCCATCTGCACCAGAGCCGACAGCTCCCACATCTGCGGCAGTTCGGTCACACCGCCCCCTTCCGCCGTGCGAAGCATGCGCCACGCCGGCAATCCCGGGGCAACCGGCAGCCAGTGGCTGTGACGCGCACCACAACCGGATTCATTGACCGCCCGCCGGCAGACACGTTGAATAGCCCCAGAACAGTCAAATCGCATCAAACAGCATCCAACAGTCGGCAGCCGGATATCGTCTGGCCGGTACTGGTGGGGGGAGGACCGGCCGTGGGTGGGATCACTCGTGGACAGCAGCAACTACCGCTGCAGTGGAAGCGCAAGGGGGTTGACCCCGTGCCCCGCCAGCCGACGCCGCCGAGGTCGACCGCGATGGAGAGGTGGATCGCGCAGGTGTGCGCCGGTATCGCCGAGGTTGCCGCCGGGGCCCGACCGGCGGCCAATATGCACCGCGTGGTGAGCCCCTCGGTCTTGAGCCGGCTGAGGCTGCTGCACACTGCGGCTGCCTCACGGGGCAACGCACCGATACAGCGGACGGCCAGTGTGCGGGTGGTCCACGTTTCCCCGGTCACTGTCGAAGCGTGTGCCGTGGTGCAGGGCCGTCAGCGCTGCCAGGCGGTGGCCGTGCAACTGCGCCGGCGGGGGGACAGATGGCTGGTGACCGCCGCGGAGGTGAAGTAACGCCAGTCAGCGACGCGAGCGCTTCTTCTTCGACCGGTTCGCGCGCCTCCGCTCGGCCCGAGAGGCATTCGGATTCACCGCCACCGGCTCGTCGTCGTCAGCAGCCCCGCCTGACGCCGTGCGCGTCACGGCGCCGCCCGCTCCATCGACGCTGGGCGCGGTGTACTCCATCTGTTGGGGCCGGCTCGGGCCGAGCCCCTTCGCCCGGATGTCGGGACCGCCAGAGCCGTTGCCGGACCCCGCTCCCGGTGCAGCGGCCAGCTGCTGCAGTGCGCCGAGGCCGGTGGCGTCGACCAGACCGGCAGGAGTTTCCGCCTCTTCTTCCTCGAACTCCTGCTCAACCTCCACCTCTGCGTTGAAGAGGTAGCCGACGGTCTCTTCCCGGATCGCATCCATCATGCCGTTGAACAGGTCGAAGCCCTCTCGCTGGTATTCGACCAGCGGGTCTCGCTGCGCCATCGCCCGCAATCCGATCCCGTGGCGCAGGTGGTCCATCTCATGCAGGTGCTCGCGCCACTTGCGGTCGAGCACGGAGAGCGCGACGCGCCGTTCGAACTCACGCGTCACCTCAGTGCCGAGTTCGCTCTCGCGGCGCTCGTAGGCCTCTTGCGCGTCGGCGACGAGTTCCTCGGCCAAGAAGTCGGTCGTCAGCGCGGTCACATCGTCACCGCCGCTGGCCTCGATGAGCTCGTCCACCGTGACCCCCACCGGGTACAGCTGGCGCAGCGCAGTCCACAACTGGTCGAGATCCCAGTCCTCGGCGTAGCCGTCGGCGGTGGCGGCAACCACATAGCCGCGCACCGTCTCCTCGAGGAACGCGGTCACCTGCTCGGAGATGTCCTCGCCGTTCAGGACCCGACGGCGCTCGTCGTAGATGACCATCCGCTGCCGGTTGAGCACATCGTCGTACTTGAGCACATCTTTGCGGATCTCGAAGTTCTGCGCCTCACGCTGCGTCTGCGCCGACGCGATCGCCTTGGTCACCATGCCGGCTTCGATGGGCTGGTCGTCCGGAACGTTGAACCGCCGCAGGAATGCATCCACAAGGTCCGACTTGAACAGCCGCATGAGGTCGTCCTGCAGGGACAAGTAGAAGCGGGTCTCGCCAGGGTCGCCCTGACGGCCCGACCGGCCGCGCAGCTGGTTGTCGATCCGGCGCGACTCATGGCGCTCGGTCGCGAGCACATAGAGGCCGCCGAGCCTGGTGACCTCGTCGTGTTCGGCCCGGACCGCTTCCTGGGCGGCCTGCAGCGCCGCCGGCCACTCCTGCTCGTACTGCTCGGCATCTTGTACAGGGTCGAGGCCCTTGGCCTCCAACGACGCAGCCGCCATGAACTCGGAGTTGCCGCCCAGCATGATGTCGGTACCGCGACCCGCCATGTTCGTGGCTACCGTGACGCCGCCCTTGCGCCCGGCTCGGGCGACGATGGTCGCCTCCCGATCATGCTGCTTGGCGTTGAGCACTTCGTGGGGAACGCCGCGCTTGCGCAGCTGCTCCGACAGGTACTCGCTCTTCTCCACGCTGACGGTGCCGACCAGGACCGGCTGGCCCTTCTCGTAGCGCTCGACGATGTCCTCGACGACGGCGGCGAACTTGGCCACCTCGGTGCGATAGATCAGATCGGCCTCGTCGGCGCGGATCAACGGCTGGTTGGTGGGGATCGGCACAACCCCGAGCTTGTAGATCTGTCCGAACTCGTTGGCCTCCGTCATCGCGGTGCCGGTCATGCCCGACAGCTTGTCGTAGAGCCTGAAGTAGTTCTGCAGCGTGATGGTCGCCAGTGTCTGGTTCTCGGCCTTGATCTCGACGTTCTCCTTGGCCTCCAGCGCCTGGTGCAGGCCCTCGCTGTAGCGCCGCCCCGACAGCACCCGACCGGTGTGCTCGTCGACGATGAGGATCTCACCGTCGATGACCACGTAGTCGCGGTCGCGCTTGTACAGCTCCTTGGCCTTGACGGCGTTGCTCAGGTACGCCACGAGCGGGGAGTTCACCGTGTCATAGAGGTTGCCGATCCCCAGTTGATCCTCCACTTTGTCGATGGCGCTTTCATGGATGGAGATGTTGCGCTTCTTCTCGTCGACCTCGTAGTCGTCGTCGCGTTCGAGCATGCGCGTCAACCGGGCGAACTCCACGTACCACTGGGGCGCCTCATCCGCCGGACCACTGATGATCAGCGGGGTGCGGGCCTCGTCGATGAGGATTGAGTCCACCTCGTCGACGATGGCGAAGGCATGGCCGCGTTGGACCATCTCGTCGGTGCTCCACGCCATGTTGTCGCGCAGATAGTCGAACCCGAATTCGTTGTTGGTCCCGTAGGTGACGTCTGCGGCGTAGGCGACCCGCCGCTGCGCCGGGCTCATCGTGGCCAGGATCGCACCGACCTCGAGCCCGAGGAACCGGTGCACCCGGCCCATCCACTCTGAGTCGCGTTCCGCGAGGTAGTCGTTGACAGTCACGACGTGCACCCCACCGCCGGACAACGCGTTCAGGTACGACGGGAGCGTCGCCACCAAGGTCTTGCCTTCGCCGGTCTTCATCTCGGCGATATTGCCCAGATGCAGCGCGGCACCACCCATGACCTGGACGTCGAAATGGCGCTGGCCGAGGGTCCGCCGAGCCGCTTCACGCACCGTCGCGAACGCCTCAGCCATGATGGAGTCGAGTTCTTCGCCGTTGGCCACGCGTTCCCGGTACTGCGGCGTCAGCCCACGAAGCTCGTCATCGGTCATGACGGTGAAGTCATCTTCGATTGCGTTGACCTGACGAGCGATCGACTCCAAGTTGCGCACTGTGCGCTTCTCCCCCACTCGGAGGAGCCGTTCCATCAATGACACGCTGTAGCCTTCCGTGACCGGCTGTTCGGGCGATGCGCCGGACCTCCATCGTAGACCGACCCACGGCCCGTCGGCAGGTGCAGGATCGTCACCCGAGGCGCACGAGACCCGCCTTCACGGCTCTCACCACAGCTTCGGTGCGCGACTGGGCATGCAGCTTGTCCAACACGCTGCGGACGTGGTTGCGCACTGTGTTCTCCGAGATGAACAGGGTGTCGGCAATGGCGCGGTTCCCGGCGCCGTCCGCCATGAGCCGCAGGATCTCCCGCTCCCGGGCGGTGAGTCGCGCGCCCACCCCACGCAAGGCGGAACTCGCCGCGGCGATGCGCTCCAGAACCGCACCGCCGACGTCGGCGGACATCACAGTGTTCCCGTCGAGCGCCCCATTGATGATGCGGCGCAACTCCATGATGTCCCCGTCGCGCTCCCACAACCCCGCGACGCCCTCGTCCACTATCGCCATCGCCTCATCCACGCTGCCCTGGGGGACTATCACGACCACGCCGACACCGCGTTCCCGGGCGCTGGCGCACAACTGCGACTCTGCGGACAGCAGCCGCAGGTCGATGACCAGCAGGTCGGGCGCCTTGCCCAGCAGGTCGCGGACCTCGGCCGCTGTGGCACCGCTGGCGACATCCCAGCCGCCGTCGGCCACGATGGTGGCCAAGCCGTGCAGGAAGACCGGCGTGCGATCGGCGACCGCAACCAGCCTGGGGGCAGCCTGCGCAGCCTCGACTTCGCTCAACTGACCGCGCGCCCGTCCGCCGTCGAGACGTCGAGACGGATCAGTCCGTAGTCGAAACCGCGCCGCCGGTAGAGCACGCTGGGCCGGTCGACGTCGGAGTCGTAGAAGAAGAAGAAGTCGTGACCCACCGATTCCAAGGCGTCCAGCGCCTGCATCACGGTCATGGGGGCGGTGGAGTGGGTCTTCTCCCGAACCAGGACCGGACCGTCGGCCAGCACGACGCCGGTGGGGAGTCCTTCGTCCTCGATCACGGCGGCGGCTTCGTCGTCAGCCGGCGCCTCGGCTTCGGCCGCGGGTGGGGGCATCACGGAATCCGCCGACACCACCCGGGCGTGGCGGCGGCGCCTGCTGCGGCGTTTGTCGGCCAGGCGGCGCAGCCGTTCCGTGAGGGTGTCGCACGCCTCGTCCAGCGCGGCGAACTTGTCGGCGGCATGCGCTTCGGCGCGGATCAGCGGTCCCCGCCCGTAGCAGTTCAACTCCACCTCGATGGCACGATCCGCCAAGCGGGGGTTGCGTTCACGAGACACCTCGACGTCGATGCGTGCGATGTCAAGGCCGAACCGATCCAGCCGGGCGAGTTTGTCAGCAGCGAGTTCCCGGAACCTGTCCGGAACGTCCATGTGCCGACCCCGAACAACGATGTCCATGCTCCGTCCTCTCCTTATCCGCACGGCCCCGCAGGGCACTGCGGTCGTCCATACCTCGTCTGGGGAGGCCCCTGCCTCAACGCTAGCCCGTAACGGGTGCCAGTGGCTGCATGGGGGCGATCCGGTTTGGGCCCGCGTGTGACGCACAAACTACCGCACCCCCAGCCCCGGGGAACCCAACCGACGCCAGCGCCGCCGCACCTGCCGCGATCGTGGCCCCCGTGACCAGCACATCGTCGACGATCAGCGGGTGCCGACCACCGGGGATCTCCCGCCGAGTCGCGACGAGTGTCGCCTGCATGTTCCGCATCCGCTGGGGGCGGGTCAGTCCTTTCTGCACCCGGTGCGAACCACTCCAGCTCAGCGCCGGCGCCACCGGCACGCCGAGGCGCAGCGAGACACCCTCGGCCAGGTCCGCCACGATGTCACGGCCGCGCTGCCGCATCCCACGACGCGTCGCGGGGATGGGAACCAGAACGCTGCCGTCGGTTCCGGCGTGGGTCACGGCGACGGCGAGGCGTTCCACCAGTCGGTCGTGCAGCGCGGCGACCCCGTGCTGCTTGTAGGCCAACACGACCGCCGCCACGCTCTCGTAGTCGCCCGCGGCCGCCACCCGGACCCCCGCAGCATCGAGCCAGACGGGGCGCGGCGGCGCGGACTGTTCGCATGGTCCGCACCACCAGGGCCCGATGGTGCCGCACGCCGCGCACGTGGTGGGCAGCAGCAGGTCCCGCACTTCCGCGAACAGCGCCGGAATGTCCATGGCCGCCAGCCTTGCTCGGGCCGCGGGAGATGCCGCGGTCGGAGCCGCCCCTGGGGAGAGCAGCGCCGGTCAGGTGGCTGTGGACGCCTCCAATTCGCCACCGGCGGTTGGCTGCGACGCGGAGCGCCTCGGCAGGCTGAGCGTGAAGACACATCCAGCGCCGGGGTTTGCGGTCACCGTCAGGTCGCCGCCGTGCAGTCTGGCGTCTTCCCGCGATATCGCCAGCCCGAGGCCGGTACCGCCCAGAGTGCGGGTCCGCGCGGGATCGGCGCGCCAGAAACGCTCGAACACGTGCCGGGCCTGCTCCGCGGTGAGCCCCGCACCGCGGTCGGTCACGGCGACGTCCGCCCGGCCATCCGCACACCGCACGGTGACCCTCACCGGCTTGCCGGCGCCGTACTCGATGGCGTTGACGACCAAGTTGCGCACTATGCGGGCCACCCGACGGGGGTCGCACATCACCTCGCATGCCTGTGGCCCCTGCAACTCCAGCCGGCAGGCGTGGTCGGCCGCCAACGGAACCAGCGCGTCGACCTGTCCGGCGACGAGCACGACGAGATCCACATCCTCCACCTCCACCGCGGCCTCACCGGCGTCGATTCGCGACACTTCCAGCAGGTCGCTGAGCAGAGCCTCGAACCTCTCCACCTCGGAGTTCAGCAGTTCTGCGGTGCGGCGGGACCGCGGGTCGGACAGAGCAACTGTCTCGGACAGAACCTCGGCGGCCATCCGGATGGTGGTCAGCGGGGTGCGCAGCTCGTGGGAGACATCCGCGACGAAGCGGCGTTGCATCTCCGACAACTCCTGCAGCTGCACGATCTGGGATTCGAGGCTGTCGGCCATCGTGTTGAAGGATCGGCCCAGCCGTGCCATGTCGTCTTCGCCCCGGACGTCGAGGCGGCGGCTGAGATCCCCGGTCGCCAACGCCGCGGCGGTGCGGGCGGCCTGGCCCACCGGGCGCAGCAGCCTGCGGCTGAACCACCAGGCAATCAGGCCCAGCAGCACCACGAGTACAGCCCCCACACCCAGAACCGCGGAGCGGACCAGGGCGATGGCCCGCTGCACCTCTTGGATTCGGAAGAGGTGGTACAGCTCGTATTGCCCGATTCCACGGATGTTCACCGGCGCCCCGACGATCAGGCCCGGTTCGCTGCGGTCGTCGTTGTAGCGGATGTCGTTGTACATCCACACGGTGGAATCCGCCTGTCGCAGCGCCTGGCCCAACTCCGGCGGGATCGAGTCCGCCGACACCAGATTGGTCGATTCCTCCGCCATGTCCGGGGTAGCTGCCGACGGCACGAGCACCACGTCGAATGTGGGCGGCTTCCCGGCCCGGGAGGCGAGGTCGGACACCAACTCCTCGACCACACGCTCCGGGTCGGTCTCGGCAGAGAAGTCGGCGTACGTACGTGCGATGGAACGGCCGGCGGCCGCCTCCGCCAGCGTGCTGCGCTGGCGGGCCTCCAACAGGCCCGTCGACACCCGCTGCACCAGGATCGCCCCCGCTGCGCCAAGGACCAGGACGGTCACCAGGACGGTGCTGACCACGGTGCGGAACTGCAGCGACTGGCGCCAGTAGCGCACCAGCCCGCCGGCGGCGGGCATCAGGACCCGGATCCCGCCCGGTACCCGACGCCGCGCACGGTGACCACATATTTCGGATTCTCCGGATCCGGCTCGATCTTGCCCCGCAGCCGCTGAACGTGGACATTGACCAGCCGGGTGTCCGCGGAATGCTGATAGCCCCACACTTCGCGCAGCAGCATGTCGCGGGTGTAGACCTGCCAGGGTGTGCGGGCGAGGCAGGCGAGCAGCTCGAACTCCAGGGGCGTCAGCCCGATCTTCTCGCCGCCGCGGGTGACGGTGTGCCCCGAGTAGTCGATCTCCAAGTCCAGCAGCCGGATGATCTCGCGGGAAGCCGCCGCGCCCGAGCGCATCTGCGCGCGCAGGCGCGCGATCAGCTCCTTCGGCTTGAAGGGTTTGACCACATAGTCGTCAGCCCCCGCCTCCAACCCGCGTACGACGTCGGAGGTGTCGGATCGGGCGGTGAGCATGATCACGGGGATGTCGGATTCGGCGCGGATCCGCCGGCAGACCTCGATGCCGTCGTGACCCGGCAGCATGACGTCCAGCAGCACGGCGTCCGGGCGCTGCCCGGCGAAGGCCCGCAGGGCCGCGGTGCCGTCGCCGGCCACCGTGACACCGTAGCCTTCGGCACCCAGAACGATGGTCAGCATCTCAGCGAGCGCGGGGTCGTCGTCCACGACGAGGATCTGTCCGGTCACGTCCACCATCATCGCACTGCTCCCCCGCCGCCGCGCGCAACGGCAGACCTGATGCCGGGGATCCGGCGATGGTGTGCCTACCCTGTTGCGGTGAGGTGGAACAAGTCCCCGTTGGCCATGATCGGCGTCTTCCTGGCATGCGGCGGCGTGGCCTACGCGTCGATGGGGTCGCCGCAGGTGCGGGAAGCGGTCCGGGCCAACCAGGATCCCATAGCGGCCCAGGCGGCCGCGGTCGCCGACGAGGATCCCCGAGAACCGGAAACGGCCGGTTCCGGCGAGGACACCGCCGCATCATCATTGGTCACCGACTCCCCCTACTGGTCGGACCCCGGCAACGTGGGCAAGCCCTACCCGCCCGGAACCGTCAGCGGGCTTCTCACCTTCCGCGGCAACCCCACGCGGACCTACTACGGCTCCGGGCCGGTGCCCCGGGAAACCCCGCAGCAGCTGTGGCGCTACCCGGAAGCGGGCGGGCTGTGCGGCACCTCCGACGACGGCGGCGGGCCAACAACGTGGTGCGGAACCGGCTGGACCGGTCAACCGGCCGTGTTCGAGCGGGACGATCGCACCTGGATGGTGTTCGGGGCCTACGACTACGGGGTTCACTTCCTCGACGCCGAAACCGGCGAGGAGTTGCTGCCCTCGTTCCAGACGGGAGACATCATCAAGGGATCGGTGACGATCGACCCTGATGGTTTCCCGCTGGTGTACACCGGCTCCCGCGACAACTATCTGCGGGTGCTGTCCTTCGACGGCGACGAGCCTCGGGAGTTGTGGCGGCTCAGCGCCGACGCGGTGTCGCCAGTGATGTGGAACAACGACTGGGACGGGTCACCCCTGGTGATCGACGACTATCTCTTCGAGGGTGGGGAGAACAGCCAGTTCCACATCGTCAAACTGAACCGCGGCTACGACAAGCGGGGCAGGGTCACCGTGGACCCGGAGCTGGTGTTCAACACCCCGGGGTGGGACGACGAACTGCTCAGCGACTTCGGCAGCGACCAGGTGTCCATCGAGAACTCGGTGTCCGTCTACGAGGACACCGTCTACTTCGCCAACTCCGGCGGCCTCGTGCAGGGGTGGGACATCTCGGGGCTCGCAGAGGGGCGCAAGCCGAAACAGGTGTTCCGGTTCTGGACCGGCGACGACACCGACGCCTCGGTGGTGATCGATGAGCAGGGCTTCCTGTACGTCGGCTCCGAATTCGAGAAGGGCAATGCCCGCTCCCGGGAGATCGGGCAGATGATGAAACTGGACCCGACGAAGCCGGACGACCCGCTGGTGTGGTCGGTCCCGGACCAGTCCGGCTCACCGGCGGGGATATGGGGCACCCCGGCGCTGCACCGCGACGTGGTCATCTTCGACACCAACGGCGGCGATGTCCTCGCGCTGGACCGCGACAGCGGCGAGGAGCGCTGGCGCTTCACACTGCCCGGCCCGACGTGGCAGTCCCCGGTGGTTGTCGACGATGTGCTGCTCATGGGCGACTGCCGCGGCACGATGCACGCCTACGACGCCGCGGACACAGACGTGAAACCCGAGCAGCTGTGGCGGGTGAAGATCGGCGGCTGCATCGAGTCCACGCCGGCGGTGTGGGGCGGCCGTATCTACTTCGGCACCCGCGATGGCGGCATCCACGCCTTGGCGCCCGCGGAGCAGACGCCGCCAGACGGCGGACAGCCGACCGCCCAGACCGAACAGCAGTAGTCACGAAGCCAGCGCAAGGATCGCGAGGGCACCGGGAAGGTTGTTCACGGCGTGCGCGATGGTGGGCGCCCCCACCCGCCCGGTGCGCAGCCGCAGCCATCCCAGCCCCAGCCCCACAACCAGCAGCACCCCGAACCGGACCGGTTCGAAGTGGAACAGGGCGAACAACCCCGCGCTGCCGAGCAGCGTCGCCACCGGACCCGCTCCGGCGCGGGCCAGCCCCGACCAGAGCAGTCCGCGGAAGGCCAACTCTTCGGCGACTGGTGCCCCCAGCAGGGCGACCGCCGCGAACAACCAGACCTGCCACGCCGGCGCCTCCGCCGCAAGCTGCGACGCGGCCCTGCCCGCCGCCGAGTCGAAGGGGCCGACCACCGACTCGGTGAGCAGCCCGGCGAGCCAGCCCAGCAGCGCAACTGTCAGACCCCCGCCCAACCCCCACAGCACATCGACGCGTCGGAATTGCCAGCCGAGGTCCACGGTGGGGCCGTTGCCCCAACGGCGCGTGGCGACTACCGGCCAGCCCGCCAGGACAACCCAGGGCAGCGTCGCCCCCACGAGCAGCACCACACCGAACCCCGGATCCGCCCCGGCGGCGGCGAGCGCCGCGAACAACACGGCAACCACGAAGCCCAACAGCCAGGCGCCGGCGAGGGTGTAGCCGACGTCGCGGAGGCCCCAGCGTGTCTGCTGCAGCGGGATGCCCGACGACTCGGCCTGGGCCACTGTCGCCGGGCATCCCGGATAGTCGGGCGGGTGAGCGGATCGCACCCGTCAGTAGCGGTACAACTCCGGCTTGTAGGGCCCGGCCACGTCGATGCCGAGGTAGTCGGCCTGCTCCTGGGTGAGCTCGGTGAGTCCCACGCCCAGAGCCGACAGGTGCAGCCGGGCAACCTTCTCGTCGAGGTGTTTCGGCAGGACGTACACCCCCACCGGGTACTCCGCCGCCTTGGTGAACAGTTCGATCTGCGCCAACACCTGGTTGGTGAACGAATTCGACATCACGAAGGACGGATGCCCGGTGGCGTTGCCCAGGTTGAGCAGCCGGCCTTCGCTGAGCAGGATCACCGTATGGCCGTCGGCGAAGCGCCACTCGTCCACCTGCGGCTTGATGGTGGTCTGGTCAGCCATCGCGGGCAGGCCCACCACATCGATCTCGTTGTCGAAGTGACCGATGTTGCCCACCACGGCCTGGTGCTTCATCCCGGCCATGTGTTCGGCGGTGATCACATCCTTGCAGCCGGTGGCGGTGATGAAGATGTCCGCTGAAGCCAGGACGTCGTCAAGTCGGGCGACCTGATAGCCGTCCATTGCCGCTTGGAGCGCACAGATGGGATCGATCTCAGTGACGATCACGCGGGCGCCCTGTCCGCGCAGCGATTCCGCACACCCCTTGCCGACGTCGCCGTAGCCGCACACAACCGCCGTCTTGCCGCCGATGAGCACATCGGTGGCGCGGTTGATCCCGTCGATCAGGGAGTGGCGGCAACCGTATTTGTTGTCGAACTTGCTCTTGGTGACCGAGTCGTTGACATTGATCGCCGGGAACAGCAGCGATCCTGACTGCATCATCTCGTACAGCCGGTGCACCCCGGTGGTGGTCTCCTCGGTGACCCCGATGATTCCGGACGACAGATCCGTCCACCGGGTGGGGTTCTCGGCCAGCGTCCGGCGCAGCAGGGACAGCACCACGCGGTATTCCTCAACGTCGGCGTCGGTGGGCTGCG
>JAQAZZ010000218.1:0-4263 GCA_032127075.1 Micrococcales bacterium | reverse complement strand
ATGCGTGCCCTGCAGCAGCGCGATCTCGGCCTGCTCGTCGTACCCGTGCTCGTCGCTGTACTGGTGGTCCAGGTGTCCCAGGTGGAAGCCGGGCGCGGCAACGACTGCCTCGGGCCACGCAGCGAAAGCATCGGCCACATTCCTGATCACCCCGGGGGTCACCATGCGGGCCCCGTCGATCATGATCCCGATCCGGTCGGCTCGGCTGCGGCTGATCCCGAAGTTGACCGCCGGCGCGGGCGAAACTCCCCGCTCCGGGCGCAGGAAATATCGGAACTGCGGCCCCAACTGTCTGATCTCCCGCTCGCGGAGCGTGCGGTGGGAATGGTTCTCCACCACGACAACCTCGTAGGGGATGTCCTCGATGTCGCGCTGGAAGTCCCGGGAAAAGGTGAACAGCGTCTGCATGGCCTGTCGCGGCATGTCGAACACGATGACGACGATCGACAGTTGCGGTCTCGCGCTGTCCGGCGGAGATCCCAGCGCCGCTGCCGTGCGCGAGTTGCGCCTGCGACGCAGGTCTTCCCGCAGCGAACCCAGGCCGATCATGCGGGCAGCAGCCCCTTGATGATGCTGGCGGCGGAGAAGGTGAGCGTCGGGATCGCCCAGCCGGGAACGGCTCCGATGATCCGGGCCTGCTTCTCCGGCATTGCGTAGTTCTCGCCCCGCAAGAGCCGGTACTGCTCCCGGAACGCCGCGAGCAACTCCTCCCGGCTGGTGTCCGACCGGGTGGTGACACCGCCGTGGTACTGGTGGAACGTCCCCTCGCCCGGGGTGACGAACAACTGGGTCTCCGGGAGGTCGAGCAGTCGCTTGTAGAGATCCAGATTGACCATGCCCCCGCCCGGCATGTCGAATCGCCGGTCGATGCCCCCGATGCGCTCGTAGTCGCGTCTGCTGAAGAACACGCAGTTGCTCTCCATCATCGGCAGCAGATAGCCCTGTTGATGCCGGCCACGGAAGAACACCGACACCTCGAACAGTCGGTAGCCGTCGGTGCGCCAGTCGATGCGGTCCAGCAGGTGCGCCTCCCGCTGCTCGTCGTGGCGGGGGTTGTGATGCTGTTCCAGTTCACCGAGGTGATACCCCGGCACCGACAGCACTGCATGCTGCGTGATCGCCTGGGACTTCAACGCGTAGTGCACAACCCTGGGGGTGACCATTCGCGCCCCGTCGATCACCAGGGCGAGGTGCTCGGCTCTCGCCTGTTCGATGCCGAACAGCAGCGCAGGGACCGGGGAGGAGCCTTCGTTGTCCCTGCGGAAGTAGCGGACGTTGTCGCCCACCGACAGCGCGGCCTGCTCCCCCAGGACACGATCGGACTCGTTCTCCACGACGATGATCTCGTAGTCGTCGCTGTCCACGCCGATCTGATGGGCCGCTGACAGCGACACCAGCGTGTTGCGGGCCTGCCGAGGCATCCGGTAGACGATGACGACGATCGAAACCGCAGGTGGCTTCACGACTCCGCCCCCACCTGCATCCGGCGCCGGGAGTGCTCCCAGAAGGGCTGGGCATGTTCGCCCACCTCGCCGAAGATCTCGGGCGAACGTTGCGGCGGCGCATGGATGCACCCCCGGATCCGCTCGTATTCCGCCACCATCTCGGCCAGCAGAACATCCCGGTCCACTCCGGGCGCGCCGGTCGTGGCGCCGCCGTGGAACTGATGGAAGGTGCCCTCACCTCCCAGGACCAGCAGTCTGCTGCCGCGGTCGTCCACGGATCTGCGATAGAAGTCCAGGTTCACGAATCCGCCACCGGAGGTCACGAAGGCCTCGTCAAACCCCCCCAGCCGGAAGTAGTGCCGCCGATTCAGGGCGATGCAGTTGCTTTCCGCGATGGGCCGCAGGTAGCCGTCCCGGCAGGAGGCACTCAGGACTGCCCGGTCGAAGAGCCGGTAGCCGTCCTCCCACCAACGCAGGTCCGCGAGCATCCGCTGCTCCTGCTCCGCGGAGTACCCCGACAGCACGGCCTCCTGATGAAGCTGGTCGCCGAGGTGGTAGCCGGGAACGCTCACGACCGGTCGTCGGGTGGTCGCCGCAGCGTCGATGATGCCGCGCACGCAACCGGGTGTCACCATTCGGGCCCCATCGACCATGATCGCCAGGTAGCGGCCGCGCGCCAGTCGGGCGCCGTGGTTGACCGCTGCCGCGGGGGAGCCCCCGTCCTCATCGCGCACGACATGGCGCAGGTTGGGGGTGAGTGCCCGCAGGGCGTCGGCGTCTGCCGGCTCGTCCGAGCGGTTCTCGACCACGATGATCTCGTAGTCGTCCGCCTCGACTCCGTGCTGGTGCCGCGCCGAAAGCGAGCGCACTGTGTTGTGCAGTTGCCCCGGCATCTTGTAGGCGACGACAACAACACTCAGCCGCGGTCGGCGGCGGATCGGCAGCATTCGGGCAACTCCCTGTTCAAGCAGATCGATAGTACGCCGGGACTACGTTCGGGCCGTCACACCATCACTCCGTGGTAGTCGGCCGGGAAGTGCGACGGCGCGAAGAACCAGGTCTCCAATGCGTACCGGTCCTTGGTGAGACCGTCACGCACGCCGGTCCGGTGCAGCAGGAACTGGTCGAAGAACACCGCATCGCCGGGCCGGAACACCGGGGAGAGCACGGCGGAGTCCCCCAGTTCCCGGGCGACGACGTCTGTGCCGACGTCCCAGTGGAAGTACGCCCCTGCAGTGCCGGTCTCGACGATCCTGTTGATTCGCTTGCCGACGATGTCGAGGCCGGAGGCATCCACGCCGCAGTCCGACAGGGCTATCCACAGGTTCAGCGATCGGATGTGTGCCCCCAGCAGGAAGCCGTCCTGGTGCCAACTGGTGTTGGTGGTAGGTGGGACGCGTCGCATCGTCCACTTCTCCAGCGACACGGCGGGAGGTTCGCCCAGGTACTCTCCCGCCAGGGCGCTGATTCCCGCATCTTGAAACAGGGCAATCGCCTTCACGGCGACGTGCGGCGAATCCACTACCGACGCCTCGCCGGAGAACATCGCGTTCTCCGCGCGCCAGGTGGGGCCGACGAGTTCGCCGGTCGCCGGGTCGGCGAGTTCACGTCGCCACGCGACATCCTCTTGCGCAGCCGGGTGCGCCGACTGCTGTCCGGCGTTGCGTGCCGCCACGAGGTCCAGGACCCGGTCGATGTCACCGCGCAGTCCGGCCGCCGCGTCCTCGGCCAGCAGCCCGCGCACGATGAGGGCCCCGTGGTGCTGCACCCCCGCGATGACGGCCTGGCCGTTCAACGCCGCCGCGGGGATCTCGGGAACGCCCACGTCGGCGCCGAAGATGTCGTCTCCCGGAGGCGGCCATTCGGAGCGGCCCCGCGGCTGCAGGGAGCGCCACTGCTGATAGCGGCGCTGGATCTGCGCCGCCTCCTCGTCTGCCGTGGAGGGTGCCACCCCACCGCCCGGTGTGCGGGCGAAGCGGCGCCGCAGTCTGTTGCCGATCATGACCTGTCCTCTCCCCACAGCAGGGTGCCGATGTTCGCCACGAGGCCCACGGCTCAGAAGACCGCCACGCCGGAGGCCGTCATGGCCGCGTGCCACTTCTGCTGCGTGGCCACCCACTCATCCAGCGGTTCCACCAGGGCGGCGAGGTCGAACTGTGATCCGGCCCCGACAGCCAAGATGGACACCGGATGGTCCTCATCGCCCACCGAACCCACCCAACCGCTTGGGAAGACCCGCAGCAAGGAGCGCATTCCGCTCGGCGTGAATCGCCAGTAGTCATCGGGGTGGGCGTGGATGCGGAAATCCATGACCGTGGAGATCAGCACACACCCGCCTTCTGCGCATAGCCGCTGCGCCTCGGCGAGCGCCTTGCGGGGGTATTCCACATGCTCCAGCGTGTCGAGGAGCAGCATCGTGCCGACGCTGCCCTCCGGGAGACCGGAATCGGTCAGGTCCAGCACGCGATCGACGCCCGGGCCCGCCCGCATATCGCAACCTACGAACTCCCGGCCAGGGAAGAGATCGCGCATGTCCGAGGAGGCTGTTGATTGGTCAACCTGATAGCTGCCGAGCTCGTAGACCGGGCCGGGGAGCCGGACGAGGGACCCCAGAAACTCGGTGAAGTCGCGATTGACGGGTCTCACGGTCGGCGGCTCCTATCACGAAGGCGGCGGCTCGCGGGTCCGACCCCGATCACACGAGCAGCCCAGCATAGCGGGGCGGGAAGCGCTGCGGATCGAAGAACCACGACTCCAGCGCATATCGGTCCTGCGTCATGTTCGGCGCAAGACCGGTGCGGTGCAGCAGGAAGTGGTC
>JAQAZZ010000217.1:0-6301 GCA_032127075.1 Micrococcales bacterium | reverse complement strand
CGAAGGTCCACAGCTTTTCTTCCTGCTATCCGGCGCGCCGACTGGTGCAGGCTCCGATCCTGCACCAGCGCCTCCAACGCCGTCCCCGGGCACGTTGTCGACGCATAGTCCTGGTGCCCCTTCAGCCTCCTCGGCTTGATGCTCCACTTCTGCGACGCCCACGCGAACAGCGCTGCTACTGACGCCAACTGCTCCGCTGTGGGCTCCTGCTGGTCGAAGTCTCCTTCGCAGCACACCAGGAAATGGCCCGTCGGGTCGTACTCCGTCGCGGTGTCGCCGCGGTAGCGCCAGTCCCGCCCCTCATAGACGTTGCCCGCCATGTCCACCATGAAGTGGTAGGCGATGTCGGGGTAGTTGTGGTCCGGGTCGTCCATGTGCCAGTTCTGGTGCCGGCGCAGCCGGGCGGGCGCGAGGCTGTTGTCCTCCAGGAACACCCCGGTGTGGTGCAGCGTCAGCCGCTTGGGTTTGTGCCGCTGCATCTTCGCCTGTGGCGGCCGGGCGCCCCAGCCCTCGCGCCTGATTACGCGGATCTTCAGGGCCGGCAGCGTTGAGGGATCCGGTGGCCGTTTCCCCGCCCGCCGGGCGACGGCGCCGATGGCCTGACCCTGGGCTGCGGCCGCCGCGGCCAGCCCCCCGGCAACAACAGCCGCGCCTGCCAGGAACCCGCGCCGGGACATCGAAGAAGCGCCCATCCCGACACCGTATCCCGCAGCGCGTCCGCCGCGTGGGAACCACTGGCCCCGCTGCCGCCTGATCGCAGCGTCAGCCGCGGGTCCTGACCTTGCGGTAGGTGGGTAGCGACACCCCGCTGGTGTTGCGCGCCACAGCCCGGATTCGGTATCTGGTGTCCGGCGTCAGCCGCTTGATGGTGAACTTGGTGCGCTCCGTCTTGCCGCGGGGCTGCCAGCTGCTCTTGGGGATGCCCAGCCGCTTCACCGCGAACTTGTACGCCTTGGCCGCCTTGGCTCGGCGGTACTTCACGGTGACGGTCTCGCCTGTCTTCTTCACCACCTTCAGCCTCTTCACCTTGCCGGGGGGCCGCACGACCCCGCTGGCCGCGTCGGCGGGCTGGCGCGGTGGTGAGGCTGTGGGAGCGCCGCTCGGTGAGCCGGGGGCAGCAACGGTCGGGGTTCCGGGGGAGGAAGGCGCGGGCACCTGTGTCGGCGGGGGTGGGACGGGCGCCGGCGTGATGGGGACGGGCGGTGGCGGGGGCGGTGAAGGGTCCAGGCGGAGCAGGGCGTTGGGCGAACCCACGCTGGGCCGCAGGAAGGTCAGCAGTCCGCGCGAGGCCTGATCCACGACCGCCTGCTGCACCTGCGCACCGCTGGCCTGCGGATAGAGGCCCCAGTAGACCGCGGCGGCTCCGGCCACGTGGGGTGCCGCCTGCGACGTGCCGCTGAGCCGCAGGCCGAACCCGGGCACCGCCGCCGAGTCGGTGGCGAGGATCTCGTCGCCCGGCGCATAGAGGTCCAGGCACGGGCCCCAGTTGGAGAAGTCGGCCTCGGTGTCGGTGATGTCGATGGCGCCCACAGTGAGGATCGACGGCTCGCCGCCAGGGGAGAACGTGCAGGCGTCCACCGGCGCTCCACCGGGTCGGCTGTTGCCTGCGGAGGCGACGACGACGATCCCGCGGGCCACCATCTGCGCCACGGCTGCGTCGATCGCTCGACTGCTCCGGCCGCCCACGCTCAGGTTGACCACGGCGGGCGGCTTGCCTTTGCCGGTCCAGTCGGCCAACACCCAGTTGATGCCGTTGATCAGTGACGTCGAGGTGCCCGAGATCGCGCAATCCAACACGCGAACCGGGTGGATGGTCGCACCCGGCGCCATGCCGAACAGGCTGGAGCCGACGATTCCGGCGACATGGGTTCCGTGGCCGTCGCACTGCTGCGAGCCGCTGCTGTCGGTGACGAACGAAGCGCCGTTGCCGATCCGGCCGGTGAACTCCGGGTGGGTTGTGACGATGCTGCCGTCCAAGACGTAGACGTGGACCCCGCTGCCGTCGCCCGGCGGGCGGTATTGGCCGTCGAGTCCGGTCAGCTGGTCGGTGCGGTCCAGCCCCCACGACAGCGCTGCTGACTGCCCGCTGATGGCATCAGCCGCGGACTGGCCCGTGGGTGCATCGCCGGCGGGAAGCGGGACGGCCCCGGACGGCGGCAGCGGATGGCCGACGATGTGGCGATTCCGCTCGACCAGGTCCACCCCCGGCGCTTGGCGCAGCTCACGCGCCTGGTCCCCGCTCAGCGACGCCACGAAGCCGCGAAGGGCCTTGCCGTTGAAGCGCTCCACCGTGTCGTCGTCGGACACTGAATCGGCACGATCGAGGATTGCCGCTGCCGACGTCCCCGGTTCCAGGGTGACGATGAACTCCGGCTCCTCGTGGGTCCCGGCGGCTGGCGCAGCAGCCGCGCGGTCCGCGCCCGGTGGACCAGACTTGGGGTCGGCGGCCACGGCGACTGGGAGCGGACCAGGCAGCAGCAGTGCCGTCGCGGCGACCAGCGCCGCCGCCGAAGTGCCGATGGGTGTCACGCCGCCCACCGCGGCGTGTCGGATATTGGGCTGGCTGGCTGTTCGCGGGAGTCGAACACCGCAACCCGACCAGCCACACCGTCAGCCTAGATGCAGGCGACGAATGCCGCAGGGCCGTCACGGGGCCCGGCCGCTGCTCCTGTGAGTGTCGGCGCGGTGTGCGGGTGCCGCGGGAACACTGGGCCCGGCCGCCGCGCCCTGAACGTATTGCGCAAGAGCGGCGGCAAAGCCCGGTGTGCCGCCGAGCACCGGCGTGACCGGGGCGCCTGCTGCGCCGGCGGCGCTACGGATGCGATCGGCGAAGATGCCGTCGGCCACCACGAAGGGCACGACGAGGCTGCCCGGATCGGCCTGCGATGCCACTGCCCCTGGGTCTGGCGCCACGCGGACCTCAAGTTCGGTGTGGTGCCGCAGCGTCGCGTGGAAGGTCGACAGCCGCCCCGCGAGCCGCGGCGACCGGCTGCCCGCCAGGGCGACGACTATTCGGGCAGCGCGGTGCTGATGCGTCAGCGCCACCACCGCCGCGGCGAACAGTTCCAGCGGGGGCGGTCCGAGCAAGGTGCTGCGACCGGAACTGGAGGCCACGACGGGCGGGATGTCGTTGCGCCAGTGGAAGCCCGCCGTGAGCAGCAGCGGCAGCACCACCAGACCGGCTTGGGCTCCCGTGAGCGCCAGGGCGTCGGCCGCCCGAGGTGTGTTGTGCTCGATGTAGGTGGCACGCGTCGCCACTCCGGTGCCGGCCCTGATGCGGTCGGCGATCCCTTCGATCCCGGCGGCGTGCCGCTGGTCGGGGCTGCCATGGGCGATCAGCACGATCGACGACACGGCGATGCCCGGCTGCGCGGCGGGTCTGACGCCGATGCCGGCCCGGACGCTGGCAGCGGCTTGAGCGGTGCGGGCGGTGGTGCTCTCTGGGGCGGAAGCGGGTGTGGTGGCGGCACTCCTGCCGTGGTCGGTCGGACGAGCGGGGGCGGCAGTTGGCGCGGAGAGCAGCGCCGAGGCACGCGGAGCGGGCCGTGCGGCGGCTGCGGGGCTCACGCGACGGCCCCGTGAGTCGCGTCCCCCGAGGGCGTCCCCAGTTGCCCCAGTTCCCCGTGCAGCCGGGCGACTTCGCCGATCACGATGACCGCGGGTGATCCGATTCCCGCTTCCTCGGCTGTGGCCGCGATGTCGGACAGCGTGCCGCCGACCGAGCGCTGCTCCCGGGTCCAGCCGCTGGCCACGACCGCTGCGGGTGTGTCGGCGGCGCGGCCGGCGGCGACGAGTGCCGCTGCGGTTTCGGCGAGGTGCCGCACCCCCATGAGCAGCACGAGGGTCGTGTCGTGGGGGACACAGCCCGCCCGGCGGATGACCTCCTCGGCGCCGTTGTGGGCCGAGAGCACGATGAGCGAGTCGGACAGCCCGCGGTGGGTGACGGGGATTCCCGCCGCCGCCGGGACGGAGATGGCACTGGTGACCCCGGGGACGACCTCAACCGCGACGTCCGCCGCCAGGCAGTGCAGGGCCTCCTCCCCGCCGCGGCCGAGCAGGGACGGGTCGCCGCCTTTCAGCCGCACCACCACCTTGCCCTCACCGGCCCGCTGCACGAGCAGGTTGTTGATGTCGTGCTGCGGCATGGCGTGGCGGCCCGGGGCCTTGCCCACATCCACAACTTCCACATCCGCAGGCAGACCCGCCAGGGCGCTGATCGGGGCCAGTCGGTCGGTGACCACAACATCGGCCAGGGACAGCAGGCGCCGTGCCCGCACCGTCATCAGATCCGGGTCGCCGGGTCCGCCGCCCACGAGGTAGACCCTGCCCGGCCCCGGGCGTCGGCGTCGCACCGGAAGTTCCCCCTCTGCGGCGAGGTCGGCGATCGTGTCGCGCAGGGTGGCCGCCCGCCGTGGGTCGCGGCCACCGTTGACGGCGAACTGGACCCCGTCGACCGTGCTGGCGGTCGCGGCGGTCCACGCCGGCGATTGCGCCGCGTCCGAGGCTCGGACGCTCCATACCCTTGCGGATTCGGCCGACGCCACCGCGGCACCGTCGACGACGGCGTCGCCGGAGCAGGCATGTACCAGCCAGGCGCCGTCGACGTCGTTCGGATCGAACTCCCGCTGCTGCCATCGGATGACGCGGTCTTCGGCGAGGTCGCGCAGCCCCTCGGTGGCCCACGGGCTGACGACGGTGACATGCGCGCCCGCATCGACGAGCGGCAGTACGCGGCGGTGCGCCACCGGGCCGCCGCCGACGACGAGCACCGCCTTGTCGGCGAGGTCGAGGAAGAGCGGATAGTCGGGCTGGGCAGTCATGGGCGGATGCCTTTCGACGAGGGGGAGGGCTGGGGTGGTCGGGGGTGGGCTGCGTGCATCGGTTGGGCGGCTGCCCTCGGCGGGGGTTCGGTGCTGCGGGGCGGGGTCATATGTGCATCCCGCATTCGACTTTGGCGCGGCCCGCCCAGCGGCCGGCGCGGTCGTGCTCACCGTCGGCCACGGGCCGGGTGCACGGCTCGCAGCCGATGGAGCGGTAGCCGAGTTGGCGCAGCGGGTTCTCGAGGATGCCGTACTCGGCGATGCAGGCGTCGATGTGGTCGTCGTCGTAGGCGGCGATCGGGTTGATCTTGATCATCTCGTGGCGTTCGTCCCACTGGATCAACGGAGTTGTCGCCCGCCCGGTGTGGTCGTGGCGGCGCAGACCCGACGCCCACGCCTCATAGCCGCGCAGGGCGTCGTCCATCGGCTGGGTCTTCCGCATCGCGCAGCACTTGTCCGGGTCGGTGCGCCACAGCTCGGCGCCGAAGCGCTGGTCCTGCTCGGCGACCGACAGTTCCGGCTCGAGGGAGCGCACGGTGACCGGCTGGGTGGCTGTTACGGCGTCGCGCAGGCCCAGGGTTTCGGCGAAGTGATAGCCGGTGTCGGCGAACAGCAGGTCCACCCCCGGCAGCGCCTTGGCCGCGAGGTAGGCCATGACACCGTCGGCGAACGACACGGCCACGGCCACGTGCTGCACGCCCAGTCGATGGCCGAACCACATGAGCAGCTCAAGCGGCTCGGCCTCGTCGCCGAAGATGCGCCTGCCGTCGGCCGCGATCTGCCGCAGTTCCTCGTTGCTCCGCCGCGGCGGCCGCAGCGACACCTCCACCGGGCTCATCGGTGCCCTCCCGCGCCATCCCTGCCCCAAAGTGGCCCCTCGGCGCGGCGTGTCGGGGGCAATTCGGGGCCACCTTGGGGCAGGGGAGTGGCGGGATGTGGCCGGTCGCAGCCGGCTGGGCGAGCAGGTCTGCCCCAAAGTGGCCCCTCTGCGCGGCGTGTCGGGGGCAATTCGGGGCCACCTTGGGGCAGGGGGGTGGCGGGGGTGCCGCTCATCGGAGGGACTCCTCGTCAGCGCGGATCGACCATTGGGCGAAGGTCTCGCCGTCGTGGCGCTCATCCGCGAAGCGGGTGAGCAGCCGGTCCACGTAGTCGGGCAGATCTTCCCCGGACAGCCGCAGGCCACGCGGGGTGCGGCCGAAGCCGGACGCTTCCCCGAGCGAGCCGCCCAGATGCACCTGGAAGCCTTCGCGCTGCACCCCGTCGTCGTCGGTGACCAGCACCCCCTTCAGGCCGATGTCGGCGACCTGGAACCGGGCACAGGAGTTGGGGCAGCCGTTGACGTGGATCGCCAGCGGCAGATCCCATTCCGGGCGGCGCTGCTCCAACTCGCTGACCAACTCAGCCGCCCTGCCCTTGGTCTCGACGATGGCGAGCTTGCAGTATTCGATTCCGGTGCAGGCCATGGCGGAGCGGCGGAACTG
>JAQAZZ010000216.1:0-7310 GCA_032127075.1 Micrococcales bacterium | reverse complement strand
CGTGTCTGGTCTTGCGGAAACATGTCCGTTTCGACCACGCTGATCGGCACCAGCTCCAACCTGTTGATCGCCGGCATCGCGGCGGGCTCGGGCGTGGGGTTGAGCATGTTCTCCTTCGCCCAGGTGGCAGTCCCCGTGATGCTGGTGGGCTGGGTCGTGCTTGTTCTGCTGGGTCCTCGGGCGTTCCGCGGTCAACAGGACTTCGTCGACCCCGCGATGAGCTGGCGGGTGGAGATCAAGGTCTCGCCCACCGCGATCGGCGTGGGCAGGCGGCCGGCGAATATCGGGCTGCACACCACACAGCAGTTCAAACTGCTGCACATCCGCCGCGGCAAGGAGCGGCTCAGTCCCGATGAACTGATCGCAGCAGATGACACGCTGGTGTTCGAGGCCACTCAGATGGGCATTGCCGCTCTATGGGGCAGCCCCCGGCTCGGCCTGTCGCGCACGAGGCTCTATGCAGCCACGGTCGCGGCGGGCGAGCAGGGAACGATGGCCGACTTGCAGGCCGATACCGACGTGCAGGTGATAGCCGCTCAGACGTCCAAGCGGCTTCGAAAGACACAGGCCGAGCCGGGCGAAACCATCTTCGTGACATGCGAAGACACGGCGGAGCTGCAGGAGCATCAGGCCCTGGCGTTGTGGGAGCGGGCCACGGACAAGGCCCCGCAGCCGGCTCTGACGGGTTGGGCGATGGCAATCCTGGCCGCCGTGATCGTCTCCGCCTCGTTCGGCTTGGCGCCAGTCGAGATCACCGCCTTCACCGGAGCGGTGCTCATGGTCGCCACCCGGGTGCTGACACCCCGTTCGGCGGCCCGCGCACTGGAGTGGGACCTGCTGTTCATCCTCGCGGGATCTGTCGGGCTGGGGGCGATCGTGGTGGAGAGCGGCCTGTCTGACGTGATCGCTGACGCAATCTCGTCGCTGTCCGCGGGCAGCCTGCCGGCACTGGTCATCGTCATTGCAGTCGCCACCACGATCCTGACGAACATCACGACAAACGCAGCCGCGGCGTCGATCCTGACGCCGGTGGCGATCGCGTTGGCGGCACAGCAGGGTGTCGATACGATCACGCTGCTTGCCTTGGTGGGGACCTGCATCTCCTTCACGTTCATCAACCCGTTCAGCCACCAGTCGAACCTCATGGTGATCGGGCCGGGCGGCTACACGATGGGATCGTTCGTGAAGTTCGGGATCCCCCTGGTGGCCGTGTCGCTGGTCACCGTCGTCATCACCACCTATCTGCTCGTGAGGTGACCGGTCTGCCTGTGAGGTGACCGGGCCGTCTCTGCGACGGACAAGATGCAGCCGACCAGCGCGGCGTCGGTTGACGCGCATGGGGGGTCCGCTTTCGACACACTTGTGGGCGAGAGGATCGGAGCCCCCATGGACAGCGCCCTCATAGCCGTTGCGTTCATCGCCTACCTGGTACTCATGATGGTGATCGGGATCATCGCCTACCGGCGCACGGCGAACCTGTCGGACTACATTCTGGGGGGCCGCGGCCTCGGCCCGTGGACCGCGGCCATATCGGCGGGCGCATCGGACATGTCCGGCTGGCTGCTGCTGGGCCTGCCGGGGGCGGCGTATGTCGGGGGGTTGTCCGCGGCGTGGATCGGCGTGGGACTGATCGCCGGAGTGTGGCTGAACTGGCTCATCGTCGCGAAACGGCTGCGCGTCTACACGGAAGCGGCCGGCGACTCGCTGACCGTCCCCGAGTACCTCTCCAAGCGCTTCCACGACACCGGCCACGCGCTGCGGGTCATTTCTGCGGTGTTCATCCTGGTGTTCTTCATGTTCTACACAAGCTCCGGTCTGGTGGCCGGCGGCAAGCTGTTCAACACGGTCTTCGAATGGGACTACACCCTTGCCGTGACCGCCGGTACGTTGGCCGTTGTCTCCTACACGTTCCTGGGCGGCTTCCTCGCCGTGTCGTGGACCGACCTCATCCAGGGATTGATGATGGTGACGGCGCTGGTCATCGTGCCCATCGTTGCGATCTTCGACACCGGCGGGCTTGCCGATGTCAGCGAGAAACTGCAGCAGGAGAACCCGGAGATCATGTCGTGGCTGACCGATGCCGACACCGGGCAGCAGCTGACGATGTTGGCGATCATCGGCTCCCTCGCCTGGGGCCTGGGCTACTTCGGTCAGCCGCATATCGTGGCGCGCTTTGCGGCGATCCGAAGCCCCAAGGATGTCAAGGTGGCGCGACGGATCGCTGTTACCTGGACGGCCATCGGACTGGTGGCGGCTATGGCGATCGGGCTGGTGGGCCGCTCCTACGTCCCGGGGCTCGTGGATGGGGAGACGGTGTTCATCACCATGGTGCAGCTGATCTTCCACCCAGCGGTTGCGGGTGTGCTGTTGGCTGCGATCCTCGCGGCGGTGATGTCCACCGCCGATTCGCAGCTGCTCGTATCTTCCTCGGCGCTGACCGACGACTTCTACAAGGCTCTGATCCGGCCAGGGGCCGGCCAGCGGGAGTTGGTCTGGGTGGGGCGGGCCACGGTTATCGGCGTGGCGCTGATCGCCTACGTCCTCGCGCTGGACCCCGAATCGAGCGTGCTGGAGTTGGTGTCGTACGCCTGGGCCGGCTTCGGCGCGGCATTCGGCCCGGCGCTGATCCTCTCGCTGTACTGGCGGCGGATGAACAAGTGGGGTGCCCTGGCCGGTGTGCTGGTGGGCGGGCTGACCGTAGTGATCTGGGCACAGCTCGATACCGGGATCTTCGTGCTCTACGAGATCGTGCCCGGCTTCATCCTGTCCTGGATCGCGATCATGGGTGTCAGTCTGCTCACCCGACCGCCGTCGGAAGAGGTCGTGGCCGAGTTCGACCGGGTGCAGGTCGCTGTCGCCAACGACGAGGAGGTGCAGCAGCCACCGCCCGCCGAGCAGCCTGCGGGTGTCTAGCCGCTGCGATACGAGCACCCAGCGGGTCGGATGGCCTACAGCGACCGGTAGGCCGGGTTGGCGGCGACGGCCGTTCGCAGATGGTCGGGCCGGGTCGCGACGTAGCGCTGGGTGGTCTGCAGGCTGGCGTGACCCAGCAGGCCCATGAGTTCCACGGCGGTGACGCCGTTCTCGATGAGTCGGGTGGCGAAGGTGTGCCGCAAGGCGTGGATGAGCGCACCTGGGGGACGGTGGGAGTTGATGCCGGCGGCCGTGTAGGCCTTGGTGACCAGATACTCCAGTTGCGACACGGTCAGCGGGTCGCCGCCGCTGCCGGCAAACAGAGAGGTGCGGGGATGGCCCGCGGTCCAGGGGTCCGGTTCCGTGCTGCTGGCACTGCTGCTTCTGCTGCCCCGGCGGCCGACGGGGAAGCGGCGCCACCGGTCCGCCAGATAGGCGGTCAGCAGATCGTCGAGGCGGGGATCGACGGGGATGGCGCGGTACTTGTCGCCTTTGCCGTGCCGCACCGCGATCTGCCGCTGCCCGGGCGCGCCCTCGACATCGCCCAGAGTCAGCGCGATGAGTTCCGAAGCGCGCAGGCCGGTGACGGCCAGGGTCGTGATGACGGCGTAGTCCCGGATCGGCCAGGGCCGCCGCGCGGGGATCTGGCCGCTCTTGAGCACCTCTAGAAGTCGGTCGATGTCCGCTTCGGTGAAGGCCTGCGGCGCACCGCGGGCGACCCGGGGCCGCCCGACGGCGGCCATCGGGTTGCCTTCCATGACGCCATCGACGACAAGGTGGTCGCACAGCCGGTTCCACACCGACCACGCCCGCGCGGTCGAAGCCTTGGCATGGGTGTCGGCGAAAGCCGCGAACACCGCGCGCAGATTGGCCGCACTGAGGTCGTCGGTGGTGAGGTCGGTGGCGGGACGGCCCAATTGAACGGCCAACAGGGCGGTGATCCCGGCAAGATCGGCGCGGTAGGCGCGCACCGTGTGCGGCGACGGCTTGCCGGTACGCACCCCGACCAGGAATGAATCCGCTGCCGCCGACAGGAGTGTCGCGGGAGTCTCGTCGGCCACGGCCGTACCGTAGCAGGCTTCCCGATTATCACGGCGTTATCCGGAAAACGGTGGCTTTGCTGTAGGCGGCACTATGCCGATGCGGCCAAACTGGCGCATGATGGAGACATGACCTTGTTCGACCGTCATCCTCGACTGCGCTGGAGTGTCCCCGCAGCCGCATCCGCACTCATCGCCGCAGGTGCGGTGACCGGACTGCCGGGTGCCTTCGCCGACGATGGGCTCGCGCCCAAGACAGCCGAGGAGTTGCTGGTCGAACTGCAGGGCCGCACCCCGGTTCCGCTGTCCGGCACAGTGGCGGCATCTGCCGACCTGGGTCTGCCGGCGCTGCCGATGAGTTCGGCCAGACGGGCCGACATGACCGCACTCGCCACGGGTGCGAACACCCTCCGAGTGTGGTCGGACGGACCGCAGCGCAGCCGCGTGACGCTGCTCGCCGACTCGGCGCAGGCCGATGTCGTGCGCAACGGTCCAGTGGTGTGGACCTGGAACAGTGCGGACAACGCCGCCGACCGCTACGAACTGCCGGACGTTGAGAGTTGGCCCAAGCCGAAGGATGTCGCGACCCCGGCGGACCTGCCGAGCAGTCCGCAGGAAGCCGCCGAGATGGCGTTGGCCGCGTTGGAACCCACCACCGAGGTCAGCACGTCGGGCGTGGGCCGCGTCGCGGGTCGCCCGGTGTACGAACTCGTCTTCGACCCGAAGCAAGCCGGCACCCTCGTCGAGCAGGTGAGCATCGCCACGGACGCCGAGACCGGTGTTCCGCTGCGGGTGCGTGTCTACTCCACGCAGATGGCCGACCCAGCCTTCGAGGTCGGCTTCACCTCCGTCGACTTCACCCGGCCCGAGGCGAGCGTCTTCGAGTTCACCCCGCCGGCCGACGCAGATGTCACCGAGCATCCCGCCCCGGACGCCGCCGAGCTGAAGGCGGCGCGGAAGCAGGCCGAGGCCGACGCCGACAAGGCGGTGGCGAATCGGTCGCAGCCGACCGTGATCGGGAGCGGCTGGAGTTCCGTCGTCATCACCGAACTCGACGCCGTCGCTTTGAGCTCCCTGGCGCCAGCGTCTGGTGACGACGAATCCGCGGGCGCGGAGGGCGCCCTCGCCCTGGTCGACTCGCTGCCGACGGCCTCCGGTCCTTGGGGGTCCGGACGAGTCCTGAGCGGAACGCTGTTCTCGGCGATCGTGACCGACGATGGAAAGGTGGCGGTCGGTGCGGTCTCGCCCGATGCGCTCGGTGCCGCGCTGGCCGACTTGTGACGGAGGCGACATCGACGGCCGACCTCGGTACTGACGCGACATCGGCGGCAGTCGCCGTCGCGACCACCGGGCTGACCAAACAGTTCGGCACCCAAGCCGCTGTGGACGGTATCGACCTGCACGTCCCGCATGGGGCCGTCTACGGCTTCCTCGGTCCGAACGGCTCAGGCAAGACCACGACCATCCGGATGCTCCTGGGCCTGGTGCACGCAAGCGCCGGGCGCGTTGAGGTGCTCGGTTCGCCCATTCCTGACGGGGCCTCCGTCGTGCTGCCCAGGGTCGGCTCCCTGGTGGAGGGCCCGGCGTTCCATCCTTATCTCTCGGGCCGGGCCAACCTCGTGCGACTCGACGCGGCCGACCGGTTCGCCGACCCCGCCACATCCTCGTCCCGCATCGACGCCGCCCTCGACCGTGTCGGGCTGATGGCCGCCGCCCGCAAGCGGTACCGGGCCTACTCGCTGGGGATGCGCCAGCGGTTGGCGATCGCTGCTGCACTGCTGATGCCGCGCGACTTGCTGATCCTCGACGAGCCGACGAACGGCCTGGACCCGCAGGGCACCCGTGAGGTCCGCTCCCTGATCGGCGCCCTGGCTGGCGATGGCGCGACGATTCTGGTGTCCAGCCACCTTCTGTCCGAAGTGGAGCAGGTCTGCTCGCACCTCGGGGTCATGCGTGAGGGTCGACTGGTGGCTCAGGGAACCATCGACGAGGTGCGCGCCGGGGCCAAGCCGCTGGTCCACGTGACCACCGCAAGCCCGCACGAGGCGGCAGTCGTCTTGCACGAGTTGGGCCTCGAAGAGGTCGCCCTCACCATGTCCGGCGTCAGGGCTGCCCCGGGTGAGGTCGAGCCTGAGCGGATCGTGGCGGCGCTTGTCGCCGCGGGCGTGGGAGTGCGCGGCTTCGTGGTGGAGGCGCCCAGCCTTGAGGATTTGTTCGTCGCGCTCACGGGGGAGGGCTTCGATGTCAGTGGATGACCCGACTCCGGCATCGACCCAGCCCGTGCGAACAGCCCGAACAGCCGTCGGCCCGTCCCGGACTATGCGCGCCTCGCTGCGCCTGCTGCGGTCGGAGTTGGGACTGATCATCGGGCGGCGGCGCAACCAGGTCGGCATTGTCGTGCTGGCGTCGGTGCCGATCCTCATCGCCGTGGCCCTTCGGGTCTCCTCCGGCGGACGAGGGGACGGGGGTGGCCTTCTCGCCCTCGCCAACAACGGCATCTTCGTCGCGCTGACGGCGCTCGGCGTTGAGATAGCGCTGTTCCTGCCGCTGGCAGTGGCGGTGTTGGCCGGGGACGCGCTCGCCGGCGAAGCCAACCAGGGCACGCTGCGCTATCTGCTGACAGTGCCCGTGGAACGGACTCGCCTGCTCGTGGTGAAGTACGCGGCGCTGGTCATCGGAACGGGTATCGGGGTGCTGGTGGTGGCCGGTACCGGGGTGATCGTGGGCGGGGTGCTTCTCGGCCTCGGGCCGACCACGCTGCTGTCCGGCGACACCATCGGGGTAGGCGATGCCCTGGCCCGACTCGCCCTGGCCGGTGCCTACCTCACAGCCGGGCTCGCGGCACTTGCCGCGATCGGCCTGTTCATCTCCACGCTCACCGAGCAGCCCATCGCCGCGACGATCGCCACGACCGTGGTCGCCACGGCGATGTGGATCACCGACGCCATCCCGCAACTCGATTGGCTGCATCCCTGGCTGCTGGTGAACCGGTGGTCGGCGTTCGCCGACGCGTTCCGGGAACCGGTGTTCTGGGACACGATGCGAGTGGGGCTGCTCGTGGACCTCGGCTACATCGTGGTGTTCACAGCCCTGGCCTGGGCTCGGTTCAGCAACAAGGACATCACCAGCTGAGACGTTGAGCGTTCTGCAATCGGTCACGCGCGGGTGTGCCCGCTGCGGCATGTCGGACCCTGGGCATAATCTCGAACACATGTTCGATGATGGTGGTGCGCCTGCGGCTCGGTCCGGGGCTGTGGATCGGTCCGGGGATTTGGCTCGGCCCGGGGTTGTGGCGGGGGAGCGGTGGCGGTTGTTCGTGCCCGTGCCGCGGCTGCGGGTGGGGGTGGATCCGCGGGT
>JAQAZZ010000215.1:0-9588 GCA_032127075.1 Micrococcales bacterium | reverse complement strand
CGGCGCACCGGCAGCGGGACGACACCGAGTCGACGCACGCCGCCATCGTGTCGCCCCACATCGCGGTGTTCCGCGACGATACGGGCCGGCTGCTGGACGTTCCGTGGACGATGGACGTGCTCACCTGCGCCGCCCCTGTCGCCACCCGGGTCGGGCAGCCCCGCGCGGGTGATCTGCTGCAGGGTCGTGTCGAGCGCATCCTCGACATCGCCGTCGCGCTGGGGTACGAGGCTCTTGTGCTCGGCGCGTGGGGCTGCGGCGCGTTCGGCAACGACGGCCGCCGTGCCGCCGCCGACTTCCACAGGGCTCTTCGCGCCAGGTCGCAACATTTCCGCGAGGTGGTATTCGCCATCACCGACTGGTCGGACGAGCGCAGGTTCCTCGGCCCCTTCCGAGACGAGTTGGCCCCTCGGCCCGCCTGATCGGCATCGGCGACCACCGGTGCGAGGGGATGCCGAGTTCAGCATCAACTCGCGCAGCGACTCACGCGCCCGCGGCCGCATGCCCAAGAACCGCTCTTGTCCCGGAAGGGAGTAGTGCTCGTGTCCTCCTCCCAGGAGAAAGAGCCCAGGAGGAACCGGTTGTTCCCCTCCTCAGCCAGCGCCAATCCCTCCTCGCGGCCGCATTGCGCGACCCGCGCCCATGCTTTGACCACCAGGAAGGAGTCGCCGTCGGGGTAGTGGCCCTCGTGGGCCACCTCCACGTGGACCGGCACGATGTGCGGCTGCCAGATGAGGTGCTGCTGCCCGTCCGCGATCCATTCCGGCTCGATCTGCAATGTGCTGATCAAGTGGTTGTGAACGTCCTGCCATTCGATCGGGGGCGGTTGCTCCATGCATGAACGCTAGCCGGAATCGGGGGACTGCCGTGCCCGACCGACTGTGGAGGTGATGCGATCATCGTCCCATGCCGATTTCCGACCAGCCTGCAACGAGGACCGCCGCCGGGATCAGCTATCGACGCTTGGGCGGCGGGCCGCCGGTGCTTCTGCTGCACGGCATCCCGGGCAGCGCGGCGACGTGGGATTCAGTCGCGGCGGATCTGGCCGCAGACCACGACGTCATCGTCGTGGAGTTGCTCGGTTTCGGAGCCAGTGCGCGGCCCGCAGACATCGACCGACTCCACGCTCAGGGGCAGTCGACGGCGCTCGCCGAGATGCTGCAGCAACTGGATTCCGGGCCGGTCCATGTGGTGGGACACGACTTCGGCGGTCCGACCGCGGTCGCGCTGCACGCCCGTGCCCCGCAGGCGGTGGCCTCGTTGGGACTGCTGGCCACCAACGTGTTCACCGACACGCCGATACCGTTTCCGCTGTCGACGGCCACATGGCCCGGTATCGGACCTGTCGCCAGGCGGGTGCTGTTCTCCGGGCCGTCGCAGGCGATGATGTTGCGCCAAGGCGTCGGCACCTCGGGGGTGTCGCTGGACCGGGGCGCCCACCTGGGGGATGCGGCGCAGCAGCGGGCGGTGGCCACGATCTTCGGCGAGAGCCTCGAGCGCATCGCGGAGTTGTACGCGCCCATCCAGGACGAACTGCCCCGCATCGGTGTGCCGCGGTTCGTCGCGTGGGGCGACAAGGACCCGTTCTTCCCGCTGGATCAGGGGCAGCGGGTCGCCGACGCGCTCGGTGTGCCCCTGCAACTGCTCTCGGGCGCGGGCCACTTCCTGCCTCAGGAGCGGCCCGGCGAGGTCGCTGCGATGGTGCGGGCGGTCCTGGCACGCGCCTCGGGCGGGTGATCGCCGCCCCGGGCGTCCGCAGCCGCGGCAACAGCCGTTCACCGTGGGGCTCGGCGCGTTTGTCCGCGCGACCAGCGGGTATATCGCAGACCACTCACCAACAGGGGGATCCGAGATGTACCGAACAGCCGCCATCGCTGCGTTGACCGTAGTCGCCGTCTCCGGCTGTGCCGCCGGCCAGAGCAGCAGCACCGAGAGCGCCGCACCACAGGCGGCCACGCCCACACCCGAGGTCACGGTGACGGTGACGGCGACCCCGACTCCCACACCCGAGCGGACCAAGCAGTCCGAATCACCCGCCGCGAAGCCGAGCCGCACGCCCAAGACCAAGCAGCCGAAACCGGCCAAAGCCCCCAAGGTCGTGACAGTTCCCGACGTGGTCGGCTTGAACTACCAGAAGGCTCAGAACCAGTGGCGCGCCCGCGACCTGATCGTCATGCCGGCCAAGGACGCCTCGGGCGAGAGACGGTGGGCCCTCTTGGACTCCAACTGGTACGTGGTGGACCAGAAGCCCGCCGCAGGGACCCAGGTCGAGGTGGGCACGCCCGTGCGGGCATCGATTCTGAAGTACAGCGACTGAGCCGAGGGGACCATCGGCTCTTGCCCACGGCCGACCGCGCGGACCACAGTGGAGGTGCTCCCGAGGTTGGAGGCCCCGATGAGGTCGGGTCGCCCGGCGGCGCTGATCGCCGTCATCGCCCTGCTGGCCATCATCGCGGGCGCCTGCGGGTCCTCGTCCGGCTTCCCCGATGGGCGCTGGCAGTTGGACGAGCCGCGGGGACATGTCGTGGTCGACTTCCGCGGCGACGGCAGCTATGTGGTGCTCGTCGGTGCCTCCCGGCTGCAGCTGCAGCAGGTGTCTGCGGGGACATGGGAGGCGTCCGGCGACGAGGTGCGGCTGCCCACCGACTCCCGGTGCCGGTTCCAGGGCGACCCGGAGGATGCCGTGTACCGCTGGGAGCTCATCGACGTTCGCCTGCAGTTGGACGCGGTGCAGGACGATTGCGACGAGCGCCGCGAGGTCTTGGACGGGGCGGCGATGGTCCGCGCGGACACGTTCGCCGACAGCCCCGCCGGGTCCGCTCCAGTGGCGCAGCCGGTGCCGTGGTGGAGCGACCGGGTGTTCTACGAGGTGTTCGTGCGCAGCTTCGCCGACAGCGACGGCGACGGTGCTGGGGACCTGCGGGGGCTGATCGATCGGCTGGACTACCTCAACGACGGGGATCCGGCAACGACCGATGACCTGGGTGTGACCGCCCTGTGGCTGATGCCGATCACCCAATCACCCAGCTACCACGGCTACGACACGACCGACTACACACAAGTCGAGGCCGACTACGGGACCAACAAGGACTTCAAGGCGCTGACAGCGGAAGCCCACGAGCGGGGCATGAGGGTCATCATCGATCTGATGCTGAACCACACCTCCGACGAACACCAGTGGTTCGTCGATGCCTCATCCAGCCCCGACTCGGCCAAGCGCGACTGGTATGTCTGGAGCGACACCGACCCCGACCAGGCGACCCCGTGGGGCACGTCCGCCTGGCATCCCGGCGGCGGTGCCTACTACCTGGGCCTGTTCTGGGAGGGGATGCCCGACCTGGACTACCGCAACGACGCCGTGACTCGGCAGATGTACGACGTGGCGCGGTTCTGGATCAAGGACATGGGGGTCGACGGGTTCCGGCTCGATGCGGTGCGGCACCTGATCGAGGAGGGGGACAACTTCTCGGGCACCGCCGACACCCACACCTGGCTGGTGGCCTGGGACGACCGCCTCGATGCCTTCGACGCGCGGTTCCTCACAGTCGGCGAGGTGTGGGACGACACCCCGGCAGTGGCGCCTTATGTGACAGATGGCGAGGTCGACATCGCCTTCGAGTTCGCCGTCGCCGACGGCATCATCACCAGCGTGAACGCGGGCGCCCCTGACGCGTTCGCGGCGGCCCTGTCACGGGCGTTGGCGGCCTACCCGGCCGGACAGTTCGCGCCGTTCCTCACCAACCACGACCAGAACCGGGCGATGAGCCAGTTCGGCGGGGATGGGGGCAAGGCCCGTCTTGCGGCGAGCGCGCTGCTGACCCTGCCCGGGGTGCCGTTCCTCTACTACGGCGAGGAGATCGGCATGGTCGGGGTGAAACCCGACGAGCAGATCCGCACCCCGATGCAGTGGGACGGCACCGCCGACGCCGGCTTCACCAGCGGGACGCCGTGGCAACCGGTCAACGGCGATGCGGCCACGGTGAACGTCGCCGCCCAGCGGGCCGACCCGGGCTCGCTGTGGTCGCACTACCGCTCGCTGATCGCGGCCCGCGCCGACCATGAGGCGCTGCGGACCGGGGATCTGCAGGCGCTTGTGGCGGACTGCTCGTCCGCCCTGGCATTCACCCGCAGCTCCGCCGACGGGGCCGACAACGTCCTGGTCGTGCTCAACTTCGGCGCTGACCCGGCTGGGTGCGCGTTCGCTGCCGACTCGACCGGAATCCCGCCGGGCGACTACCGTGCGACCGATCTACTCAGCGGTGAGGCTGCCGCCGATGTCACCGTGGACCGCGACGGCGCGATCGCGGACTATGCGCCGGTGGACTCGCTGCAGCCGCGGCAGGCGCTGGTGCTGGAGCTACGGGCGGCCTCGTGAGCCCCCGGGCATCGCCGGAGCAGCCGGCGGGGGTCACAGTGCGCGACTGTCTGCAGCGCCAAGCCGGTCGCAGCCAGCACCTCGTCGGACTCGGCATGGACCGGTTGCGGTGTGGCGGCCCCTAGTTCCAGTGGCGTTCGATCTCCTCCTCCGCCTCCATTCGGGCCCGGATGTTGCGGATGAGGTCGTCGACGCCGCGGTCGTCCAGCGGGGGAGCGGCGGGGCCGGCACTGCCGGCAAGCGACAGGCGCACCCCGGCCGCCAGCACCATGTCCGCCAGTCCGCGCAGGGTCTGTTCCTGGCGGCGGAACTCGGCCGACCGTCCCGCGAACTCAGCGGCCCAGGAGCGCTCGCTGGCGGGGGGTTTCCGCAGGACGTCATCCACGCGGTCGATGATGTTCTCGAGGCTGTGGGGAAGCTCCGCAGTGGGAAGGCCGGCCGGGCACCGCCGGGTCCGCCTGAACTGATCGGGCGTCGGCAGGCCGCTGTCAGCCCCGCTGTCGGCCAACCGGTTCCACAGGTCGGCGAAATACTCCCAGTAGGTCTGTGTCGCCGCGTCGAGCACCGCGAGTTCCTCGTCGACGTCCCGCTGCAGCGCCTCCACCCGGCGGCGGGCGGCGGCTTGCTCCCGGGCGTCGGCGTAGGACTCCCCGGCCGACAGCAACTCCAGCATGCGCCGGTTCAGGGTGTGCAGCGCCTGCTGGGCTTGGTCCAGTTCGCGAACCGACGGCGGCGTCCAGCCGGGGCCGGCGGCCGCGGACTCCCGGGCGGCGGCTGCGTCCAGCCGCTGCGCGCGGTTCATGGCGTCCTCAGAATCCCGCAGCAGCGACTCCACCACCGGCCTGCCGTCGCGCAGGTCGTCGGGGTGGACCGTCGCGGCCCACCGATTGGCCTGGTCCACCGTGTCCTGGTGCAGCCGCGAGTATCGGTCGTCAGGCAGTTGCCACTGCTGCAGGTCCCGGTGCACCGACCGCGATACCGCCGACTGCACCAGAGCGGCCCCAACGGCGAGCGCCCACACGGCCGCGAACCAGGCGTACTTGGCGCCGCGGGGTTCGGCGGGGCCGAACACGACGAACAGCGACGCGGCGATCGTGAGGGTGTAGACAACCAGGGCGAAAGCGATCCGGCTCCTTCTGCGCCGCAGCGAGGCGTCGCCGCGCTCGTTGTGCGGGGCTCGCCAGCGGGGGGCGGCGAACGGCCCCGCAGCGTCGGCGTCCGGCTTCTGCGGCGCGGTCCAGTTCTGCCTCGGGTCCCGTTTCCGGGCGTCTGCCGCCAGGAGTCCGGGCAGGTCGAACAGCACCCCGCCCGCGAAGCCGACCGCGGCGGGTACGGCGAGGTACAGCACCACGGCCATCACGATCACCACGACCAGCAGCAGCAGCGACAGCACGAAGCCGTCCACCCCGTCGCTCGGATCGGCCAGGTCCGTCACCGACTCGGTCCAGTCGGTGACGATGGTGAAGTAGCCGGTGAGCCATAGCAGGTAGAGGCTCCACTGCGCCCCGACGACAGCTCCCCAGGTGGGGATGAACGGGCCGACCGCGGTGAGGGCCAGGAAGCCTACGGCGAGCAGCGTGCCCACCGCACCCGGGTTCTGGTCGATCGCCTCCAGGCTCAGGTACGGCGCCATGGTGAGCACCGCCACCAACCCGGCGAAGATCAGGATCCCGCAGCAGGTGCCGTCGTCATCGGTGTTCGCCATAGTGATTCCCCGGTCGCTTCGGCGCAGGTGCTTCCGCAGCCCTGTCAGCCTCGGCTTGGATTCTCTCGCCCACACCCGACACAACGCGGGCGGGTATCGCGGGCACGCGCCAGGCGTGGCCCTGGGTGTTCCTCAGGGTGCGGGCAGTGTCCACGGCTGGTCGCTACAGCCGTCCGGCGACCTCGTAGAAGGCGTCGGTCCACCGGGACAGCGGGATGCCGAAGTCGAACCCGTTGCGCACGATGATGACGCCGTTGGCCGGCGAGATGTAGATGATCTGCCCCCGGTCCCCTTCGGCGGCGATGTCGGCGGGCTCCCCATCGCGCAGCTTGCCGTACCACATGTAGGCGTAGTAGCCGCGGCTGTCGTCGTAGACCTCGGGGCCGAAGCTGTACTGGTAGTAGTCCGCGTTGTGCGTGGTCGGACTCAGCGAGGTGGACTCCCGCACCCACGCAGCCGGAACGATCTGCGTGCCCTCCCAGCGGCCCCGCTGCAGGATCAACCTTCCCAGTTTCGCGTAGTCGACGGCCCGGGCGTTCAACCCTGCCTCCATCTTCTCGAAACCGCTTTGCTGGCTGTCCAGGGCCCACGCACCGCCGAACTCCATTCCCAGCGGATTCCACAACCGGGTTTGCGTGTACTCAGTCACCGACATCCCGGTGGTGCGCTCGAGGATCAGGCCCAGCAACTGCGGGTGGTACTTGTTGTAGTCGAAGAACCGGCCGGCGGGAGCGTCGATCGTGGTGTTGGTCAGCGCCAGTTCCCGCTGGTCGGGGTAGTAGGTGGTCAGCGGGTCGTCGCCGTTGAACAACCACCAGCGCAACTCCTGGTAGTCCATCCCCGAGGCCATGGCCAGCAGGTCGCGGATGGTGACCTGCGCGAACCGGGTGTCCCGGTCGGCCAGTTCGGGAAGGTATTCGGTGATCGGATCCTCGACATCATCGATGTGGCCCTCGGCCACAGCTATTCCCACCAGGATCGACACGAACGACTTCGCCACCGAGAACGATGTGAGCATCGAGTCTCGCTGCGTGCCGTTGAAGTAGCCCTCGTAGACCACGGAATCGTCCTTGATCACGACCAGCGCCTGGGTCTGCGAATCCGCCAGGAACGGTTCGAGGTCGGCCACTCCCAGGGCGTCCCGGAGCGCGCGGCGGATGGCGGCCTCCTCGGGCGCCTCCGCGAACGGGGACGACGTCGGCGCGGCGGACAGCTCGCGCAGCGGGAAGCCGTCCACATAGTCACCCACGTCGGACTTCCCCGAGGAGAGCACCCGCCACACATATTCGGGGGAGTACACGATCGCCCCCGCGGCGACCCAGCCGGCCAACGCCGCCGCAAGCACCCCCACAACCAGGCCCAGGCGCCGGAGCCATCGCCCAGGCCGCCGTCTCCTCACGGTGCGAGTGTCGCACCGATCTGTCAGCCGATCAGGTGCGCCGGGATCCCCGGCGCACCTGATGGCGACGGGCCTGACGAAGGCGCACCTGATGGAGGTGGGCCTGATGGAGATGGGCCTGAGGATGGCGCCGCGCCAGGTCCTGCAGCGGTGGACCGGTGACACGGACCGAACGAGTCGGTTCCTGGCGCTACCCGATGTGTCGGCGGAGTCCGGCACCCCACTGCTTTGGACGCTGAGTCCAGACGATGTCGGCTGATACCGATCCTGGTGTGGAAGGGGATCGCGGTGGGGGCAAGGCTCGCGCGCGGCGAGTTGTCCGGGGTCGGCTCCACACCCCGGACATGCTCCTGACTGCGTTGCGGGACCCCACGAACGGACTGACGGAATGGGACCGCTGCAGACTCCTGCGCAGGCTCCCCGCCGACCACGTCGCGGTGGCCGCACGGGATGCAAGCCCGGCGCTGCGCGCTGAAGCCGCCCGCCTGATTGCTGACGCCGCCATCCTGCGGGCGCTGTCCGGCGATTCCGGCGCGGGTGTGCGCAGGGGCCAGCAGCGGTGTCCGTCAACCGAGATGGCCGCTCTTGGGGGTTGGCGGCCGTTCCGGCTCGCAGTTGTGCCAAGGCGGCCATATGTGGCCGGTTCACCACTCGCCTCGCCGAGAGTGGCCGTGGAGACCCGGGGGAGTGTGCGCCGACATCTCTCGGGGGCGCGAGATCTTGGTTGCTCCCGAGCGCCCCGGCTCCCAGACTCAGGCCCGCTCCACGTGAGCCACCGGGTACCGGTCGCGGACGGCGAGGGCGTCGTTGTCGGCGGCGACGATCCGGTCGCCGGGTACGCCGCAGAAGGGGCAGTCCGAGGCAGTCGAGGTCCTGCCGTGCGCCATACCGTCAGGGTGTCCGATGCGGTCCGCCGCCGCAGCCGTTTGCCCGGGAAGCATCGGCGTCGCCCGCCCCGCCCATGACCACGGACTTCACACATGTCCGGGGGTTCCCGCGCGGCCGGCGCAACCGGTCCCGGTTCCCCAGGGGCGGCGCTGCTCGGCGCTGTCGGTGACCGCGTCGGAGGACACCTCCGGGGCGACGTCGGCGACGCGAGCGGTGGTGGTGCCGGTCCAGCGGCCGTTGCGGAACCTCCTGATCCGGGATCAGGCTCGCAGCGGGCTGGCGGCCAGGATCTCGGCGGCTGCCCTCGTGGCGCGCACGGCCGCCTCGAACACCTGTTTCGGGTCGTCGACGAGTTCGCCGTATTCGTTGCCCTGCAGTCCAAGCGTGGCCTCGGCCGCCGGGTAGCAGGGGCCCGCCTCGAAGCTGACGGAGCCGTCCACGGCGAAGGCGTATGTGACGTAGCCGACGCGCTCCAGCGCCTGCCGCAGCTTCAGGCCGTCACGCACGACGTCGAGTTCGAAGTCCCAGTGGCCGTCGTTGACAACGCCGGTGTCCGGGTCCACTCCGGCGGGCGCTTCGCCATCCTCGATCGACGATCCGAGGGGATCGTGGCCCCGATGTGCGGCCTCGCGGCGTGGGCCGTAGGCCAGCCGCCGCAGAGCGCAGATCGCCTGTTCGGTGAGCACCAGTGGGTTGTGGACGCCGGTGGCGACCCGCAACAGATCGACCAGTTGATCCAGCTGGGCGCGCGCCAGGTGGAAGGGCGCGGCACGTTGGTGGTCGGGTGACGGTCGATAGGAGTAGTGGATCTCGCCCATTCCGTCTTCGTGCTTCTCGTAGCCGTCCTCGCCGCGGGCGTCCGCCAGGGCCTCGTCGGCGCTGATCAACCGCTGGTTCACCACTGCAACCCCCTCCGTCCGTTGGGTCGTGCGGATCGGTCATCCCGGCGCCGAACTTGCGGCGCCTCACCCGGATGCTCGCACTGTGCTCCGACGCAACCCGCCCCCCGAGGGGCGCGGGCATCTCAGATCCTGCGCACGGCCGATGCCCCGGTCACCAACGCCCGCATCCAACGGCGCAGCTGCCAGGACCGAAACGTTGCGTACGAAGCGGGGCCTCACGGCGGTGCGCGGCAAGCCAGATGTGTCGGAGGTCCTTGGGATACTGGATATGTCGCTGGGGGAAGAAGCCGGCTGCTGCACTGGCAGGACCGGCCCCTCC
>JAQAZZ010000214.1:0-10406 GCA_032127075.1 Micrococcales bacterium | reverse complement strand
GATCGTCGGCCACCGGCTCCACGGCCACCACCACGGAGATCGCCATGCAGCGTTCACCGGCAGACCCGAAGCCGGCGTTCACCGCGGAGTCGGCGGTGACGCGGTCGAACAGCGTTGGGCCGAGCCAGAAGCCTCCTGCGTCACCGTCGGGCTTCACATCACGGCCGTCCACCACCAGGATCGCGCCCTCGGCCGCTCCTGCCTTCACGTAGCCGGCGACCTTGTCGCGGTGGGCGCCGGTGACCAGCGGCCCCATGTCGCAGCCGCGCCTGCCGTCGCCGGTGCGCAACCCAGCCATGCGGGCGGAGATTGCCTCGACCAGATCGTCGGCCACCGGCTCCACGGCCACCACCACGGAGATCGCCATGCAGCGTTCACCGGCAGACCCGAAGCCGGCGTTCACCGCGGAGTCGGCGGTGAGGCTCAGATCGGCGTCGGGGAGCACCAGCATGTGGTTCTTCGCCCCGCCGAGGGCTTGAACCCGCTTGCCTCGGGCGGTTGCCGTCTCGTAGACGTAGCGGGCGATGGGGGTGGAGCCGACGAAGCTGATGGACTCCACGAGCGGATGGTTCAGCAGCGCGTCCACGGCCACCTTGTCGCCGTGGACCACGTTGAACACCCCGTCCGGCAGTCCGGCTCGTTGCCACAGGTCGGCGAGCAGCATGATCGCGCTGGGGTCCTTCTCGCTGGGTTTGACCACCACCGTGTTGCCCGCGGCGATGGCGATGGGGAAGAACCACATCGGCACCATCGCGGGGAAGTTGAACGGCGAGATGATGCCCACGACACCCAGCGGCTGCCGCAGGGAATACACGTCGACACCGGTGGACACCCCCTCGGAGTAGCCGCCCTTCAGCAGATGCCCGCCGCCGCAGGCGAACTCCACCACCTCCAGTCCGCGGGTGACTTCGCCGAGGGCGTCGGACAGGACCTTGCCGTGCTCTGCGGTGATGAGTCCCGCGATCTCCTCGGAGTGCTCGTTGACCAGTTCGCGGAAGTTGAACAGCACCTGCATCCGCTTGGTCAGGCTGGAGCGGCCCCACTCCTGGTCGAAGGCCCGCCGGGCGGCTGCGACTGCGGCGTCAACCTCGGCCGCTGAGGCGAAGTCGACGGTCTTGGCAACCTCGCCGGTTGCGGGGTCGTACACGTCGCCCCGCCGCTCGGCGTCTGCGTGCCACGGTCGCCCGTCGATCCAGTGGGTGACTCGGGGATTGCTGCTCATGGTGTTCTCCTCCAACTCAACTGTCGAACCCCAGCCCGATGCGGTCCAGGGTTCGCAGCCACAGGTTGCGCCGACCGCCGTTGGCATCGGCGGCCTGCAGCGATCTGCGGGTGATGTCGATGCCCAACTGCCGCACCGGTTCGGGTGGGAACGGCAGCGGGTGGCTGCGCACCATCTTCAACCGGGTGCGGGCGGTGTCCTCGCCGGTCAGCAGGTCCAGCACCACATCCGCGCCGAACCGGGACGCCCCCACACCCAACCCGGTGTAGCCGGCCGCGTATGCGAGGCGGCCGCCGTGGGCAGTGCCCCAGAACCCACAGAACCGGGAACAGGTGTCGATCGCGCCAGCCCACGTGTAGTCGATCGGAACATCCCCCAACTGCGGGAACGTGTCGTGCATGTGCTGCACGAGGCGAGCGGTGAGACGGTCGTCGCGCTCCAGGGACGACCCGGGCCGCTCGCCGCGGGAGTAGACGGCGTCGTACCCGCCCCACAGCAGTCGGCGGTCCGGGGTGACCCGGTAGTAGTGGAACTGATTGCCGGAGTCGCTGACGCCGGGTCCGTCGGTTCCACCGAGGGTGGTGAGCAGATCCCCCGGCAGCGGCGCAGTGGCGACCACATGGTCGAAGACGGGTATCACGTAGGCCTTGATCCGGCGCAGCAGCGGCGAGTGGGCTGCGGTCGTGAGCACCGCCCTGCCTGTTGCGACCTGTCCGGAGACGGTGCGTGCGCGCATGCCGCCGCGGTTGCGCTCCACCGACAGCACCGCGGTGTTCTCGTGGATGTGGACCCCCAGCGATTCCGCGACGCGGGCGAGTCCCCACGACAGCAGGGCCGGATCGACCAGTCCGACGTGGGGGTCCAGCAGGGCGCCGCGGTACGACGGGGAGTCGACCAGTGTCCGGGCCTGTCCCACGTCAAGCGGTTTCAGGTCCACCCCGTACTCCGCGACGCGCTGGGCGTGTTCCGCCAACTCGGCCACCTGGTGCGCCTCCGTGGCGACATCCAGTTCCCCGGCGCGGTGGTAGCCGCAGTCGATCCCATGGTCGGCGATCGTCTTCTCGATCCCCGCGAGATTGGCCAGCCCCAACTCGTAGAGCGTCCGGAACTCCTGCGGCCACCGCCGGATGCCGTTGAGATGCCCGTGGGTGATCGACGCAGACATGAAGCCGCCGTTGCGCCCCGACGCCGCGTTGGCGATTCGACTGCCCTCCAGCAGGACAACATCCAGGTCGGGACGGCGCTCCTTCGCCCGCACTGCCGTCCACAGCCCCGACAGTCCGGCGCCGACGATCAGCAGGTCCGTGTCGCGACTGCCCTCCAGCGGCGGCCGGGGTGCTGGTCGCGCGGGGGAGTCCAGCCACAGGGGCCGATGTTCGGCCTGGCTCACCGCGGCCAGTGCATGGGGCCCGGGCTCTTCGGCGAAGGGCATCTCACTGCCTCCTGCGGCTGCGCCCCGCGAACATCGACAGCAGAACGATTGCCAACGCCACGAAGAACATCGCCGAGGCGATCACGTTGGCCTGCGCGGGTATTCCGCGGGCCGCCGAGACGTAGACGAACTTCGGGAAGGTGGTGAACTGCCCGGAGTTGAAGTTGGTGATGATGAAATCGTCGAACGACAACGAGAAGGCCAGCAGGGCCGCCGCGGCGATGCCCGGTGCCACCAACGGCAGTGTGATGCTGCGGAAGGCCTGCCACTCGGTGGCGTAGAGGTCCATGGCCGCCTGCTCCAGCCGCGGATCGAGACTGGCTAGGCGCGCCTTCACCGTCACCACCACGAAGCTGATGCAGAACATGATGTGGGCGATGACGACCGTCCAGAAGCCCAGCGGCACAAGGATGTTGAGGAACAGCGCCAGCAGCGAAGAGCCCAGCACAACCTCCGGGGTCGCCATTGGCAGGAAGATGAGCAGGTTGGTCGACTCCCGGCCCCGGAATCGGTGCCGGACGAGCGCGAAGGCGATCAGTGTGCCCAGGATCGTTGCCACAAGAGTGGCCAGCAGTGCGACCGCCACGGAGTTGACCACTGACTGGCAGACCTCGGGCGCGCCGCACGGGTTGGCCCAGTTGTCGAGTGTGAAGCCCTGCCAGACCAGGTTGGACTTGCCCGAGTCGTTGAAGGAGAACACGAAGGTGTAGGCCACCGGAAGCAGGAGGTAGAAGAAGGCGAGGAAGGCGAAGATGCGAAGCAGGTTGTCCCCGAACCAGCGCCGGATACGCCTCCCGGCGCCGGGCCTGGCGCCTTCAGCGGCCGTTGGATCGGCGCCGCGCAGGTCGCTCATACCAGGTCCTCCGATCCGACCCGGCGCACGTAGACCAACACGATTGCCAGGATCGCGGCCATCAGCACGAACGACAGCACCGCCATGGTCGGGTAGTCGTTCACGGTCAGGAACTCGTACTCGATGCGGTTGCCGATCATGGCGTTGAAGCGCAGGTTGCCCAGCAGGTACGCATTCACATAGTCGCCGGCAGCCGGGATGAACGTCAGAAGCGTGCCCGCGACGACACCCGGCATCGACAGCGGCAGCGTCACATGGCGGAAGCCGGTCCATGGCTTTGCATAGAGATCCCCAGCCGCCTCGACGAGGCGTGGATCGACTCGCTCGAGGCTGGCGTAGATCGGCAGCGTCATGAATGCGAGGAAGTTGTAGGTCAGGCCCATGATCACCGCAGTGGCCGAGGGGTACAGCCCCCCGGTCTCACCCACCAAACCTATGACCCGCAGGACTGCCACAACCGGGCCCTCGTCGGCCAGGATCTGCCGCCACGCGATGGTGCGCAGGAGGAAGGACACGAAGAACGGCGCGATGACCATGACCAACAGGAGGTTGCGCCATCGGCCTGACTTGAAGGCGATCGCGTACGCCAGCGGGTAGCCGATCAACAGCGCCAGGATCGTGGCGATGCCGGAGTAGATGAAGGAACGGAACAGCGGCACGTAGTAGTACTCGTCGGTGAGAACGTCGATGTAGTTGGCGAAGCGGAAGCTCTGCTCGAAGTCGCCGACCTCCCCGCCGGGCACGGGCGTCTGCAGACTGGTCATGAAGAGGAACACCAGAGGCACGGCGAAGAAGATCGTCAGCCACAAGATGCCCGGCAGCATCAACAGGTAGGGAGTGAACCGGCCTCGCTTCGACGGTTCCGGCGCTTGGCGCTGATCCTCCAGCGTGTCTCCGATTGCCTGTGCGATCGCCATGGGTCAGACCGTCGCCGGGGTTGCCGCGCCATCGACCTCGATGCCCTCCGCGGCATCCGCCCTGCCGTCCAGCACGAACCCGTGGGTGGCCCGCCATGTGAGCCGGGCGCGGGCGGCGCGGGGGAGCAGGCCCTGGACGTCGAGGTTCTGGGCGAACACGCTGACGAGTTCACCTCCGGCCGTGCGGACCTCGTACTGGGTGCTCACGCCCATGAAGCTCATCGTCTCGACCACGCCGTCCACGAAGTTGCCGTCGGCGGGCGCGGGTGCCTGATCGTCGAGCGGCCCGATGTGGATCTTCTCCGGCCGCACACCCACGAGCACCTTGCTGCCATGGCTGGTATCGACATCCTCGGCCACCCGGGAGCGGGGCATGCGGAACTGGCCGTCCGGATCCTCCAAGATCAGGACATCGCTGTCCACCTCGACCACCGTGGCAGGGAACAGGTTCGATTTGCCCAGGAAGTTCGCCACGAACACCGTCCGCGGCGACTCGTAGAGCTCCGTGGGCGGCCCCATCTGCTCGATGACGCCGTGGTTCATCACGGCAACGGTGTCGGCCATGGTCATGGCCTCCTCCTGGTCGTGGGTGACGTGGATGAACGTCAGGCCGACATCGCGCTGGATGCGCTTCAACTCCAGCTGCATCTGGCGGCGCAGTTTCAGGTCGAGGGCGCCGAGCGGTTCGTCGAGCAGCAGCACCGCGGGTCGGTTCACGATCGCCCGGGCCAGAGCAACCCGCTGCTGCTGGCCTCCGGACAATTGCGAGGGCTTCCGGTCGGCCACCTCGGCGAGTTGGATCAGTTCCAGGGCCTCGTTGACCGGCCCTTTGACGTCTTTGACACCGCGGCGCTTCAAGCCGAACGCGACGTTGTCGAAGATCGTCATGTGGGGGAAGAGCGCATAGTTCTGGAACACCGTGTTGACCGGGCGTTTGTAGGGTTTCTGCAGGGTGATGTCCGCATCCCCGACGCGGATCGACCCGGCTGTTGGTTCCTCCAGCCCGGCCACCATGCGCAGCGTGGTCGTCTTGCCGCAGCCCGACGGGCCCAGCAGCGCGAAGAACGACCCCTGCGGGACTCGCAGCGAGACGTCGTCGACTGCCCGGAACTCCCCGAAAGTCTTGGTGAGGTGGTCCAGGTGAAGATCACCCTCCGCCCTCGTCACATCGGTGTGTGCCATGGATCAGCCCTGGACCACTCGGCCGAAGGCGTCGTTGTATTCGACCTCTTCCTCCGGTGTGAGCGCCACGAACACCTGTGAGTTGTCGAGCAGTTCGTCGCTGGGGAAGATCCACGGGCTACTCGCCAGTTCCGGATCGATCTTCTCCATCTCCTGCTGCGCACCCGCGACCGGGCAGATGTAGTTGACCCAGGCGGCGACCTCGGCGGCGACCTTGGGGTCGTAGTAGTAGTTGATCAACTCCTCGGCGCCGGCCTTGTTGCCGGATGTGGATGGGATGACCAGGTTGTCCGACCACAGCGCGCCACCGGTCTCCGGCAGGGCGAAGTCCCACTTGTTCCCGTTCTCGGCGTTGATCTGGAAGATGTCGCCGCTCCAGCCGATCGCGGCCCAGGCCTGGCCGCTGATCAGATCTTCCTTGTAGTCGTTGCCGCGGACCTGTTTGACCTGGCCGGAGTCGATCTGGGCGCTGAGGACGTCCAATGCCGCCTGGAACTGCTCCTGGGTGAAGGGCTCATCGATTCGCACTCCCTGGCTCATCATGATCAGCCCTACGGTGTCGCGCATCTCCGACAACACGACGACCTTGCCGTTCAGCGCGGGCTGCCACAGGTCGTCTATCGTCTTCAGCCCGCCCGGGACCTTCTCCTTGTCCCACGCGAGCCCCGCGAAGCCGCCCTGCCAGGGCAGCGAGTACTCCCTGCCCGGATCGAAGGGCACGTCCTCGAACTTGGGCAACAGGTTCGAACTGTTGGGGATGTTGTCGTAGTCCAGGCGCGCGGCATAGCCCTTGCGGATCCACTGGCCAACCAGCCAGTCGGTGATGGTCACCAAGTCGTAGCCGACGTCCTGCCCGTTGCGCAGTTGGGGTTCGACCTTGCCGTTGAAGGACTGGTTGTCGTTGATGTCCTCCTTGTATTCCACCGTGTACCCGGACTGTTGCTCGAAGGCTTCGAGGGTGGGGTAGGAGGTTCCCTTGTTGTTCTGGTCCAGGTAGAGGGTCCAGTTCGCCCACACGATGGTGTCGCTGTCGCCGTCACCCCCGCCTGCGCCCGGTTCGGCCTCGGTGTTGTCGGAGCCGCCGGTACCGCAGGCGGCGAGGGCGGCGGCGGCACCCGTGGCGCCGATCGCATTGAGGAAGCCGCGTCGAGACATCGCCCGACGTAGGAGCTCCGTCCGGGGGTCCGATTCCGGGTTGGTCATCTCAGGGCCTCATCTCTTCCGTCCGGCGTTTCGCCGGTGCCTTCATTCACGCTATCCCTCTTCCCCCCGGGTCGGTGAAGATCGTGCGGTGCCACTCCTTGCGGGCAGTTCCGGTGATGTCGATCGACACATGCTTGACCTGGGTGTACTCCTCGAACGAGTACATGCTCATGTCCTTGCCGAAACCGGACTGCTTGTAGCCGCCGTGGGGCATCTCGGACACGATCGGGATGTGATCGTTGATCCACACGCACCCGGCCTGGATCTCCCGACTCGCCCGGTGCGCCCGCACCACGTCTGTGGTCCACGCTGAAGCGGCGAGCCCGTAGGGGGTGTCGTTGGCCAGCCGCATCGCCTGTTCGTCGTCGTCGAACGGCAGAACCACCAGCACCGGGCCGAAGATCTCCTCCTGGACGATCTCGGAATCTTGCGCGGCGCCGGTGATCAGGGTGGGGCGGTAGTAGCAGCCCCCTGCGAGCTCGCCACCGGGGATGCTGCCGCCGGCGGCGATGGTGGCTCCCACCGCTGTCGCCCGCTGCACCATCGCGGCGACCTTCTGCTGCTGTGCCCGTGAGATCAGGGGGCCGAGGTCGGTGGCCTCAGCGGCCGTGTCGCCCATCACCACCGAATCCATCAGTGCCGCGACGCCTGTGACGAACGCGTCGAACAGTGAGCTGTGAACGTAGGCGCGGGTCGCCGCGGTGCAGTCCTGACCGGTGTTGATCAGGCTCGCGGCAACCGCCCCCTGGACAGCGGCGTCGAGGTCCGCGTCGTCGAACACCACGAACGGCGCCTTGCCGCCCAACTCCAGGTGCAGCCGCTTCAACCCGGCGCCGGCCAGGTGGGCGACCCGGTGCCCCACGCGGGTCGATCCGGTGAACGACACCATCCGGACGTCCGGGTGCCGAAGCAGGGCTTCGCCAGCGACGGGCCCGGTGCCGGTGACGACGTTGAACACACCGTTCGGGAACCCCGCCGCAGTGGCGTCCTCGGCGAGCATCAGAGTGGTCAGCGGCGTGAGCTCGCTCGGCTTCAGCACGATCGTGTTGCCGGCGGCGACCGCGGGCAACATCTTCCACATGGCCATTTGCAGCGGGTAGTTCCAGGGCGCGATCGAACCGACCACCCCGATGGGTTCGCGGCGCACAGTGGAGGTGTGGTCGCCGTCCCACTCCGCGGCGGCGGTGCCGTGCAGTTGGCGGGCGGCACCGGCGAAGAAGGCGGCGTTGTCGATCGAACCCGGTACGTCGAATCCCCGCGCCAGACGGATCGGTTTCCCCGCCTGGGCGGATTCCACCCGGGAGTACTCGTCCTCGCGAGACTTGATCCGGGCGACGAGAGCGTTGAGTGCGTCGGAGCGGTCCGCCGGCGTCGCCCGGGACCAGTCGGCGAACGCAGCTTTCGCGGAGGCAACCGCCCGATCCACATCGTCCGGCCCGGCCAGATCGACGGAGTCCACAACCGATCCGTCGGCGGGGTTGGCGACATCGAGTTCCTCGCCGGACGTCCCGTTTCCGGCCTGGCCGTCGATCCACAGTCCCGGCGCCATGGGTTCAGTCCTCGTCGATGGCCGACATCACGTGTTTGATGCGGGTGTAGTCGTCGAAGCCGTACATCGACAGGTCCTTGCCGTAGCCGGATTGCTTGAACCCGCCGTGCGGCATCTCGGCGACCAGCGGAATGTGGGTGTTGATCCACACGGTGCCGAAATCGAGCGCCTTGGCCATGCGCAGCGCGCGGGCGTGGTTGGTGGTCCACACGCTGGAGGCCAGTCCGTAGACGACATCGTTGGCCTTCTGGACCGCTTCGGCCTCGCTGTCGAAACTCTGAACGGTCATGACGGGACCGAACATCTCCTGCTGGATCATTTCGTCGTTCTGGTTGAGGTCCACCACGACCGTGGGGTCGATGAAGAAGCCCCGGTCGCCCTGGCGCGAGCCGCCGGCGGCGATGGCCGCGTGGCCCGGCAGCCGCTCCAGGAAGCCCATGACCTTCTCCAGCTGGGGCTCGTTCTGCACCGGAGGCACGAGGGCGTCCTCGTCCCGGGCGCCCTTGGCGAAGGTGGTCTGGGTGTTGCGGGCTTGTTCGGCCAGCGCCTCGACGAATTCGTCGTGGATGCCCTTCTGCGCCAACACGCGTGTTGCGGCGGTGCAGTCCTGGCCGGCGTTGAAGTAGCCGGCGACCGCCAACCACTCTGCGGCCTTGGCCGCGTCGGCGTCATCGAAGACCACAACAGGCGCTTTGCCGCCGAGTTCCAGATGGACCCTCTTGACCGAATGCGCCGCCTCTTCGGCCACCTGCATTCCGGCGCGCACCGAGCCGGTGATCGCCGCCATGTCGACACCGGGATGGGAGACCAGTCTTCGGCCCGTGTCCCGGTCTCCCGTGATGACGTTCAACACCCCCGGAGGCAGAATCTCCGCCTCGGAGATCATCTTCGCCAAGTGCGCCATGGACACCGGGGTGGTGTCCGAGGGTTTCAGCACCACCGTGTTCCCCGCGGCTATGGCGGGGGCGAACTTCCACACCGCCATCATCAGCGGGTAGTTCCACGGCGTCACCTGGCCCACGACGCCGACCGGTTCGCGGCGGATCATCGAGGTGAACCCCGTCATGTATTCGCCTGCGGATCGGCCCTCGAGCATCCTCGCCGCCCCGGCGAAGAAGCGGACCTGGTCCACCATCGGCGGGATCTCCTCGACCATGGTCACGGGGATCGGTTTGCCGGTGTTGAGCGACTCCAGCGTGACCAGTTCCTCGGCGTTCTGCTCGATCAGGTCGGCGATCTTCAGCAGCGCGAGTTGCCGAACCCCGGGCGTGGCGTCGCGCCAGCCGGGGAAGGCGTCGCGAGCGGCGCCGACGGCGAGGTCCACGTCGGTGGCTGTTGATGTGGGGGCTGTGCCGAAGACTTCTCCGGTACTGGGATCGACGAGTTCCAGGGCGTTGCCCCGGGCTGTCTGCGACTTGCCGTTCACGACGTTGCTGACCTGCATCGGCACTCCCTCGGCCTCGCGCTGCACCTGTGGGCCGGGGACCGGATCCGATCCCCGATCTGGCCACACATTACCTCACGGAACCACGAGATCAACCGTTATGAAACCACTGGATCAGTGAAGTCAATCCCCTATTCGCCACGGAAATCGTTGCAGGTGCACCTTCTATGGGCAAGAATCGAACAATGCCGAACCCAAGCACCGTGACGCTGGACGAGGTGAACCGCGAGATAGTGCGGATGCTCCAGGAGGACGGCCGCCGGCCATACTCGCAGATCGCCCGGAAGGTCGATCGATCCGAAGCCTCGGTGCGGCAGCGTGTGGGCAAGCTCGTCGAAGCAGGTGTGATCCACTTCGTGGCGATCACCGACCAGTTGCAGATGGGATACTCCCGGGCGGCGATGATCACCATCACCGTGTCGGGCGACATCGACGTGGTGGCCGAGGAAGTCGCTCTCATCGACGAGGTGGACTACCTGGTCGCCACCGCCGGCGGTATCGACTTGATGGCGGAAGTCGTGGCCGTCGACGATGCTGCGCTGTACGACGTCGTGGGGCGCATCCGATCGATCGCTGGCGTGCTGCAGACCGAAACCTACGTCTA
>JAQAZZ010000213.1:0-11689 GCA_032127075.1 Micrococcales bacterium | reverse complement strand
GGCCGAGACCGACGTCGAGGTGCGCGTGGCGGACGATCCGGAGGCCTTCCTCCTCGAACGGCCATGAGCGGCGCTCACGGTGTTGCGCACGACCGCCTCGCGGCTGGACGGCCTCACCCAGTACCTCGTCGACGTCAAGGCGCAGTTCGCCGACATGGAAGGCCACCTGGGGATGGTGGACAAGATCCTCGACACCCTCGTGCACCACCAGAACACCGGCGCGCGCCCGGGTTCGGTCCGCGACCCCGAAGGCCACTACTGACCGCGGACCGCGGTCACGTGATCGCGGGCCCCGATCACGCGAGATCGATCGTCTCGGACTCGAAGACCCCGAACCAGTCCGCCGTCCCCGCCGTGGTGTCCACGGTGACATGGGGCGGGACCTTGCCGATCTGCTTGCCCACGTTGGAGATCCGGGTCCGGCCCAGTTGTGCGTGCCACGAGCCCCCGGGGGCCCAGGGCGCCTGATGGATATGGCCGGAGAAAACGATGTCGGGCTGGAACTCCTCGATCCACCCTGCAACGTCGTGGTCGGGGAACTCCCTGCGCCCGTCGTTGCACAAGGGGGTACCGGCGGGGGGAGCGTGGTACAGCCAGATCCACCGCTCCGGCCGGTCCACGGCGGCGGCCGCCAACTGGGCGGCGACCTGCTCGCGCGTCAACGGGCCGTCCCACCACGGGCACACGGTCACCCGCACGTCGCCGAGGTCGGTGCTGCTGCCGTCTGTGTGAACCCGGTTGTCCAACAGCCGCTGCAGCCAGCCCGCCACCTGCTCGCCCCGTGCGCCGGGGCCGTCGAGATCGTGGTTGCCGGATGCCGCGAAGACCGTGGCACGGTCGGCCAGTTTGGACAGGTAGTCGCTCATGACGACCGCTTGGACGTCGATGGGCACCGGATTGACGATGTCCAACAGGTCGCCGCTGATCGCCACAGCATCGACACCTCCCGCCGCGCCCACGAGCCAGTCATAGTGGGGCAGCTTGTAGTGGAGGTCGGTGACGGCGAGGATTCGCACAAGGAGAGTCTGGCCTACGCCGACGAAGTCCGCTCAGGGACCCCGGCGAACTTCCCGTGCGACGGCATTTTCACACCCCGCGCCTAGGTCGGCACCGACACGGGGCGCAAGCGCTGGGCCTCGTCGAAGAGGTCGCGCCCGGCCAGGCGGGTGGCGACCGCTCCGGCGAGCGCCGGCGCCGCCAGCAGCATGTACATCACGACGATCTGGTAGCGAATAGCCTCCAGCGGGTCGGTGCCGGCGAGGATCAACCCCGTCATCGCGCCGGGGAGTGCGATGAGTCCCACAACCTTGGTGGAATCGATGGCTGGCGCCAATGCGGTTCGGACCGCCTCCCGCTTGTAGGGCGCGAACGCCGCACTTCCCGTGGCCCCGAGCGCGAGCCGCGCCTCGACCTGTGGGCGCGACCGCTGGGCTTCGTCGCGGACTCGGCGCAGTGTGATCCCGGTGGCCACCATCGTGCCGCTGACGACCATCCCGCCCACGGGGATCACGACGGTCGGCACGCTGTCGATGATGCGCAGCACCAGCAGCACACCCATCGTTGCCGCGGCGCCCGCCGCTATCGCGATCGTGGCGGTGCGTCGGGACGCCGGCAGCCCCTTGGCCCGCCGACCCGCTACCTGACCGCCGATCAGCACCATGCCCGTCAACCAACCGAAGGCGGCCGGGAGTCCGCCGTAGGTGAACACCACTCCCAGCAGCGCTCCCACCGCGACCAGCTGCACAAACGCGCGGACCGCCACCACCACAAGTTCCCGGGTCAGCCCCAGGCCCTCCCGCCACGAGACCAACGCGGCGATGATGACCAGCACCAGCGAGGTGGCGACCCCCAGCCAGCTGGGAATCTGCGCGGTGCCGTTCACCGGGAACCCCCTCGCTGCGAGTGCAGATACCGGACTTCCGCCGGCGGCCCCTGCTCCACGACCCGTCCGGATTCGAGCACGATGGTGTGGGTGGTGACATCCAACAAACGGTGCAGATCATGGCTGACCACCACCGCGGTAAGCCCTGCCTCGACCAGTGAAATGATGACTTCGTCCACCGCTGCGGCGGCATCGGCGTCCAGCGCGCTCGTCGGCTCATCGAGCAGGAGCACATCAGGATCCAGCGCCAAGGCGCGGGCGAGCGCGAGGCGCTGCATCTCCCCACCGGAGAGGTCTGCCGTTTCCCGGTCCGGGCTGAACCCGGGCAGGCCGGCGCGCGACAGCAGTTGAGCCACGCGGGCCTCGGCCAGGTCGGGGGCGCCGACGCGGACCTCGTCGGCCACGGTCGCGGCAAGCATCACGGGCCGCTGCGCCAGCAGGCCCACCCGACACCGAAGCTGAAGCACGTCCAGATCCCGAGCGTCGGCTCCGTCGAACCGCACAACCCCCTCATCGGGATCCTCGAACCGGTTCAGCAGGCGCAGCAGCGTGGTCTTGCCGGATCCGCTGGGTCCGACCACTGCGGTCGCCGCGCCGCGTGGCAGCTGGGCCGTGACCCGATCGAGGATCCGGCGGCCGCCACGGACCAAGACGACGTCGTCCAGTTCGAAGGCGTTGGGCGACCGCTGCGACGGGCCATTGCGGAGCACACTGCCCAAGGTACTGGGGATCGCGACGGAGGATGCCGCTCGCCGCAGGACGCCCGACCGCGCAGCGCTTCAGCCCGTCGGCCCGTCGGCCCGTCGGCCCGTCAGCGCGTCAGCGCGTCAGCCGAGCGGCCAGTCGAACCGCGGAGCATGCGAGACCGCGCTACTGCCAGTCGGCGACCCGAACCGCGGAGCGAGCCAGACCGCCACACCGCCAGGCCCAGAGACCGCCGGCGAGCCAGCCCGCTGCACCGCCAGGCCCCGCGACCCCGAGACCCCGCGACCTCGCAACCCGCGAGCCCGCGAGCCCGCGAGCGAGACCGCGAGGCAATCAGCGAGTCTCGCAGGCCACTCGGTTGCGGTTGCGGTCGAGTTTCTTCTGCACCTGCCGGTAGACCCTCTTGCAGACGATGGGCCTCTTGTAGCCCTTCTTGACGATCTTGCGCGCTGCCTTGGGGTTCTTGGCAATCCCCGCAGAGTATTCAGCGCGCAACTGCTTGCAGCTCTTGAATGTGCCGCTGGGCATGGGCTCAGCACTCGCTGGGGCGGGAATGAACATCCCGGCCGACAGCAGTCCGGTGCACATGACGGCGATGACTCTTCTTCGCATGGAGGCCTCCTTGGTCACCGGACCAGGGTGCTGCAGGCCGACGTGTCGGTCCAGGCCCAGCGCCTCGCCGTAAGGAGAAGGTAAGCAGCCACCATCTGCCCCAAAGTGGCCCCAAAACTGCCGCGACACGCCGCGGCGAGGGGCCATTTTGGGGCAGACATGGGTCCGCACCCACTGCCCCCGGCGGAGCCCGGGGCGGGAGGACGGTGCGATCGGACGGCGGTAGTGGCGGCGGTAGCGGTAGTGGCGGCAGCGACGGTAGCGGCGGTAGCGGTAGTGGCGGCTGCGGCGGCGGTGCGGTCAGGCGCCGTCGGCCACGCGCCAGTTGTAGGCGATCAGCCGATCCGGAATGCTGGGTTTGCTGCGCTCGATGTAGTCCACCATCGCGATGTTGACGGGGAGGTCTTTGCCGAAGCGCCACTTCCGGACGTTGTCTGCCACGTTGTCGTTCACCAGCCCTGCGTAGTACTCCAGCGAGCAGTTCGACGCCGGGGTCTGCACACAAGCCACGTAGGTCTGCACAGTCGGCGTCAGTTGCAGCTGGCTGACGTTGATGCCGCAGTAGTAGTCGCCTCGGGCGTCGGTGCAGTTCCCGGTGGCGATCCGCTGCTTGCGGTCCTGCAGGTAGCCCAGGTTGTCGCGGGTGCTCTTGGTGGGATCGTCGGTGTTGGGGTAGAGGAAGGAACTTCCCGCCCAGCGATTGCGGTAGCACGGATCGGCAGACGGCTTGTCCTCGGACTTGAAGTACACGATGTTGCTGACGCCCTTGCGCCAGGCCTGCTTGATGGGAACCGCCGTGCCCAATGAGTTGTCGGGCACGGTGATGACGTCACTAGCCCAAGCTGTTGTGCAGATGGGTTTGGTCGAGCCGCTCGGCGTGTAGGTGCGCAGCAGTCGGTCGAGGGCGTTCTTGTAATAGGCGGCGATCGCGGGGTTCTGCGGGAGGTTGAGTTCCTGGAAGTCGAGGATCACCTGTTCTTCCGGGTGGCTCTTGATGAAGCGCTGGACTCCGGCCAGACCGTCGATCAACGGTTCGGCCACGAGCTGATGCGACAACACCAGCGGCACCTGGGTGGGATCGGCGGCATTGCTCGCCGGTGGCGTCGTCAGCACCTGGTCGGACGGCACGCCCACCCGCAGGTCCAGGTAGCGGACGCCCCGCTGCAACTGCTCCTCCAGCGTGAGGTCCTGGGCCTGGAAGAGGGCCGCGAAGACGCAGGGGTTCTGACTCGACACCCCCGCAAATGCCTGGGAGCCGTCCACGAACACCGTCGAGCACGGATCCTGGGTGCGGATGTTCTTGGTGCCCGAGTCGTGGGTACCCGGGATCAACATCTGCGACAGGGGCGTCTTCGGCGCGGTGGAATACACGCGCTGCATCCAATCGGACGTGTCGCAACCGATGGCGCCGAGGCCGGACGTTCTGGCGACTCTGCGCGCCACGTAGTTCTGCTCGGTCTTCGTGGCCTTGTCTGCCCTCTTCGCGAACTGTCTGCCCCCATTCTTCCGCCAGGCGCGCTTCGCCAATCCGTAGGCGCCGTAGTACGAATCCTGCTTCAACTTGTAGTTGTTCCCGCTGCGACAGGTTCGGGCTTCTTTGACGTTGTCCTTCTTGGCCCATTTGTTGGCCTTCTTCAGCGCCTTCTTGCCGGGCCCACCCGAATCGGCCGCACGCTGCCCGATATCAGCGAGGCCGGGGCCGGCGGACGCCGCGCTTGATGCGATCGGGGACAGGACCATGCCGGTCGCCACCACAGCAGTCAGCATCATGTACGTGCGCATGGGCGCTCCCATCTGTGCCTGGTTCGGACCTGACAGTAGTCCGGCCAGGCCGATCCATGCGCGCCGATTCTGACCACCCGCCGTCAACGCGGCCCACCCCGCAGTCGCACCGACCCACCGACGCTGCATGCCCGCCCCCGGGATCAGCAGAAGGGACGCCCGCCCTACTCCGCGGCGATCGACTCCAGGATGTTCAACCGCGAGGCCCTGATAGCGGGACCGACCGATGCCAGCACCCCGGCCGCTGCCCCGGCGACCACGAACGTGATCAACAGCAGCCACGGGATCTGCAGGACGGTTATCCCGAGGGGCGCCATGACGACCTGCAGCAAGAACCCGTATCCGAGTCCGATCACAACGCCGAGCAAGGCTCCGAAGATCCCCACCAGAACGGCTTCGATCACCACGAGCCGGCGAACCTGCTCCTGTGTGGCACCCACGGCACGCAGCATCCCCAGTTCCGAGGTGCGCTCGTAGACGGCCAGCAGCAACGTGTTGGCGATGCCGAGCACGGCGATCACCACTGTGAGGGCGAGCATCACGTAGACAAAACCCAGGAGTCGGTCGATCTGACCGGCGAAGTCTTCCTTGAGAGTCTCCTTGTCCTGGATCTCCAGCGCCGGGTTGCGCTCGATCACGGCTTGGGCCGCCGCACGGACCGCCGCCGGGTCGGCGCGGGGCGTGAAGGTCAGGTAGGCGGCGGAATCCAGTCCGCGCTGGGCGCCGAGTCGTTGCGCGGTTTCGTAGTCGGTCAGGATTCCCTGGTAGACGATGATGGGGTCGAAGATCGCCGCAATCGTGAACTCGTCGGGTCCGGTGCGGAACTGCGCCCGGAAGGTGTCGCCCACACCCAGCCGGTACTGCTCGGCCAGGGTTGAGTCCAGCGCAATCGAGTCGGCGCCCACCTGCTGCAGGTCACCGGCAACGATATCCAGATTGATGGCCCCGCCGATCTCGTCCGGTTCTATCCCGAAGACCGGCACGGCCTGCTCGCCGCGCTGCCCAGTTGTGCTGCGCACATAGGTGCTGTCGGCGACGCCGGGAATGTCGGCGAGTTCGCGGGTGATCTCATGGTCGAAGGGCCGGTAGAGCGGGGGTGCGCCGACGGTGATGTCGGCGCCGATGGCCTTGTCGATCTCGGAATCGGCGGTGGCGACGGTGGAAACGGCGAGGATCGACACCATGGCCATCAGCGCGACACCGATGGTCAGCGCAGCCGCGGTTGCCGCGGTACGGCGGCGGTTGCGCCGGGCATTGGAGCGCGCGAGTCTCCCGATCGGCGACCGCAACGGCCAGCCCAGCACTTCGACAACGGTGCTGGCGAGCATGGGCGCGAACGCCACGAACGTCCCTACCGCCAACAGCGCCGACAGGCCCATCCACGCAACGGCCGTCCCGGGGGTCCCGTCACGCAACGACACCGTCGCGGTGAGCGCCGCCAGCACGGCGAACGTGACCCCGATGATGATGCGCTGCTGGAACGGGCGGGGCGGCGCGGAACCCTGGATGGCCTGGATGGCCGGGATCTGCGACGCACGCAGCGCCGGCACCCAGGCCGCCACGAGGGTGACACCGACTCCCGCCACGAGGGCGATGAGCAGCATCTGCGGCTGGATGATCAGGCCGCCGGTGGGGATGTCGGTGCCGAACTGCATGAGCACCCAACGCATCCCGATGGAAAGCGCCAACCCGGCGGCGCCGCCGATCAGGGTGCCGATGACCCCCACGATGAGCGCCTGGATCAGGACGCTGACCTGAACCTGTTCCCGCGATGCGCCGACTGCGCGGACCAGGGCCAGTTCCCGGGTCCGCTGCGCCACCAGCATGCTGAAGGTGTTGAAGATCAGGAACGACGACATGAACACCGCTATGAAGCCGAAGATCAGCAGCACCGTGTTCAGGAATCCCAGCGCCTCGCCCACCTGGTTCTGCGCCTGCTCCGCAGCCTGTCTGCCCGTGATCGCCTTGATCGTGGCGTCCGGACCCAGGGCGTCGTTGATCCCCGAGACAACATCCGCCAGCACCGCGTCGTCAGCCACGGAAACCAGGATCTGGTTCACGCGACCCGGACCGGTGATGTGGCGCTGGGCGGTGGGGAGGTCGAACAGCGCCACGGTCGCGCCGCCGTACAGTCCGATGTCGATGATCCCGGTGATCTCCCAGTCGCGGTCCCGATCCGTGCGCAACGGGGTGACCAGGTGCACGGTCTGGCCGATCTCGAGACCGGTGCGATCGGCAGTGGTGGTGTCGATGGCCACTTGGCCGTCACCGACCGGGAGTTCACCGTCGAAGCCGCCACCGCCGCCATCCGGCGACACCTCCAACTGTTCCTCGTCCCATGACGCACCGATGTGGGCTGACGTATCCGAGCCGACCTGCCGACCCTCTGCGTCGAGGATCAGCACCCCCTCCTGCTGTACCTGGGCCGCCGTCGCGGCCACCCCGGGGACGTCGCGGATCCGCTCCACCACAGCCGCCGGCATCGTCAGTGCCACGGGGGCGGCACCGCCCTGCCCCGACACCGACACCTGGTCGATCGGCCGCACGACCACCGGCGCAGCCTCGCCGGAGTAGAAGCGGTCCAACGCTCCCCTGGTGGTATCGGCGAACACCAGCGTGGCGACGATGAAACCCACGCCCAGCGCAATGGACAGGATCGTCAGTACCAGCCGGAGCCGGTGGGCGAGCAGCCCCCGGAGGGTCACCCGCCACATGGGGTTGCCGGTCGGCAGCGGCGCGCGGGAACCGGGTACCGGTTCGCCCCAGTGGTCCAACAGTGTGCGGGTGCTGGGATCGGGGATGAACCGGGAACCCACCCGTGCCATGGCGTACATCCCCGCCGTCAGGGCAGCGACGTAGACCAGCGTCGCCAACAGGCCCGGCTCCACCTCCCAGACGCTCCCGCCAGCCATCGACCCGGCCCTGGGGGACAGGACCAGTGCCGCGAAGAAGTTGATCGCGCCCGCGGCACCGATCGCGAACTCGATGGTGCCCGTCCGGATGCTCACCACCGCCAGCGCCACACCCATCACGATGTAGCCGAGCATGAGCAGGAGCCGCTCGCTCCAGGGGATATCGGGGACCTGGATCTCGGGGACGAGCCACCGCACCACGAACGGCCCGAACAGGAAGGGCAGGCCGAACGCGATGCCGGAGATGATCGCCAAGCCCTTGGTGGACTTGATGTCCAGCGACGCCTGCTGCAGCCCGTAGCCGCGGAAGAACAGTTCCTGGCCGAAGGCCTGCATCGGGATGAACACCAGCAGGACCACCAGGGCAGGGGCCAACGCGCCGGGGTCGAGGTCGAATTCGATGCTGCCGCGCAGCAGCAGTCCAGTCGCCGCGGACGCCAATAGATACACCCCGCCGCCGATCGCCGCTCCGACGCTGATCTGCCGCCAGCTGAAGGTGGCGTACGGCGTGGCGGACACCCGCCAAGTCCGGTGATGGATCTTCTGGATCATCCAGGGCAGCACCACCGCGAGGGGCACGAACCCGATCAAGGCGGCGAGGAAACCCAGCCACGGGAACGGCGAGTGATCGGATTCCGCCAGCGCCTGCAGCAGCCCCGCGGGGTCGGAACTCTTGGCGATCTCCACCGAGCCCCAGATGACAATCTTCACCAGGGCCAGGGAACTCAGCCCCCATACCGTGCCGACGACCAAGCCGCCGCGCCGATAGGTCTTGCGGTCGGCGATGCCGTCTTCGGCGTGGTCCAGGTAGCCGGGGGTCATCCACGGCGGCAGCGGCGTCCGCGGCGGAGCCGACTGCTGCAGGGCGTCGGCCACGGGATCACCGGCCCCTTCCTCGCCTGAACTTCCTCCGGCCCACCCTCGGGGCGGGGCTTGGGTCGGCGAGACCTTACTACCAGCGCTCCGGGCGGGTTGCATGTCCTCACCTGCCGGCCCGACACGCCGAAGCGTGAGACCGGGCACTGCAACGGGCATGATGACTGCCATGGCCGACTTCTGGGCAACCGTGGGGAAACGGGCGTCGCAATCCCTCGGCCGGTTCACCACCGACCCCGCGGTGCGTACGGGTTTCCTGCAAGCGGCGTGGAGCGTGGCGCCGTCGTTCTCCCGCGGGCTGCTGCCGCGCAGCCCGAGCCAGCAGGCCGCGATCGTCGCGGTCAACACCACCACCCACTACGCCTTGGGGGCGACCGCCTGGTCGGGGGTCTCCAGCATCGCGGCGGGAGTACCCGGCCATTGGGCCGGCAAACGGGCGCTGCTGGTGGCCGCCGCGGCAACCGGGGTGGGGGGCTTCACCGCGGAACGGCTGCTCCGACCGCGATCCGGGGACAACCTCGTCTACGCCAGCGCCTGGGCCTCCGCGAAACTCCTGGCCACAACAGGGTTGGCCGGCGGCCTGGTCACGACGTCCGATGTCGTCGCGCATTCGGTGCTGGATCGCAAGCCGGGGATCGGAAGCACCTTCGCCCTCGACCTCGCCAGCGGCGCGGCGATGGCCGCCGGCACGCTGATCCGGCGCAACCGGCGCGCCAGGAAGTACGGATGGGGCGAACGGGACCGCCACGCGGTGAAGCCCGTCCACGGGTTCAAGGCCTACACGACCATGATCGGCATCGGTACCGGGACGGCGATCGGTATCTCCGGCATGGCCGTGGGGGAACAGACGGCCTCGCGGCTGATCAACAGCGGCCTCACCCGGCTCGCGGGCACCGATCTGGGCGAGACGGGCGAATGGCTGTCGCACACCATCACCGCTGCCGGTTTCGGCGCTGCCGGTTGGTACGGGCTGAAGCGGGTCCGGGCGCGGACAGTGCGATCCAACGAGGTGTTCGAGCCCGCCTATCCAGCGCCGCCCACCTCGCAACGGGTTTCATGCGGACCAAGAAGCTTGATCGAGTTCGACGCCATCGGCAAGGAAGGGCGCCGCTTCGTACTGATGGCCCTGACCGCCGACCAGATCAGCACCATCATGGGTGAGCCTGCCACGGATCCGGTGAGAGCCGTCATCCCCCGCACAGGCAGTGTCGAGCAACGCGCGGACCTGGCGGTGGCGGAACTCGAGGCTCTGGGCGGGTTCGAACGTTCGATCATCGTCGTGGCGTCCCCCACGGGGGTGGGGTACGTCAACTACGTGATGGCAGAGGCGCTGGAGTACCTCGCCCGGGGCAACTGCGCAGTGGTGGTGCCGCAATACGCGATGGTGCCGTCCGCCCTGGCACTGGACCGCACCGAGGACGGGACGCAACTACAGGCCGCCGTGCTGGCCGCCATCAATCGCAGGATCCAACGGATTCCCGCCGTGCGCCGACCCCGCGTCTACCAGTTCGGCGAGAGCCTGGGCGCCCAGGTGGCGCTCGACGTGGCGGCTGAGGGCGGAATCCACCGGCTCGACCGGACGGGAGTCACCGGAGGCCTGTACCTCGGTGTCCCGTTCCGCAGTCAGGCGTGGCATATCTGGAAGGACCGCCCCGACGCGATCGATCCCGACGGACGGATCGTGCTCGCGGCAGACTGCACGGCGGCGCCCAGGCGCCCGGGGATGCACCTGATGGTGGTCCACCACGACGATCCGGTGAACAAGTTCGCCTACACCATGTTCGTGCGCCGACCCGAGTGGTTCGGCGCCCCCGAGTCCCGCCCGCCCATGGTGCCGCGGGAGATCCTGTTCCGACCGATCAGCAGCTTCGTCATCGGGATCATCGATCTTCTCAACGGGATGGACCAGCGCCCGGGCGTGTTCGCGCGCATCGGACACGACTACCGCATCGATCTGCGGGAATCGCTGGAGAAGGCCTACGGCTTGAGCACATCAGACGTTCAGGGCGACGCCATCGACCACGCACTGCGAACCCGCGAGGAGATGTGGGCTCAGGCCCGACTCGTCGCCAAGAGCATCAACCGTGCGATGACCACCATCAGCACGACTCTCAACAAATGGGGGCAATCGGCGATGACTCTGGACTTCGCCGAGCAGCAGGGGATCGAACTGCCGCCGACGTGGCGCGCAATGGCGGAGCAGATGAAGGATTCCCCGCTGGGCCATCGCCTCAGCAGCGGCGGTTCAGGCTAGCCGGAACAACCGCCCTACCCGGTCGATCAGCGGCGCGTCGCGTCCCTGGACGAGGAGAGGTTGATGGTCCGCGCCGGCGGCCGGGGCGGTGCCTGCCGCGGCTGCGGCATCTGTCGGGGAACGCCGTTGCGGGGCATAGCCGGCCTCACCGGTATCGGTCGCGTGCTCGTCCGCTCGGCTTGGCTGGCCTCTTGGGACTCCGGACGCCCGCCGGGTGTGCGGTCCAGCAGCGAATACACCTCATTCGCGCGGTAGCGACGGTGCCCTCCCAGCGTCCGGATCGAGGTCAGCTTCCCAGCTTTGGCCCAACGGGTCACCGTTTTCGGATCCACGCGGAACAAGGCGGCCACCTCGGACGGGGTCAAAAGCTCATCGCCGTCTGTGGGTCGTCCGGCCATGGATTCCTCCTCCAGTGAACCAATCGGCGGGGGTCCTAGGTCAGGCCCCGAACGCCTCCTGGCATGTGCTGTGAATGTTGCACAGGTCACAAACCCCGGCAACCGATTGTCACGAATCGGCTACATGTTTCGGGCGATTCCACCCGTTTGTCCCCCGGTCAGCGGCCGTGCCCCCCGATCCCAGCCGCACCGCCCGGCTGCCGCAGTCGCCCGGCGCGCCCTTCAGCGGGTACAGTTGCCCTGATTCATTCTCATGAACGGACCCGCA
>JAQAZZ010000212.1:0-34874 GCA_032127075.1 Micrococcales bacterium | reverse complement strand
CGGCAGCCGCGGGGATAGCGAAGGAGAGGGCGCCCACAACAAGGAGGGCACCCGCCAGAATTCTGGCGACCCCCATGAATCCACTCTAGCCAGACCGCTGCCCGGCTTCCGCCCGGCCCAGGTGCGCTGTGCTGGTCGATCTGCGCGTCAGGGCTGATCGAGGGGTGGGGCTGACCAGCCGCTGCGGCCCCGCGCCGGGGCGTCGGGGCAGCCGGCCTCAGCTGCGCAGGACGGCGCCGTGGCGCTCGGCGGCCACTGCGACAGCCGCGGAGCGAGCCTCGGCGACCTCGTCGGCGGTCAGGGTGCGGTCGGGCGCGCGGAAGCGCAGCGAGAACGCCAGCGACTTGCGCCCCTGCCCCACCTGCTCGCCGGTGTATTCGTCGAACAGGCGCACCGACTCCAGCAGCTCCCCGCCGCCGGCACGCAGCGCTGCGGCCAGGTCCGCCGCATAGGTGTCGGCGGGCACGATCAGGGCGACATCCTCCTTGGCCACGGGCATGGTGCCGATGGCCGGCGCGGGCGCGATGTCGCGGGCGGCGGCTATCAGCAGGTCGAGGTCGACCTCCATCGCGGCGCTGCGCGGCGGCAGGCCCACGCTGTCGGTCACCTTGGGGTGCAGCTCCCCGGCGTGTCCGACGACCTGACCGTCGACCCGCAGCTCGGCGCAGCGGCCCGGGTGGAACGGCGCCGCGGAGCCGGTAGCCACGGCCAAGTCGGTGCCGACGGCGGCCGCTACGTCGAGGGCGGCTGCTATGGCGTCGGCGTAGGTGGCCGGGCTGGCCGGCCCCCACCAGCCGGCGGGCTGCCGGGCGCCGGTGAGCAGCACCGCCACGTGACGGGGCTGCTCGGGCAGCAGCCGGTCCAGGGCGGCCAACTCCTCCTCGCTGGGGCGGACGGAGACGTCGGGATGCGGCACGTCCGAAGACCCCTGGCCGGTGGCGAAGAACACGATGCCCTGCTCGAACAGGGCCAGGTCGTCGGTGCCGCGGGCCAGGTTGCGCCGGGCGGTGGCGAACAGTCCGGGAAGCAGGGTGGTGCGCAGGTACGGCTGCTCGTCGCTGAGCGGGTTCGCCAGCCGCACCAGGCGCCGGCGCTCGTCGTCGGCGCCGATGCGCAACTCGTCCAACTCCCCCGCGCCGATGAACGGGTACGCGGGCGTCTCCACGTATCCGCGCCCCGCCAGCGCCAGCCCGACGCGGCGGCGGATGCGGCGCGCGTTCGGCAGCCCGTGCTGCGCGGGGATCGCGGGCAGGTGCGACGGGATCTCGTCGTAGCCGACCAGCCGCAGCACCTCTTCGACCAGGTCGTTGGGGTCGGTGAGGTCCGGCCGCCAGGTGGGAGGCGCGACCTCCAGCCGACCGTCGCTGGGCGACACCTCGCAGCCGACCTCCCGCAGATGGGCCACGGTCACCGACTCGTCGACGGCCAGGCCGCCGACCCGCGCCGGCAGGTCCGCGTCGATGCTGATCACGACGGGGGCGTGCTCGGCCTCGTAGGCGGTCATCCCGGCATAGGTGCCGCCGCCGAGTTGCAGGAGCAGCGCCGCGGCCCGCTCGGAGGCGAACGGGGCCAGGGCGCGGTCCACCCCGCGTTCGAACCGACGCGACGCCTCGCTGCTGAGCTTGTGCCGCCGCGACATCCGCGCCACGGAGCGGGCGTCGAAGTGGGCGGCCTCCAGCGCGATGTTGGCCGACTCGTCGCCGATCTCGGCCTCCAGCCCGCCCATGGTCCCCGCCAGGCCCACCGCGCCCCGGTCGTCGGCGATGACGACGTCGTCGGGGTCGAGGTCCCGCTTCACGTGGTCGAGGGTTTCCAGCGTCTCGCCGGGCCGGGCGCGCCGGGCGCGCACCGGGCCGCGCAGCGAGTCGAGGTCGAACGCGTGCAGCGGCTGGCCGGTCTCCAGCATGACGTAGTTGGTGACGTCTACCGCGAGGCTGATCGAGCGCATGCCGCACGCCGTCAGCCGGCGCCGCATCCACGCCGGGGTCGGGGCGTGCGGGTCGAAGCCGGTGATCGTGCGCAGTGTGAACAGGTCGCAGGCGCCCGCGTCCTCGCTGGTGCACGGGTGCGGCTCTGCGCCTTCGGCGGGCAGCGGCAGGTCGGCGACGGCCAAGCCGGGGTCGGTGAAGCCCACGCCATAGGCGGTGGCCGCCTCGCGGGCGACGCCGCGGATGCTCAGCGCGTATCCCCGGTCGGGGGTCACCGCGATGTCGAGAACCTCCTCGCCCAGGCCGATCACCGGGCCGGCGTCGGCCCCCGGCCCGGCGGTGTCCGGCGGCAGGACCATGATCCCGTCGTAGTCGTCGCCGAGGCCGAGTTCGCTCTCGCTGCAGATCATGCCGTCGGAGATGCGCCCGTAGGTCTTGCGCGACGAGATCGCGAACCCGCCGGGCAGCACCGTGCCCGGCAGCGCCACGACGACGAGATCGCCGGCGGCGAAGTTGGTGGCCCCGCAGATGATGCCGCGCCTGCCGGGGGTGTCGGGGTGGCCGTTGCCGTCGCCGACGGCGACGACGCAGAACCGGATCGGCTTGCGGAACTCGGTCAACTCCTCGACCGACTCCACGAGACCGACGACCAGCGGTCCGGCGACGTCGCCGCCGAGGACGTCGACGGTCTCCACCTCCAAGCCCGCCCGGATGAGCCGCGCCGCGACTTCGCGGCCGGTCTCACCGGGGGGCACGGGCGCGAACTCGCGCAGCCAGGACAGTGGGACGCGCATCAGACCTCCAGTCCGAACGGGCGGGTGAAGCGGACGTCGCCCTCAACCATGTCCCGCATGTCGGTGATGCCGTGGCGGAACATCAGCGTGCGCTCCAGGCCCATGCCGAACGCGAAGCCGCTGTAGACGTCGGCGTCGATGCCGCACGCGCGCAGCACCCGGGGGTTGACCATGCCGCAGCCGCCCCATTCGATCCAGCCCTCGCTGCCGCAGGTGCGGCACTGCCGGTCCGGGTTGCCGACGGATTCGCCGCGGCACACGAAGCACTCCAGGTCCAGCTCCGCGCTCGGCTCGGTGAACGGGAAGTACGACGGGCGCAGCCGGGTGACGATCCCCTCGCCGAACAGCGCGGCGGCGAAGTGGTCCAGGGTGCCCTTCAGGTGCGCCATGGTGATGCCGCGGTCCACCGCCAGGCCCTCGATCTGGCTGAACACCGGGGTGTGGGTGGTGTCGAGCTCGTCGGTGCGGAACACGCGGCCGGGCGCCACCATGTAGATCGGCGGGGCCTGGTGCAGCATGGTGCGGATCTGCACCGGGGAGGTGTGGGTGCGCAGCACCACCCCGGAGTCCGGCGACTCGACGAAGAAGGTGTCCTGCATGGAGCGGGCCGGATGGTCGGGGCCGAGGTTCAGCGCCTCGAAATTGTGCCACTCCGATTCAGCCTCGGGGCCGTCGACCACGTCGTAGCCCATGGCGACGAAGATGTCGGCCATCCGCTCCTGGATTGTGCTCAGCGGATGGCGGGCGCCCACCGGGTCCCGGTCGTAGGGCTTGGTGACGTCGACGGCTTCCTCGACCAGCACCCGCTCGTCGCGCTCCACCTCCAACTGCTCCTGACGCTGTTGCAGCGCCTGCTTCACCTGCTGGCGGGCCTGACCGACACGCTTGCCCGCCTCGGCCTTCGCCGACGGCGGCAGCGCACCGATCTCCCGGTTGGCCAGCGCCAGCGGCGAGCGGTCACCCGCATGCTCGATGCGCGCGGTTTTCAGTTCGTCGAGGTCGGTGGCGGCGGCAAAAGCGGCCAGTGCTTCGGCGACGGCGGCTGACACGGACTCCGCCGACAGCGCCTCGGGCGCGACGGGGTCGAACTGCTTGTTGGGAGCGGACACCCGACAAGTGTAGTGATCCACCAGCCCGCGCCGATCCGCCCGCTCCCGTGGGACCCCGGCACGCCCGTTCGGGGCTGGGCCGACCCGCAGAAACCCGCCGACCCGCCCACCCCCGCGGGACCGCGGCACGCGCCCGCCGGGCCGAGCCGCTTCACACGCCGGGGCGGCACTGCCGCTCGCGCAGGTTTGTGGCCAGCGCGCCGCATCCGCCGACGTGTGTGGCTAGCGCGCCGCATATGGCCGCCTGGCCACACGCCCGCGGCGAAGCGGCCGCGAGCGCACAGACGGGGGCGCCTTGCCATCCCGGCCAACCCTGCATGCGCCCGGCGAGGGTCGCACAGCGGCTGCCGGTCGGCGATTCCCGGCTTGGTGCCGGCGCACAATCGCTGGCCTCGCCTGCTCGGCGATTCCCGGCTTCGTGCCGGCGCACCATCGCTGGCCTCGCCTGCGGGCACGCACGTGTGCTAACGCTGGACCGTGATCCGCAGGAATCGACGGAGGCCGCGATGACCCGACTGTCGGTGTACCTGGCCACCAGCATCGACGGCTACATCGCCGATGAGCACGGCCGGCTGGACTGGCTGGACGAGTCGGTGGGCGAGGGCGAGGACTACGGCTACGACGCGTTCGTGGCCACCGTCGATGCGCTGGCGATGGGGCGGGGCACGTACGACCACATCGCCGCCATCGACCCGCTGCCGTTCGGCGACCGCGTCGTATACGTGTTCACCCACCGGCCGCCGCCGGCGCGCGAGGGGGTGACGTTCTGGCGGGAGTCCCCAACCGGCGCCGTCCGGCAGTGGCGGCGCCTCGGGCTGCGGCGGGTCTACGTGGACGGCGGACGCCTTATCAGCTCGTTCCTGGCCGAGGGGCTGATCGACGACATGCTCATCACGACCGCCCCCGTGGTGCTGGGCAAGGGCCGGCCGCTCTTCCATCCGATCGACCGACGCGGGAAGTTCCGGCTCGCCCATGTCCAGGAGTTCCCCAGCGGGATGATCAACCGCCACTACGTGCGGGTGCGGAACCCCAAGGAGTAGACATTGCCCCACGGCACCCGCGCACTGCTGCGACACGTCCGTCGAAACGGGTCGGGGCGCACCCTTGGCCTGCTGACCAGTTCCACTCCCCAGGCAAGCGCCCCCGAAAGGCCGATACTGTCGCATCGAGTCAACTATGCGGAGGAGAATCCGGTGCTGAATGCGAAGACGTACGTGGCGACATTGGCGACAGCCGACATGGATCGCGCGAAGGAGTTCTACATCGGCAAACTCGGATTCGAGCTGGTGATGGAGGATCCCACGGGAATGGCGTTGTCGGTGCCCGGCAGCGACGGGATGGTCCTGGGTATCTATCCGTCCGGGTTCGCGGGCACGAATCAGGCCACGGCCATCTCGTTCGAGGTCGACGACGTCCCGGCCACCGTGGCCGCCATGCGTGCCGGGGGTCTGCAGCCGGAGGAGTACGACCTGCCGGACATCCCAATGGCGGATGGGATCGCCACCACACCCGACGGTGCGCAGGTCGCGTGGTTCACAGACCCCGACGGCAACATCTTCTCCGTCAGCAACCACCATTGGGGCGGCTAGCCGCGCAGCCCCGCCAACACCGTTCCGCCGGCTAGCGCCGTTGCGCGGCCGCGCTGGCGTAGAGGCACACGGCCGCGGCGGTGGCTAGGTTCAGCGATTCGGCCTTGCCGTAGATCGGCACCGCGACGCGGTGGTCAGCCGCGGCAGCCACCGCTTCACCCAACCCGTGGGCCTCATTGCCGAACAGCCACAGGGTCGGCTGCGCCAGGACCGGGCCAGCATCGTGCAGGGCCAGGTCTCCCGCGCCATCTGCGGCTAGCACCGTGAAGCCGCGGGCCCTGGCGTCGGCGACCACAGCATCGACGACAGCCCCCGAGTTGACCGGCAGGTGGAAGATCGAACCCGCCGACGAACGCACACACTTGCCGTTGTAGACATCGACCGACGCGTCGGAGAACACAACACCGTCAGCTCCGGCGGCGTCGGCAGCACGCAGCACCGTGCCGGCGTTGCCGGGATCCCGCACCCGGTCCAGCAGCACCACCAGCCGCCCTTGGCCGAGCACCTGATCGGTGGTCACATCGATGTAGGAGCACACCGCCGCTATCCCTTGGGGGTGGACGGTCTCGGTCATCGCCAGCAGCACCGGTTCGGGGACGGTGATCACCGCGATGTCCGCGGCGCTGGCGGCAGCGGCCACCTCCTGCGCCGCTTCCGTGGCTGCCTCGGCGAGGTAGATCTCGGTGACGGCTTCCGGCCGATGCGCCACGGCCTCTCGCACACCCTGCGGCCCTTCCACCAGGAAACGGCGCACCTGCTGGCGGAAGGAACGCTGCGACAGACGCCGCAGGGCCCGCACCCGGTCGGACTTGACCGAGGTGGGGCCCTGCGGTTGGCTCACTGCAGCGTCGTACCCGCTCAGGAGGCCGCGGGGATCGCGGCGCGCGCCTGCTCGACCAGCGTGGCGAAAGCGTCCGGATCGTTCACGGCCAGTTCGGCCAGCATGCGCCGGTCGACCTCGATGCCGGCGAGGCGCAACCCCTGGATGAACCGGTTGTAGGTCATACCGTTGGCACGCGCGGCGGCGTTGATGCGCTGGATCCACAGCCGGCGGAAGTCGCCCTTGCGGTCTTTGCGGTGGTCGTAGGCGTAGACCAGCGAGTGGGTCACCTGCTCCTTGGCCTTGCGGTACAACCGGGAACGCTGCCCCCGGTAGCCGCTGGCCTGTTCCAGGACTTCCCGCCGCTTCTTGTGGGCGTTGACCGCCCGCTTCACCCTGGCCATGTCTGCTCCTTCATGTGTTGATCTGGTGGGCACCGGCGACGTTCATCAGGCCGTCGGCGCCGAGGTTGTGTCCGGCACTGCCAAGCCGCGGCTCAGCGCTTTCCCAGCAGCCGCTTGACGTTCTTGGTGTCCGCCGCGGACAGTTCGGCGTCCTTCATCAGGCGTCGCTTGCGCTTGCTGGGCTTGACCTCCAACAGGTGGCGGCGGTTGGCCCGCTCATGGGTGAGCTTGCCCTTGCCCGTCACTTTGATCCGCTTCTTCGTCCCGCTGTGGGTCTTCATCTTCGGCATGTCGCCTGGCCTTTCCTGGTGGTCCTACTGGGTTGTCGCGATGTTCACTCGGCCGCGTCTGCGGCCGCGCTCTCGCGGGCCTCCTGGGCCCGTTCCTCGTCCCGGCGCTCACGGTCGCGCCGCTGTTGGGATCGGGTGCCCTTCACTTCTGACTTCTTCTTCAGCGGCGCGATCACCATGATCATGTTCCGCCCCTCCTGTTTGGGGGCGAACTCCACGAACCCGATCTCCTCGATGTCCTCCGACAGCTTCTGCAGCAAGCGGAAGCCCAGTTCGGGGCGGGACTGCTCCCGACCGCGGAACATGATCGTCACCTTGACCTTGTCGCCCTGGTTGAGGAACCGGACTATGTGACCTTTCTTGGTCTCATAGTCGTGGGGATCGATCTTCGGCCGGAGTTTCATCTCCTTGATCACTGTCTGCGTCTGGTTGCGGCGAGCGGCACGGTCCTTCTGGGCGGCCTCGTACTTGAACTTGCCGTAGTCCATCAACTTGCAGACCGGTGGGCGGCTGTTCGGCGCGACCTCCACGAGGTCGAGGTCACTCTCCCCCGCCAGTCGCAGCGCATCTTCGATGCGCACGATGCCGACCTGTTCCCCTGCTGGCCCCACAAGGCGCACCTCGGGGACCCGGATTCGATCGTTGATACGTGGTTCGACGCTGATGGCGCCTCCTTCGTCGTCTGGTCATTGCTGACCATCCGCCACCTGCCGGAACGCGACGCACAGCAGAAGTGACGGCCACGAAGGCCGACGCGACCCCGGGAGCCGTGGCTGCGGGGTGGGACTCCTGTCCGCTTGCGCGATCCGGACCGAAAGGCCCGGATGGATGTGAACAGTCTAGAGGACAACCCCCGCCCCGGGGCAAACCCGCGACGAAGGCTACCGTCGGCCCCATGACCGAGGAACCGCTGTCCGCTACTGCCTCGCGGGACCTCATGGCGCTGTCTGCGGTGGAGATCCTCGGCGCCCACACTGCCGATCTGATGACCGCGGCCGCCGTGAAGCTGGGGCTGTTCGAAGGAACCGAGGACCGTCAGGATCTAGCCGAGGCCAGGATCCTGATTGAGGCGCTCGCCGGGCTGGTCGAAGCCGCGGCTCCGCACCTCGGCCACCACCATGCGGCTCCCCTGCGCGACGGGCTGCGGACGCTGCAACAGTCATTCCGGGATGCCCAGGAGTATCCGGACCCTCCGGGCGAGGGCCCCGGCGAATCACGGGCAGCGCGGCGCCGCGGCTGACCCCAGTTCCGCGCCGGACCGGGAACAGTTCAGCGTCCCAGGCCGCTCCAGCGGTCGGCCCGGGCACCGAGGTCCACCGGCCGCGCCGCCAACCGGGACAACTCTTCGCTGATGGCGGCCGCAACGGCGGCCATGTCCGGGGTCGGCGGATCGATCACCCGGTCCACCGCGCCGGCGTCTGCCAGTTGAACTGCGGTGATGCGCTGGGAATCGGCCATGTCTGCGGCGCGGTCGGTGGTCCGGTGCCGGATGAGGGAAGCCCCCTCGGGGGGCAGCGGAGTCACCCATCCGTCCGACACCGCCAGCACCCGGTCGGCGGGTAGCAGCGCGAGCGCCACACCGCCGGCGCCGCCGCCCAGGAGCACCGACAGTGTGGGTGCGCGCACCTGCGACATGTCGGCAAGGCAGCGGGCGATCTCCCCCGCCAGGGCGCCTCGTTCCGCGGCCGCGCTCAACTCACCGCCCTGGGTGTCGACCACTGTGACCAGCGGCAGCGCCCACCTCTCTGCGAGGGCCATGGCCCGCCGCGCAAGGCGAAGATCGGCGGGGCCCACCAGGGAGCCGTCGGCTTGGGCGGTCCGGTCGAAACCGACGATGACACAACCCAGACCCTCGATGCGTCCGACGCCGGCGAGAGTTGCGGCGGCGGACTCCCCGGCCTGGGTGCCCGACAGCGGCACCCAGCCGGCCACTCGCTCCAGCAACTCCCGCAGTCCGGGTCGATCGGCGGCTCGCGTGGCGGCCACGGCCGCCCAGCCACCGATGACGGTCGGGGGGTTGAGCAGCGACGAAGCAGCCGCACCGGGGATCCCGTCATCCGCACCGGCCTTGCCCCAGACCATCAAGTCGGGGCCCTCGGCCGGGCGGGAATGGTAGGCCAGGAGAGCGTTGGCGACCATGTCGCGCCAGGCTGCGGGTCCGGCGACGCCGTCCACAACACCGGCAGCGGCCAGCCCCTCCGCGGTCTGCACCCCGGCGGGGAACGGTTCGCCATACAGGCCCTCGTAGACGCGAGGGCCCAGGAAGCCCACCAGCGCGCCGGGCTGCGCGACCGTGATGTCGCCCAGTGAACCCCACGTGGCCAGCACTCCGCCGGTTGTGGGGTGCCGCAGGTACACCAAGTAGGGCAGCCCCGCATCGGTGTGCCGTCGCACGGCGGCCGCGATGCCCGCCATCAGGAGGAAGGCAGGGGTGCCCTCCTGCATCCGGGTCCCCCCCGAAGTGGGCATCCCCAGGACCGGCAGGCCCAGCGAGGTGGCGCGCTCCAGCGCCGCTACCACGCGGCCCGCCGCGCTGCGCCCCACCGAACCCGCCAGGAACCTGAAGTCGCCGGCGACGACCGCCACGGACATGCCGTCCACCTGTGCCGAACCGCTGGTCACCGACTCGTCCGCACCGCTGTCGCGCCGCACGGCGGCCAACTCTTCGTCATAGTCCGCGTCACCGCGCGGATCGGCGACCGGAGCATCCCACGGCCGCCACGACCCGTCATCCACGACCGCGGCGAGGAGGTCGTGGGTCTCGATACGCGCGGCCATGATCACACCCTATTGCGCCCGACGGGTGGGCCCCAGCCGGACGGTGAACCCATCCGCAAGCGGCTCACGGTCGTGCCGATCCACCCAGCCATTCGGCGAACCAGTAGCCGGAATCCTTGATCGTGCGCTGCTGGGTCTCATAGTCCACATAGGTCAACCCGAATCGCGGCTGGAAGCCCGCAGCCCATTCGAAGTTGTCGAGCAGCGACCAGCAGAAGTACCCGTCCACCGGAACCCCCCGCTCCTGCGCGGCGATGACCTGTGCCAGGTGGGAGCGGTAGTAGTCGATCCGCTGATCGTCGTGCACGCGGCCGTCGCTGTCCAGGACGTCGTCGAACGACGCCCCGCCCTCGGTGACGACGATGCGCGGGTAGCGGTCGTAGGCATGCACCATGTCCAGCACCATGCCGAGTCCTTCCGGCATGATCTCCCAGCCCATGGAGGTGGTGGGGGCATCGGGGTCGTCGCCCTCGAACTTGGGGATCGTCCACAGCCCCGGGATGGGCAGGTAGGGGGCCTTCAGCCTCGTGTAGTACTGCACGCCGAGGAAGTCGAGATCGACCTGGCACCGGTCCATGTCGTCGCCCTTGATGTGGTTGCGCATCATTCGCAGGATCGGCGCATCGTCCACCGGATAACCCATCCCCAGACCGGGTTCCAGGTACTGCCGGTTGAGCATTGCGTTCGCAGCCCGCTCCGCGCGATCGGCGAGCCTGGGTCCCGGGCCCAGCCCCAGGGCCGGGGTGAGGTACTGGGTGGTGCCGACCGTCGCATCCGGGTCGGCGGCGCGCAGCGCCCGCACGCCCTCCCCCGTCGCCAGATTCACATGGTGGACGGCGGGCAGGTAGTTGCTCAGGCCGCGCCGGCCCGGGGCGTGTTCGCCGGTCATGTACCCCAGCATCGTGAAACTCATGGGCTCGTTGAAGAGCATCCAGTTGTCCACGATGTCGCCGAAAGCCTCGCCCACGACCGTGGTGTAGTCGGTGAACCTGCCGACGATCTCCCGGTTGGTCCAGCCGCCCTGGTCTTCGAGCGTCTGCGGGAGGTCCCAGTGGTACACCGTCACCCACGGCTCCCGGCCGGCTTCGAGGCTGGCTTCGATCATCCGCCGGTAGTGGTCCAGCGCCTTGGTGTTCGTGGTGCGGCCGTCGGGCTGGATCCGCGCCCAGGACAGTGAGAACCGGTACGCGTCGAAACCCAGCTGCTGGACCAGGCCGATGTCGTCGCGGTAGCGCCGATACGAGTCGGTGGCGACGTCCCCGTTCGTCCCGTCGTTGATCTTGCCCGGCGTGTGGGTGAACGTGTCCCAGATGCTCGGCCCTTTGCCATCGGCGTCGGGCGATCCTTCGATCTGATAGGCCGCTGTGGCCACTCCCCAGGTGAAGTCATCGCCGAAGTTGCTGCGTGTGAAATCCATTCCCACAGATTTGCAGCCCGCGCCTCACTTCGCTCGCCGATGGATCAGGTTCCCCGGTTCGGCACGATTCGTTGCACCCCCTGGCGCACCCCGCGGAACGCCTCACCGGCCACTGTCCCGGGGGCTGATCTGATGGCTTCGGCGAGGTCCACGTTGTCGCGCAGATAGGCGGCTACACGCACCGGGTCCAGCTGGTCGCGGGCGATGGCCACCACATCGACCTGTTCCAGTGCCGCGGCGACGGTCCGGGCGAAGTCGAGTTTGTCGATCGCGAGCCCGGTGAAATCCACCGAGTCCAAGCTGACCTCGATCAGGCGGGCGAGATCCATATGCTGCACCGCGAACGACGTGAGATCCACCTGCGCCACGGCGGCTTCGAGCACGCGGGAGATGTCGACATTGTCGATGGCCAACTCGGTCAGGTCCACCTGCCCCATGATGAGGTCGACTGCTTGCGGCATGGTGGCGGCCACGGCCGCGGCGGCTTCGTGCTCGGAGTCCCGCCGCAGCCGCCTGCCGCGCTCGGCGAGCGGCCGGGTCATCCCGCCCAGCAGTCGGCGGCCAACACCTGAGGTCTCGGCCAGGGGGGTGGCGGCGGGCGCGAGGGCCACGCGGAGCACGGGATCGACACGGCGGCGGACGGTGCCGACCACCCGCCCACCTGCCTCCAAGACGAGATCCAGTGCGCCGAGGGCGACATCAACAGCCGGTTCTGCGGGCAACTCGCCGCCGGGGCGGACGACGACCTGCGGCTCGCCCGACGCGAATCTGCCGGCACCGGCCAGGCCGAGCAGGGCCACGCCGAGGCCGCGGCGCGCGCGGGTGCCCGGCCACGTGCGATCTGCGGTGCTGTCGGCCACCGTCACAGCCTGCACGCCGATATCGCTGTGACGAGGATGCCGCGGCCGCCGATGTCGGCCAGCCGGTCCATGACCCGGTGCACCTGGTTCTTGGGAACGACGGCCCGTACAGCCGCCCAGCCTTGTTCGTGCAGCGGCGAGACGGTCGGTGATTCGAGGCCGGGCGTCAGTTCGCAGGCCTGTTCCACCTTGGCCAGGGGGATGTCGTAGTCCACCAAGACGTACGTGCGCGCCGTCAGCACACCCTGCAGTCGGCGGATGAAGATGTCGGCCTCAGGCGAAGCGTCCGCCTCGCGGCGTCGGATCAACAGCGCCTCGCTGTGCAGGATCGGCTCGCCGATGACTTCCAGGCCCGCCTGACGCAGGGTCGATCCGGTGTCCACCACATCCGCCACCGCGTCGGCCACCCCGAGCCGCACCGCGTTCTCCACGGCCCCGTCCAGTCGGACCACCGCCGCCTCGACCCCGATAGCCGCGAGGTAGGCGCGCAACAGTTCGGGGTAGGACGTGGCGATCCGCCGACCGTGGAGATCCCCGGGCGTGCGGGCCACCCCGGTGGGGGCGGCCAGCCGGAAGGTGCTGGGCGCGAATCCGAGGGACAGCACCTCGACCGCGTCCGCGGCCGAATCCGCGAGCATGTCGCGACCGGTGATGCCCAGGTCCAGCGTCCCCGCCCCCACGTAGGTGGCGATGTCGCGAGGGCGCAGCAGGAAGAACTCCACGGCGTTGTCGGTGTCGGTGATCACCAGGTCGCGCGGGTTCCTGCTGCCGCGGTAGCCGGCCTCGGCGAGCATGGCCTTGGCAGGTTCCGACAGTTGGCCTTTGTTCGGCAGTGCGATTCGCAGCATTCCCACTCACAGATAGTCGTAGACATCGGACAGGGACAGACCGCGAGCCACCATCAGCACCTGCAGATGGTAGAGCAGCTGCGAGATCTCCTCGGCCGTACGCTCCGGCCCCTCGTGCTCGGCGGCCATCCACACTTCAGCCGCCTCCTCGACGACCTTCTTGCCGATCGCGTGGACGCCGCCGTCGAGCAACCTCACCGTCCCCGATCCGTCGGGCCGGGTCAGCGACCGCTGCACGAGTTCGTCGAACAGCGTCTCAAAAGTCTTCACCAGACCCCCTACGACGGCGTGAACCCAGGATAGGGGCGCTGCCCGCGACCGATGTCCCGCAGGGTGGCCGCCGCGGCCACCACGGCGGCCATCGCCTCGCCACCTTTGTCTTCGCTGCTCCCCGGCAGGCCCGCGCGATCCAATGCCTGATCCTCGTCGTCGCACGTGAGCACCCCGAAGCCGACGGGGGTCCGGCTGTCCAGCGCAACGCGGGTGAGGCCGTTGGTCACCCCGGTGGACACATACTCGAAGTGGGGGGTGCCGCCTCGGATGATCACCCCGAGCGCCACCACGGCGTCGTACCCGGCCTCCGCCGCCCGCTGGGCTGCCACGGGCAGTTCGAACGAGCCGGGCACGCGGAAGATCTCGAGGGCGGCTCCGGAACGCTCGGCCTGCTCCCGGGCGCCCGCGATCAGCCCGGCCATGACGCGCTCATGCCATGACGCCGCCACCACTGCGACCCGCAGGCCCGAACCGTCGATCTCCCCGCCAGGGCTGCCTGAACCGCTCATCACCACTCCTGCGTCATCTCATGGCCCATGCGCTCCTGCTTGGTGCGCAGATAGTCCTCGTTGTACGTCGTCTGCCCGACGATCAGTGGGATCCGCCGCACGATCGTCAGTCCGTAGCCCTCCAGCCCGGCCCGTTTGGCGGGGTTGTTGGTCAGCAGTCGGATCGTTCGCACACCCAGATCGGCGAGGATCTGGGCGCCCGTGCCGTACTCGCGCGCGTCGGCGGGGAATCCGAGGTCGAGGTTGGCGTCGACGGTGTCCCGGCCGCCGTCCTGGAGGCGATAGGCGTGCAGTTTCTGCAGCAGCCCGATCCCCCGACCTTCATGGCCGCGCAGATACAGCACCACCCCGCGCCCCTCGCGGGCGACCGTCTTCAGCGCGGTGTGCAGCTGTGGGCCGCAGTCGCAGCGGACCGATCCGAGGGCATCACCTGTCAAACACTCCGAATGGACCCGGACCAAGATGTCGCGACCGTCGCCGAGGTCGCCCGCAACAAGGGCGATGTGGTCCTCGCCGTCGACCATGGATCGGTAGCCGACCGCTCGGAAGTCGCCGTACTCCGTGGGCAGCCGCGTCTCGACGACGCGCTGGATCTGCGACTCGTTGCGCCGGATGTAGGCGATGAGGTCGGCGATGGAGATCATCCGCAGACCGTGCTGGTCGGCGAATTCGCGGCACTCGGGCGCGCGCATCATCGAACCGTCATCGTTGACCAGCTCGCAGATCGCTCCCGCGGGAGTCAGGCCGGCCAACCGGGACAGATCCACGGCCGCCTCGGTGTGGCCGGCTCGGCGCAGGACCCCGCCGGGTACTGCGCGCAGCGGGAACACGTGGCCGGGCCTGGTGAGCTCCCACGGCTCAGTCGCCGAATCGGCCAGGACTTTGATGGTGTGCGACCGGTCCGACGCGCTGATACCGGTGCTGATCCCGTCGCGGGCGTCCACTGACACCGAATAGGCGGTCTGCTTGCGGTCCTCGTTCACCGAGGTCATGGGCGGCAGTTTGAGCCGATCCAGCGCTGCGGCCTGCATCGGCACGCAGATGACCCCCGATGTGTGGCGGATCATGAACCCGACCAGATCGGGCGTGGCCTTGCCGGCGGCGAATACCATGTCGCCCTCGTTCTCCCGATCGGCGTCGTCGACCACCACCACGGCCTCGCCGCGCCCGATGGCCGCAACCGCGTCCGCGACCGGATCCAACCCGACGGCATCGGCAGGTACCGACTCGACGGGATCCGGTTGCGCGTCGTCGGCGTCGGCGTCGGTCTCGGCGAAGATGCGCTCCGCGGGGATCACCGGGGCACCGCCAGGAGTCGCTCCACGTATTTGGCGATGACATCGACCTCCAGGTTGACTTCGGCGCCCACGGCGAGGGTGCTGAGGTTCGTGTGCTGCATCGTGGCGGGGATCAGCGCGACGCGGAACCACTCGCCGGATTCGTCGGACCCGACCGCGGCGACCGTCAGCGAAACACCCTCGACGGCGACCGACCCCTTCTCGACGACGTAGCGGGCCACCCCCGCGGGCATCCGGATCGTGATCTCGTCGAAGTCGCCGCTGGGCTGCCGGGACATCACCGTTGCGGTGGCATCCACATGTCCCTGCACGATGTGTCCGCCCAGGGCCGTGGTCGGTGTCGCGGCCGGTTCGAGGTTGACACGCGTTCCAGGTGCGAGTCGGCCGAGGGTGGACCGCCGCAGCGTCTCGGCCATGACATCGGCGGTGAACGCCGCCTGTGCGGTCTGCGCCACTGTGAGGCAGACCCCGTTGACCGCGACGGAATCGCCGAGCGAAGCCCCTTGCAGGACCTTGTCCGCGCTGATGGTCAACCGCACCTCGCCTCCAGGCAACTGCTGCACCTTCGAAACGCGGCCCACCTCCTGCACGATGCCGGTGAACATGCCTCAACTCCCATCCGGCCGATCGGTCGGCCCGAGGTCGATACGAACATCATCCCCCACCTGGCGCAGGCCGGAAACCGTGAAGCGGCGGGCTTGGTCGATTGTGGCGATACCCAGCGGCGGGATCGCCTCCCGTCCCGCACCCAGTATCGCCGGGGCCACGTACCAGGTGATGTGGTCGATCAGCCCTGCCCTGAGGAATGAGCGCGCCAGGGTAGGGCCCCCTTCGAGCAGCACCGAGTGGACCCCGCGGCGGAAGAGAACCGCCAGGGCGGCGGCGGGGTCGCGCGTCGGGATGCTGACGAACGCATCCATGGGTTCGGCGACCCTCGCCCGAGCCGTGGCCGGTACCGCGCGCTGCCCCATGACAACTCGCAGCGGCTGCCGGTCCACATCGGGCAGGCGCACTGTGAGTTCCGGGTCGTCGGCGAATAGCGTGCCGGTCCCGACGAGCACCGCGTCGCATTCGGCGCGGAGCCGGTGGACGTCCTCGCGCGCCGCCGGCCCGGTGATCCATCGGCTGCTGCCGTCGGCGGCGGCCACCCGCCCGTCGAGCGTGGCAGCGGTCTTCCACCGCACCCACGGTCGACCTCGCGTTACGGCGAAGGTCCACGTCTCGTTGACCGCCGCGGCCTCAACCGCTGCGACACCGCCTACCGTCTCGATCCCGGCGGCACGCAGGGCGGCGGCTCCCCCGGCTGCCTCCGGGTTGGGATCGGTCTGCCCGTAGATCACCCGGGCCACGCCTGCGGCGATGAGCGCCCGGGAGCACGGCCCGGTGCGGCCGGTGTGGTTGCACGGTTCCAGCGAGACCACGGCTGTGGCGCCCTTCGCCGCGGCCCCGGCCCGTTCCAGCGCGACGATCTCCGCATGCGGCAGTCCCGGCCCCTCGTGGCGACCCTCGGCGACGACCTGTCCGGTGCTGTCGAGGATGACGCACCCGACCCGGGGATTCGGCCGGGGGTCGGCAGACTCGCGGGCCAGTTCGATGGCGCGGTGCATGGCCGCTGTGGTGTCCACCTGCCCATTGTCGGGCCGCACCGGGCAGAATCACCAATCTTCGGTGCCGGTCGCCCGTGGGGGTCAACCGGTTTCGGCGGCTCCGGCAGCCGTGGCAGCTGTGGATGCGGGCTGCGCCGATTCCGCGAGCCGGCGCAACTCGGCGACCGCCCGGTCGGGGTCGTCCGCGCCGAACACAGCGGAGCCGGCCACGAACACATCCGCCCCCGCTTCGGCGCAGACCCCGATCGTGTCCGCCGCGACACCACCGTCCACCTGCAGCCACACGTCCACGTCGCGGCCGTCGATCAGTTCGCGGGCACGGCGGATCTTCGGCACGACGACGTCGAGGAACTTCTGCCCCCCGAAGCCGGGTTCGACCGTCATCAGCAGCAGCGTGTCGATCTCCGGCAGCAGATCCGCGTACGGCTCAACCGGGGTGGCCGGTTTGAGTCCCATGCCGGCGCGGGCGCCGAGACTGCGCAGTTCGCGGGCTAGGCGGATGGGCGCGTGGGCCGCTTCCACATGGAACGTCACCGACTTCGCCCCGGCCTCCGCGTACGCGGGCGCCCAGCGGTCGGGGTCCTCGATCATCAGGTGGCAGTCCACGGGCTGGGCGACATGGCGCAGCAGTGCCTCCACGACGGGCAGGCCCAGGGTCAGGTTCGGCACGAAGTGGTTGTCCATCACGTCCACGTGCAGCCAGTCAGCCGACGCCACCCTGCGGCACTCGTCGGCGAGGTTGGCGAAATCGCTGGACAGGATGCTCGGAGATATCAGCACGCCCACACTCAGCAGGGTATCCGCAGCCGCGACCGGCTGCGATGCCGCCGGGCCGGGCCGTGGTCATTGCGTGCGCCGCAGCACCGCCAAGTACATGCCGTCGGTGCCATGCAGATGCGGCCACAGCCGGACCGCCGGGCCGGGTCCGGTGTCGGCCACCTCCGGCAGGAGCCCCCGCGCATCGATCTGACGCAACCCGGGATCCGCCCGCAGCATGCCGGCAACGATGTCGTCGGTCTCGGCGAGGTGCGGCGAACAGGTCACGTAGGCGACGACACCGCCGACTGGCAGCAGTTCCGCTGCCCGCCGCAGCAGGCCCGCTTGGATGGAGCGCAGCGCAGGCAGATCTGACGCTGATCGGCGCCACCGCAGTTCGGCGCGGCGACGGATCGCCCCCAGCCCGGTGCAGGGCGCGTCTATCAGGATCCGGGAGAATCCCGCCGTCAGCCGGACCTCCCGGGCGTCGCCTACCAGGGTTTCGCTCCCGCTGTTCCAATGTCCCAGCGCCCGCTCCACCAGGCGGGCTCGGTGGGGATGCTGCTCCACGGCGGTCAGCGACGCCCCGGCCGCCGATGCCAGGCCCGCCAGGTCGGCCGCCTTGCCGCCGGGTCCCGCACACATGTCCAGCCAGCGGGTGTCCGGGCAGTCGACTCCGGCGCGGGAAAGCGCCAGGACCATCAGCTGACTGCCCTCGTCCTGCACCGCCGCCCGCCCATCGCGCACCGGCGCCCATCGGGCCGGGTCTCCGCCGACGCGCACGGCCCACGGGGACCAACTCCCGGGCTCGCCGCCGGTGACGGCGAGCAGCTCCTCGCGGCTGATCCGCCCCGGTCGGGCGACGAGGGTGGCGCTGGCGGCGGTGTTGTTCGCGGCGAGCAAGTCAGCCAACTCGCCGCCGCGGCCCGACGCATCGAGGGCTTCGGCGAAGGCGGAGCCGATCCAGCGGGGGTGGGACGATGTGGCGTACAGGTGGCCGGCCGGGTCGGTCTCCTGCGACGGCGGCACCTGCTCCAGCCATTCGGGAAGCGGGGTTCCCGCCATACGGCGCAGCAGGGCGTTGACGAAACCCGCCGCCCCGGATCGGCCGACGCGGCGGGCGAGGGCGACGCTGGCCGAGACTGCCGCGTAGTCCGGGACGTCCATCCCCAGGATCTGGTGGGCGCCCAGGCGCAGGATGTCCCGTACCCTTTCGTCGATCTGTTCGGCGGGACGCGACGAGCACAGCGCTATGACGGCGTCGTAGCGGCCCCGCAGCCGCAATGACCCGAAGGCGAGTTCGGTGGCGAAGCCGGCGTCGCGGCCCGACAGCCCCCGCTCCCGCAGCAGCGCGGGGAGCGCGAGATTGGCGTAGGCCCCGTCATCGGCAACGGCCCGCAACAGCGAATAGGCGGCCAGCCGCGCCTCATCAACTTCGGCAGCGGGGTTGCCCCGGCCCCGCCGGCCCGGACCGCTCACGACAGGGACTCGTCACCGAGGTCGGGGACACCGCGCAACCAGTCCGCGGCGGCCATCCGATTCTTGCCGGCAGGCTGCACGTCGCCGAGGACCACCGGATCCGTGCCGGTTCCGACGGCCCAGACGTTGCGGCGGATCCGCCGCAGCGCGCCGGGCGGGAGTGCGTCGCCGGGCTCCGGCTGGATCGGGAAGACCCTCACCCGGGTGTCGCGGAACTCGGTCCATGCTCCCGGCGCGGGCGTGCAGGCACGGATCTGCCGCTCGATGGCGACAGCCGGCCGGCTCCAGTCGATCCTTGCGCCGGCAACGGTGATCTTGGGGGCGTGGCTGACTCCGTCCGGCGGCTGCGGCTCGGCCGACAGCCGCCCTGCTGCTAACCCGTCGAGGGTGGCGAGCAGCAGCTCCGCACCCGAGACCGCCAACCGGGCCAAGACTTCGCCGGCCGTGTCCTGCGGATGCAGGGTTTCGACCATGGTGCCGAGGACCGGACCGGTGTCGAGTCCCTCCTCGATGAGGAAGGTTGTGGCACCGGTGACGTCGTCGCCGTGCCATATCGCGTGTTGGACCGGTGCGGCCCCCCGCCATGCGGGCAGCAGCGAGAAGTGCAGGTTGATCCAGCCATGCCGGGGGATGGCCAGGGCCGCAGGCGGGATGAGCGCCCCGTAGGCGACCACCGGGCATGCGTCCGGGGCGATGTCGGCGAGCTCCGCCATGAATGCCTCGTCGCGCAGCGCGGGCGGCTGCAGCACCGGGACTCCGGCCTCGTCGGCCAGCAATGCGACGGGCGACCGCGACATCTTCTTGCCGCGGCCGGTCCTTGCGTCGGGCCGGGTGAGAACCGCGGCAATGTCGTGATGGGAATCCAGCAGGCGGCGCAGCGACGGCACCGCCACATCCGGGGTTCCGGCGAAGACCAGCCTCATGGGCGCTACAGCCACTTGCTGGAGATCTTGTGGGGGCTCTGTTTGACGACCGGCTTGTCCCGGCCGAACCATTCGGACTCCCGGATCAGCTTCATCGCGAGTTTGCGCTGCTCCGGGTCGAGCCGGTCGATGAACAGGATTCCGTCGAGATGGTCGGTCTCGTGCTGGATAGCCCGGGAGAGCAACTGCGTTCCCTCGATCGTGACCGGGTCGCCGTGCATGTTGAAGCCCTTGGCCACCACTCCGTAGGCGCGGGGCGTGTCGAGGTACACCCCGGGGATGGACAGGCAGCCCTCCTCGCCGTCCTGGGTGTCGCCGGACAGATCCAGCGACGGGTTCACCAGATGGCCGACCTCGTTGTCGACGCACCATGTGAAGACTCGCAGGCCGACTCCCAGCTGTGGCGCCGCCAGACCCGCGCCGGAGGCGTCGAGCATGGTGTCGGTGAGGTCCTTGACGAGGCGCCGCAGTTCCTTGTCGAAGGTGTCGACCGGTTTGGCCGGGGTGCGCAGCACCGGGTCGCCGAACAGCCGTATCTCCGTGACCGACACAGCAGCCCTCCTCGGGATGTGTTCTTTCGCGCGATCCACTCCAGGGTCGCGATCCACTCCAGGGTACTGTCCGCCCGCCGCGGGCTCAGTCCAACTCGGTGGGATCCACCTGCACCCGCACCGGGGCATTGCCCGACCGGGCGACTACCGCCCGGCGGACCTCGGCGACCAGCGCACTTCCGTCCGGCGAGGTCAGCAGGACGCGGACCTTGTCGCCGTCCTCCAGCGTCCTCGGCCCGAGGACCCGCAGCGGGGCGACGGCGTGGCGGAGGGCGGCGAGCATGTCATCGACGTCCGCGGCGGCCCCGTCGATCTGCACCAGGCGTCGCGCTGGGGGCAGGCCGTCGGCTTCCCGTCCCGCAAGCTCCCGCTGCGCGAACCCGACCGGATCCCACCGGATCAGTGCCTGCACCGCCTCTTCACCCGGGTCCGCGTTGATGACAACCGGCGCGCCGGGCCGGACGAGGGCCAACGCGTTGCACCATCGGCGCAGCGCATTCTCGTGGGCGCGGACATCGGGCCGCCACAAGTCGCTCTGGGCGTCGGGCAGGTAGGCGGCTGCATATCCCGGCGGGGTGCGCGGTTCCATCCCCGAGGTAGCGACGACGATGCCGCTGGTGGGGGGCTGCTCGAGGGGCGACTCGGCGGTGGCCAGGGCCACCGGGTGGTCGGGGAACAGCCGGGCCAACTCCTCAGCGGTGCGGCCGGCCCCGACACGGACCGCACGCAGCCGGGTTCCCCCGCAGTGCGGACAGTGGTAGGCGCTCGTGTCGCCGCACCGGCGGCAGCGGCTCCCTCCCGACGTGAGCTCCACCGGCCCACCGCACAGCGGACAGTCGGCAGGTTCCCGGCAGGATTGGCAGGCGGTCACCGGGACATATCCGCTGCGCGCCACGTGCACCAGCACCGGGCCGGCGGCCAGTCCACGCCGCAGGACATCCGCGGCGACCTCGGGGAATCTGCGGGCGAGGTCGAGCGGTGAGAACACCCGGTCCTGGGTGGACGTGACGAGGGGTCGGGCCTGCCGTAGCGCAGCCCGTTCGGTGATGTCGACGGCCCAGCCGCGGTCCACCAGTCGCTGCGCCTCGCAGCTGCGCGCGTGCCCCACGATGAGCATCGCCGCTGCGATGAGGTGGCTGCGCAGGACCAGCACCTCCCGGGCGTGCGCGTAGGGGGCGTGGGGGTCGGCATGCGTGGGGTCGCCGTCGTCGCAGATGATCACCAGCCCCAGGTTCTTCACGGGGGCGAACGCCGCCGCCCGGGTGCCCACAACGATCCGCGCGGCTCCGGACAGTGTTGTGAGGAAGTTCCGATATCGGACCGTGGCACCGTCCTCAGCCCGCAGCACAGCGCAGTCGGCCGAGCCGAGCAGGACCAACTCGCTGATCACGCGGCCCACATCGCGGCCGTCGGGCACGACGATGAGAACACCCCGGCCGCCGGCCGCGGCCGCGGCAGCCGCATGGGCGGCCTCCCGAGCCCAATCGCTGCCGGCGGGGCAGGTCCACACAGCGCGGGTGGATCCACCGGCGGCGGTCGCGGCCAACCACGGGTGTTCCCCGAGCAGCGACGCGTCCCGGGGTGGCACGGGAACCGCTGCGACGGTTGTCGGATCAACCTCGGTCCAGCCGGCCTCCGCGGCCGCGACCCGCGGCGGGACCGCCAGGCGCACCACATCACCGGTGCCGCCCGCGTAGTGATCCGCGACCGCTTCGCACAGGCGCAGCACCTCGGGGCTGAGCACCGGAACCCCGGACACCACAGCGTCGAGTGGCCGAACCGGGCCGTCGTACCCGGGGTCGCCGCCCTCAGCCACCACGTAGCCGAGATGCCGGCGGCCGGCCAGGCGCACCCGCACCCTGACCCCCGGCCGCGCCGACTCCTTCATCGGGGCGGGGACGGAGAAGTCGAACGTGCGATCCAGTTGCGGCAGGGGCGAGTCGACCAGGACCCGGACCCGTCCGGATGAATCCGGGGCAGCAGGGCGTGCAGTGCGGGGCAGCAGGCCGCCGCGGGGTCCGATCAGGGGTATCTGATCGGCCACCCGGGGCGTCAGCCGCGTACGGCGCGCGCCAACGCGTCTGCGCGGTCGGTGCGTTCCCAGGTGAAGTCGTGCAGCTCCCGGCCGAAGTGGCCGTACGACGCGGTCTGCCGATAGATGGGGCGCAGCAGATCGAGGTCGCGGATGATCGCTGCGGGGCGCAGGTCGAACTCCTGCAGCACGCCGCTGACAATCTGGTCGGTCGGCACTGTTTCCGTTCCGAAGGTTTCCACGAACAGGCCCACGGGGTGCGCCTTGCCGATGGCGTAGGCGACCTGGACCTCGCAGCGGTTCGCCAATCCCGCCGCCACGACGTTCTTCGCCACCCAGCGCATGGCGTAGGCAGCGGAGCGGTCAACCTTGGAGGGGTCCTTGCCGGAGAACGCTCCCCCGCCGTGCCGGGCCATTCCGCCGTAGGTGTCCACGATCACCTTGCGACCGGTCAGGCCGGCATCGCCCATCGGGCCGCCGATCTCGAATCTGCCGGTCGGGTTGACCAGGAGGCGCACGCCGTCGGGGCTGAGGCCGTACTCGTCGAGGACGGTTTCCAGAACGTGTTTGCGCAGGTCGGGGGTGAGCATGCCCTCCAGCGAGATGTCGCGGGCGTGCTGGGAACTGATCACAACGGTGTCCACGCGCACCGGGGTGTTACCGTCGTATTCCACGGTCACCTGGGTCTTGCCGTCGGGACGCAGGTAGGGCAGCACCCCGTCGTGGCGCACCCGCGCCAGTGCGTGAGCCATGGAGTGTGCCAGGGAGATGGGCAGCGGCATCATCTGCTCCGTCTCCCTGCAGGCGAAGCCGAACATGAGGCCTTGGTCCCCGGCCCCCTGCAGATCCAACGGGTCGCCGCTGTGCTCGACGCGCTCTTCCATCGCGTCGTCGACGCCTTGGGCGATGTCCGGTGACTGCTTCCCGATGGACACCGAAACACCGCAGGAGTCGCCGTCGAAGCCCTTGACCGAGGAGTCGTAGCCGATGGACAGCACCACTTCGCGCACAAGTTCGATGACGTTGGCGAAACCCTCGGTGCGAACCTCACCGGCGACGTGCACCTGGCCGGTGGTCAGCAGCGACTCCACCGCAACCCGGCTGTTCGGATCCTGCCGCAGCAGATCGTCCAGGATGGCGTCGCTGATCTGGTCGGCCATCTTGTCCGGATGACCTTCGGTGACCGACTCAGACGTGAAAAGGCGCTTGGCCATGGTGTTTCCTCCCCGGGAACGCGCGAGTGCAGCCCTCACCGTAGCCGCTGCCCAGCAGCAGCGGCAAGGAACCCCCCGGCTGTGTCCCGGTCAAGCCCGGTGGCGCAACGCCGCGTGCCAGACCGCGTCGGCGATCACCCGCTTGTCCGACCGGGGGAGGTGCTGCTCCCCGCCGGCGGTGTCCAGGATGATCACTTCGTTGTCGGGCTGTTCGAACACCTTCCCGTCGGAGACATCGTTGACGACGAGCAGGTCGCAGCCCTTGGCCGCCAGCTTCTTGCGCCCCATTGCCACGACGCCGGCGGAATCGTCCCCCGTTTCGGCTGCGAAGCCGATGATCGTCTGCCCGCTCGGACGGCGTCGCACGACGTCGAGGAGGATGTCGGGATTGCGTTCCAGCCTGATCTCGGAAGGTTCCGCCGACGAGCCCTTCTTGAGCTTCACCCGGCTGACCGACGCCGGCCGGAAGTCGGCGACGGCCGCGGCCATGGCCACGATGTCGGTGTTCTCGCAGCGCTGCCGGACCTCGGCGAGCATCTCGGCGGCTGTCTCCACCGGAACCACCTGCACGCCTGGAGGAACCGGGATCCCGGTGGCCGCTGACACCAACGTCACACCGGCGCCGCGGTCGGCGGCGGCACTCGCCAGCGCGTATCCCTGCAGGCCGCTGGAGCGGTTGCCGAGGAACCGCACCGGGTCCACCGGTTCCCTGGTGCCGCCCGCGGTGACGAGCACCCGCAGGCCCACCATGTCGGCAGGCCCCAGCATGGCAACACTGCGACGGTAGATCTGTTCGGGCTCCAGCATTCGGCCCGGGCCGCTGTCCGAGCCTGTCAGCCGGCCCACCGCCGGCTCCAGAACGCTGGCGCCCCGGGATCGCAGGACGGCGACGTTGGCTTCGGTTGCCGGATGCTGCCACATCTCGGTGTGCATCGCGGGGGCGAAGACCACAGGGCAGCGGGCGGTGAGCAGGGTGGCGGTGAGCAGGTCGTCGGCGATACCCGCAGCGGCACGGGCCATGAGGTCGGCGGTGGCGGGCGCGACGACGACGAGGTCGGCCCGCTGACCGATCGCCACATGGTTGACCTCGTGAACGCGATCCCAGACCTCGGTGCTCACCGGGTTGCCCGACAGCGCCGCCCACGTGGCCTCGCCGACGAACCGCAGGGAGGCGCGGGTGGGCACCACGGTGACGTCGTGGCCTTCCTCGCCGAATCGCCGCACCAGGCTGGCGGTCTTGTATGCGGCGATACCGCCGCCCACGCCGACTACGACGCGCGCCATGAGGGTCAGTCGGAGTCGTCGGTGGTCAGTTCAGTCGTGTCAACGGCAACCAGTTCCGGCTCCCCGGCCGGCTGATCGGCGACCGCCGATTCCTCGGCGACGGCCCCGGCGTCGCTGTCGGGTTCGGGCTCGGTGGTGGCGACGAGCAGCCCCGCATGGATCTCCCGCAGTGCGATGCTCATTGGCTTCTCCTGGGGGTGCGTTTCCACCAGGGGCCCGACGTATTCGAGCAAGTAGTCGCCGACCTGGGAGTAGTAGCCGGTGATCTGCCGGGCGCGGCGGGCGGCGTAGATGACCAGGGAGTACTTGGATTCGGTCGACTGGAGGAGTTCGTCGATGGAGGGGTGGGTGACACCCTCGGGTCGGGTAGACATGGTCACAGTCGCCTTCCGCTGATTCCTGTTGCCGGTTCCGGTTGCCGGTTCCGACCGCCGGACAGATGGGTGATTCGGGCCGCGTCAGACGCCGCGGCTCTCGCACCATGCTAGCAACTCATCCACGGCTGCCGTCACGTCCGAATTCGTGATGACATGGTCGAAGTCGGCCGCCGCCAGCATTTCCTCCTGCGCGCGCCGCAGCCGGCCCCGCACCGCCTCGTCTGTTTCGGTGCCGCGGCCCTGCAGCCTGCGCTCCAACTCCCCCAGATCCGGGGGTGCGATGAATACCAGCAGCGCACCGGGCAGGTTGCGGCGCACCTGGCCGGCTCCGTCGACATCGATCTCCAGCAACACCGAGGTCCCCGCCGCAAGCCGGCGTGCGACGGGTTCACGACGGGTGCCGTACAGATTCCCCGCGTACTCCGCCCATTCCAGGAACCCACCCGCCGCGGCAATCTCGGCAAAACGTTCCGCGGTCACGAACTGGTAGTCGCGGCCGTCCTGCTCCCCCGGACGGGGACGTCGGGTGGTGGTCGACACCGACAGCCAGATGTCGGGGCGGCGCAGCAGGGTTTCGCCGATGACGGTTCCCTTGCCGACCCCGGAGGGGCCGCTGACGACCACAAGTTTCCCCTGGTCGTTCACAGAAGTCCGCCGAGCTTCTCGATCTGGCGAGGCCCGAGCTGTCCCAGCCTGCGCTGCCCGCTGATGCCCGCGGACCGCAGAACCTCTTCCGCCGTTGCCGGGCCCACTCCGGGCACACTGACCAGCAGTTCCCCGATCCGCAGCCGGGCCGCTACCCGGCCAGCCTCGTCGCCGCGCTCCACCATGCCGATCACATCGGAACCGCTGATCCGCCCCGACCGCAGGTCGCCTTTGATCCGTGCCCGGGCGCGGCGGCTCGCGATGGCCTTGCGGCGTCCTTGGGCCCGCTGCTCCGACGACATCTGTGGCGGCTCGACCCGGCCGCTCACGTAGCCGCCCCCATCTGTTCGACGACCGCGGCTGCCGCTGCGGCGGGATCCGCCGCCTGTGTGATGGGCCGGCCGACGACGAGGACGTCGGCGCCGTCGGCCAGCGCCTGCCGGGGTGTGGCGGTGCGGGCCTGGTCGTCGGTGGAACTGCCCGCCGGACGGATGCCGGGGGTGATCAGGCACACGCTGTCGCCGAGATCGGCTCGCAGCCGGGCCACTTCTTGCGCCGAGGCCACCACCGCACCTGCACCGGCGGCGACGGCCAGCCGCGCCCACAGCGGGACCAGTGTGTCGGCGCCCGGCAGCCCCAGCGCAGTCAGGTCCGCTTCGGACAGCGACGTGAGAACGGTCACCGCCGCGATGGCCGTGCCGGGCAGTTCCCGTGCGGCTGCCGCCAGCATCTGGGGACCCCCGGCTGCGTGGACAGTGAGGATGTCGGGCTCGAGGTCGGCCACCGCGCGGGCGCCGCCGGCCACCGTGGCCGGGATGTCATGCAGCTTCAGGTCCAGGAACAGCCCGCAGGAGGGGGCGGCGCCGCGGACTTCCCCAACCCCCGCCGATCCGTGGCGCAGGTAGAACTCCAAGCCAAGCTTCAACAGATCGGCATGCGGCGCGACGGCCCCGGCCCAACGCACTGCTTGCGGGACCGAGACTGTGTCGAGGGCGACCGCCAGGCCGCTGAGTGTTGTCATGAGCCGACCTCCACGTGTGCGCATCCTATGAGGGCGCTCAGGTCTGCACCCCGCCGAGCCACCAGTTCCGCAAGCTCCCGGCCGACGCGGGCGCCCGCACTCGGATCGGTGAGCAGGGCTGAGCCGACGGCGACCGCCGAGGCGCCGGCCATGATCATCTCCAGGGCGTCGACACCAGTCTGGACGCCGCCGCTGGCGATGATCGGCACTGCGGGCAGCTCGGCGTGGACCTCCCAGACCGCCCGCAGGGCGATCGGCTTGATGGCGGGTCCGGACAGCCAACCCACCGCGGCTCCCAGCGACGGCCGGGCTGCAGCACTGTCGATGCCCAGTCCTCGCACGGCGTTGATCAGCGACAGCCCGTCGGCGCCGCCGTTGGCGCACGCCCGGGCAACGGCGACGATGTCCGTGGTGTCCCCGGCGAGTTTGGCGAACACGGGGACTCCCGCAGCGGTGTTGCGGCGAACGACGTGCACCACGCCGGCCGCGGCGTTGGGATCCATGGCGAAGGGCCGGCGGGCGAGGTCGCTGACGGGGTAGGACAGGTTGACCTCGACCGCCGCCACACCTGGCGCCTGGCGCAGCCGCTGGGCGATACGGGCGAAGTCCGGGCCGCTGTCGGCGGCGATGGAGACGATCACGGTGGCGCCGTGATCGACGAGCCAGGGCAGTTCCTCGGCCAGGAACTGCTCGATGCCCGGCCCAGGAAGCCCGAGGGCGTTGATGAGGCCGCTGGGTGTCTCGGCCAGACGCGGGGGGCGCAGCCCGGCGCGTGGCGTCGGGGTGATGCTTCGCGTGATGATGGCGCCGAAATCGCGCAGGTCGCAGTGGCCGACCAACTCCCTGCCGGACCCAGCGCAGCCAGACGCGGCGAACACCGGGCGGGGGAATCTGGCGCCGGCGATCTCAACCGTTCCGCTCATTGCTGCTCTCCCGATGCCCCCAGGCAATCGCCGGGCACGGTCCCCAAGTCGGCCCAGCGAACCAGATCGGCGTTGAACACCGGCCCCTCGCTGCACACCCTGACCATCCGGGTCACCGAGTCGCGGCCGGTCAACGGGATCGCGCAGGCGGTGCACGTCCCGCTGCCGCACACGAGTGGGGAATGGATCGCCGCCTGATGCGGCACCTGGGTGCCGGCCAGGCCCTCGGCCACGTCCCGCAGTTCGGCGGCGGATCCGGCGGAGTACACGACATCGGCACCGTCGGCCAGGATGTCCGCCACCGTCTGGGGGAGATCGGCCCCGGTCCCCGCCCGATCGATGACCTCTGCGCTGAATCGCCGCGCCCCGAGGACGCCGAATGCCGCACGGTCGCCCAACATCAGAAAGCGAACTCGGCTGCCGCGAGACACGAGGTCTTCCGCCAGGCGGATGAGCGGGGCGGTGGCGACCCCGAAGCCGACCAAGAGGCAGGTGACCGTCTCGCGTGGCAGCAGGAATGGTCGGCCCAGCGGGGCCAGGATGTCCACGGGGGCCGATTCCGGCTGGGCGGCCAGCCAGGCACCGCCGGGCTCCCGGACGTCGGCGACAACATCCAGCGTGCCCCCGTGTCGCCCCCCGGCGGTCGCCTCCCGGATCCACAACGCCCGGCGGAGCAGCCGCGACGATTCTGCGCCGCCCACCCGCAGCGATGCGTACTGCCCGGGTCGGGCCGCGGCGGCCGAGCCGGCAGCGGACAGCGTGACAACTGAGTACTCCCCCGCCGTACGCCGGGCCATGACCGAGGCGGTCCATTGACCCGCGGTGATCACCCGCCCGCTCCCGACCGCAGTGCGGCGATGTCGTCGGCGTACTCCTGCAGGGATCGCACCCCGACCTCCGAGCTGCGCTGGGCCTCGATGCCCTGGACGGCGGCGGCGAGTCCGGCGGTGGTGGTGATGCAGGGCACGGATCTGGTGACGGCGGCCGTGCGGATCTCGTTGCCGTCCAGCCGGGCGCCGACCCCGAACGGGGTGTTCACGATGAGGTCCACATCGCCGGCCATGATCGCCGCCACGGTCGTGGCCTCGCCGTTCGGCCCGACACCTTCGCGGTTCTTTCGCAGAACCCCCACCTTCAGCCCGTTGCGCCGCAGGATCTCGGCGGTGCCCTCGGTGGCGAGGATCTCGAACCCGAGGTCGGCGAGCCGTTTGACCGGGAAGATCATGGAGCGTTTGTCCCGGTTGGCCACGCTGATCAGCGCCCGGCCGGAGTTCGGCAGCCCACCGGTGTAGGCGCCGGCCTGGGACTTGGCGAAAGCGGTGCCGAATGAGGCGTCGATGCCCATGACCTCACCGGTGGAGCGCATCTCCGGGCCGAGGACGGTGTCGACTCCGTGGAATCGGCCGAAGGGCAGCACCGCCTCCTTGACCGCGATCGGGCACCCCACGGGCAGGGTGCCGCCGTCCCCGACGGGCGGCAGGATGCCCTCGTCGCGCAGCTGCCGGATGCTATCGCCCATCATCACCCGCGCCGCCGCCTTCGCCAGCGGCACTGCGGTGGCCTTGGACACGAAGGGGATGGTGCGCGACGCGCGCGGATTGGCCTCCAGCACGTACAGGACGTCGCCGGACAACGCGTACTGGACGTTCAGCAGCCCGCGCACGCCGACTCCCGCGGCGATGGCCAGGGTGGACTCGCGGATGCGCTCGATCTCCGTGTGCCCCAGGGTGATGGGCGGCAGGGAGCAGGCAGAGTCCCCCGAGTGGATGCCCGCCTCTTCGATGTGCTCCATCACCCCGCCGAGGAAGAGGTCCTCGCCGTCGTAGAGGGCGTCCACATCGATCTCGATCGCGTCGTCGAGGAACCGGTCCACGAGCACCGGGTGCTCCGGGTTGATGTCGGTGGCCCGGCGCAGGAAGTCGGCAAGCATCCCGTCGTCGTAGACGATCTCCATGCCGCGGCCACCGAGGACGTAGGAGGGGCGCACCAGCACGGGATACCCGATGCCGTTTGCGATGGACTGCGCCTCGGCGAAGGAGAACGCCGTGCCGTGCTTCGGTGCGGGCAGCCCGACTTCGGCGAGGACCCGGCCGAAGGCGCCGCGCTCCTCGGCGAGGTGTATCGACTCCGGCGAAGTCCCTACCACCGGCAGGCCCAGGTCCTTCAGCGGCTGCGCGAGGCCGAGCGGGGTCTGGCCGCCCAGTTGGACGATCACGCCGACCACGTCGCCCGTCTGCGACTCGGCGTGGTAGATCTCCAGGACGTCTTCCAGGGTCAGCGGCTCGAAATAGAGGCGGTCGGAGGTGTCGTAGTCGGTGGAGACCGTCTCGGGGTTGCAGTTCACCATGACGGTCTCGTACCCGCGTTCCCGCAGGGTCAGTGCGGCGTGCACGCACGAGTAGTCGAACTCGATGCCCTGACCGATCCGGTTGGGCCCCGATCCCAGGATCATCACCTTGGGCCGGCTCCCTGGCTCAACCTCGTTCTCGCTGTCGTAGCTGGAGTAGTGATAGGGCGTGCGCGCGGCGAACTCGGCGGCGCAGGTGTCGACGGTCTTGAAGACGGGGCGGATGTCCAGCGCGTGGCGCACACCCCGCACGACTGCCTCCGGAAGGTCGAGGATCTGGCCGATCTGCCGGTCGGAGAAGCCGTGGCGTTTGGCGGCACCCACGATGTCGGGCTTCAGCACACCGGCGTCGCGGATGCGGCGGGCAACGTCGTTGAGGATCGCAATCTGGTCGAGGAACCACGGGTCGATGAAGGTGGCGGCGTGCGCCTGCTCGACGCTCACTCCCCCCCACATGGCCTGCTGGACCAGCCGCAGCCTGCCGTCGCGGGGTGTGGCCGCCTCCATGAGGAGGGCTTCGGGGTCGGTGGGGGGATCGCCCTGCCAGGAGAACTGTGCCTTCGGGTGCTCCAGGGACCGCAGCGCCTTCTGCAGCGCCTCGGTGAAGTTGCGGCCGATGGCCATCGCCTCCCCGACGCTCTTCATGGTTGTGGTCAGGTGGTCGTCGGCGTTGGGGAACTTCTCGAAGGCGAAGCGGGGAACCTTCACCACGATGTAGTCCAGCGAGGGCTCGAAGGACGCCGGTGTTTCCGCGGTGATGTCGTTGGGGATCTCATCGAGGCTGTAGCCCACCGCCAGCCTGGCGGCGATCTTGGCGATCGGGAAGCCGGTGGCCTTGCTGGCCAGTGCACTGGACCGGGATACCCGGGGATTCATCTCGATGACGATGATGCGGCCGTCGGCCGGGTTGACGGCGAACTGGATGTTGCAGCCCCCGGTGTCGACCCCGACGGCCCGGATGATGTCGATTCCGATGTCGCGCAGCCGCTGGTACTCGCGGTCGGTCAGCGTCAACGCCGGCGCGACGGTGATGGAGTCCCCGGTGTGGACGCCCATCGGGTCCAGGTTCTCGATGGAGCAGATGACCACCACGTTGTCGTTGTGGTCGCGCATCAGCTCCAGTTCGTACTCCTTCCAGCCCAGGATCGACTCCTCCAGCAGGACCTCGGTGGTCGGGCTGGCCAACAGGCCCGCCCCGGCGATGCGCCGCAGGTCCTCTTCGTCGTGGGCGAAGCCCGAGCCGGCGCCGCCCATGGTGAACGACGGCCGCACCACAACCGGATACTGCAGTTCGGCCGCGGCGGCGAAGCACTCCTCCAGGCTGTGACAGATACGGCTGCGCGCCGATTCCGCCCCGATGGAGTCCACGATGCTTTTGAACTCCTCGCGGTTCTCCCCCCGCTCGATCGCGTCGATATCGGCGCCGATGAGTTCGACACCGTACTTGTCCAGGATTCCCGCCCGCGCCAGAGCCGTGGCGGTGTTCAGGGCTGTCTGGCCGCCCAGGGTGGGAAGCAGCGCATCGGGGCGCTCCTTGGCGATGATCCGCTCCACCGTGTCGACGGTGATCGGCTCCACGTAGGTGGCATCGGCGAACTCTGGGTCGGTCATGATGGTGGCGGGGTTGCTGTTCACGAGCACGACCCGCAAACCTTCCGCCTGCAGCACACGGCACGCTTGCGTGCCCGAGTAGTCGAACTCGCAGGCTTGCCCGATGACGATCGGCCCCGAGCCGATCACCATGACGGAGCGGATGTCGTCACGCAGCGGCATTGCCGCCCCCTTCCAGCAACTGGCGGAATCGGTCGAACAGGTACGCGGCGTCGTGAGGACCGGCAGCCGCCTCCGGGTGGTACTGCACGCTGAATGCCCGGCCCGACAGCAGCCGCAGCCCTTCGACGACATCGTCGTTCAGGCACACGTGGCTCACTTCGGCGCTTCCGAAGGGTGTATCGAACGAGCCGTCCAGCGGTGCGTCGACGGCGAACCCGTGGTTGTGGGCGGTGACGGCAACCTTGCCGGTGGCCTTGTCGCGTACCGGTTGGTTGATGCCGCGGTGGCCGAACTTCAACTTGTAGGTGGACAGCCCCAGCGCCCGGCCGAAGACCTGGTTGCCGAAGCAGATCCCGAACAGGGGCTTGTCGGCGGTGAGCACCGCCTGCACCAGGCCCACCGCGTGGTCGGCTGTCGCGGGGTCACCCGGCCCGTTGGACAGGAAGTACCCGTCTGCCCCCGTTGCCAGGAGTTCGTCCGGGCTCGTGCCCGCCGGAAGCACCAGCACGCGCATCCCCCGCTCGGCCATGCGACGCGGGGTCATCGCCTTGATGCCGAGGTCCACCGCCGCCACGGTGGCGAGCGGCGGGCCGTCCGGTTCGACCACGTAGGGCTGCCGGGTGGTGACGTCGCCGGTGAGGTCGGCACCTGCCATGGCCGGGCTGTCTGCGACCTGTGCCAGAAGCTCCTGTGTGCCGGCGATCTGGTCGCCGGAGAAGATCCCCACCCTCATGGCGCCGCGGTCCCGCAGGTGCCGGGTGAGCGCCCGGGTGTCGATCCCGCTGATCCCGACCACCCCCGCCTCATCCAGGTCTTGGGCCAACTCGCGGCGCGAGCGCCAGTTGCTGGCACGGGGGGCGGGATCGCGGACGACGTAGCCGGACACCCAGATCCGGGCAGATTCCCCGTCGTCGTCGTTCATCCCGGTGTTTCCGATGTGCGGCGCGGTCTGCACGACCACCTGCCGGTGGTAGGACGGGTCGGTCAGCGTCTCCTGGTAGCCGGTCATGGCTGTGGTGAACACCGCCTCCCCGAAAGCGGTACCCACCGCGCCGTACGCCTCGCCGGTGAATGTGCGCCCGTCCTCAAGGACGAGCACCGCCGGTTTTCCGGTCGTCATGCCGACCCCTCCCTGGTTGCGGTTTCCTCAGGTTCCATGTCCATCAGCCCGCGCACCCAGTCCGCGACCGTGGCTTGGTCGGCGGGGTCGGCGAACCAGATCCCGGACACAACGTCGGCCCCGCCCCAGCGCCAGGTCACTGTCAGCACGCCGTGTCGGCCGAAGACCTTCTGCAGCATCCCCGGGGCGGTGCCCACGTCCACGAGGTCCGCAGCGGGCACGAACAGGGGCTCCTCCCCTTCGCGGTCCAGCAGCAATCCCTCGGCTGTGGTCGAAACGTCTGCGCGGGCCATGGCTCCCCCGGCGACGATGCGGTCCAGCCAGTCGCCCCGGCTCACGGTGCCGATGTACTTGCCGGTGATGCTGCGGGTCGCCGACGCCGGAGCGGGAACCGGCGGCAGGGCCGGCCACTGCTGGCGGTGGGCCCGGCGGCGCCAGCCGCGGCGCAGCGCCAGGAGGGCGAGCACGATGACGGCCACAGTGGCCGCGGTGAGCAGCAGGCGCAGCGGCCAATCGGTCACGGCCGCCTGCTCGCTCAGGGCTTTCACCACTGCAGATCTCCCCCGAGGACGGTCGCGGTTCCGCGCAGGAAGGTCGCGACCACCCGGGCGGGCAGCTCGGTCCCGCGGAAGGGGCTGTTGCGGGCAGGCCCCGGGAACTGCGCCGGATCCACGACCCAGGTGGCATCAGGATCGATCAGCACCAAGTTGGCGGGTTCGCCCACCGCCAGCGGCCGGCCCTGGTCGCCCACCCGCCCGACGGCGGCTGGGGCGGCCGACATCCGCTGGGCCACCCCGGCCCAGTCCAGCAGCCCCGGTCGCACCATCGTGTCGGCGACCACCGAGAGCGCCGTGGGCAGGCCCAGCATCCCGAAAGCGGCGACGGCCCACTCGCAGTCCTTGTCTTCGCCGGTGTGTGGCGCGTGGTCGGTCGCGACTATGTCGATTGTTCCGTCGGACAACCCCTCCCGAAGCGCCAGGACGTCAGCCTCGGTCCGCAGCGGCGGGTTCACCTTGAAGACGGGGTCGTAGCTGGACACGAGTTCGTCGGTCAGCAGCAGATGATGGGGTGTCACTTCCGCCGTCACGGCGATCCCGCGCTGCTTGGCCCGGCGGATGATATCGACGCTGCCAGCCGTCGACACATGGCAGACGTGCAGCCGGGAGCCGACGTGGTCGGCGAGCAGCACGTCGCGTGCGATGATCGCCTCTTCGGCGACCGCGGGCCACCCCGCCAGCCCCAGGACGGCGGACATGCGGCCCTCGTTCATCTGGGCGGCGAGGGTCAGCCGCGGCTCTTGGGCGTGCTGGGCGATGACACCGTCGAAGGCCTTGACGTATTCGAGGGCCCGGCGCATCAGCAGCGCGTCGGACACGCAGCGGCCATCGTCGCTGAACACCCGCACCGACGCCGCGGAATCGGCCATCGCCCCCAACTCGGCCAGTTGTTCGCCCGCCAGCCCCACGGTCACCGCGCCGACCGGATGCACATCGCAGTAGCCGGCTTCCTGACCCAGCCGGAACACCTGCTCGACGACGCCGGCGGTGTCCGCCACCGGATACGTGTTGGCCATGGCGTGGACAGCGGTGAAACCGCCGAGCGCAGCGGCCGCCGTGCCCGTGCGCACCGTTTCGGCGTCCTCCCGGCCCGGTTCCCGCAGATGGGTGTGCAGATCCACCAACCCGGGCAGTGCCACCAGTCCGGCGCCGTCTCCGACGTGGGGGTCGCGCGCCGCCAGACTCCCAGCAGGGGCTATACCGGCGATCCGACGGTCGTCTAGGTGTATGTCGGCGGCCGCGCCGCCTAGCGGCCGTGCCCCACCGACCAGATATGTGCCGCTCATGCTGCCCCCTCCCCATCGCGGGCGCCGCCGACCAAGAGGTATAGCACCGCCATTCGGACGCT